>NZ_QUDY01000007.1:0-157776 GCF_003477745.1 Clostridium sp. AF35-15 | reverse complement strand
ATGTTCTCTTGAACTTCAAGGCTTAACCAAAAGCCTTTGTTCTTAGAATTTTCAGGGTTTTACATACTGTTCAGTTTTCAAGGTTCCTGATGCTTTCGCACCGAACGCAGAAGGAGGGATTTGAACCCTCGCGCCGCTACTAACGACCTACTCCCTTTCCAGGGGAGCCCCTTCAACCTCTTGGGTACTTCTGCAGGTTGATTTTCATATCTTATGAAATTAATAACCGTTTTTGAAACGGAGAGAGTGGGATTCGAACCCACGCGCCCTTTCGGACAAACGGTTTTCAAGACCGCCTCGTTATGACCGCTTCGATATCTCTCCAAAAATGTGCTTAGCCATTATATAATGGGTATTCATTTTTGTCAAGGACTTTTTCACTCTCTTTTTGAAAGTTTTCACAATCATCTGTGCGTCTTGACTCTTTAATTTTCGTTTCCGCTTTCTCAGCGGCAACAGAACATATTTTATCACTACTAAAGTATAAAGTCAACTGTTTTTTTGACTTTATTTATATTTTTTCGACAATCGAAAAAACGAGGACGAAAGACCCAAAAGTCCCTCATCCTCTTGATTCTATAACGTCTTCTGATTAGCCAATCAGCTTACCTACGTTCAGCTTAACGCCCGGGCCCATGGTAGAAGTCATGGTTACGCTCTTTAAGTAAGCGCCCTTTAAGGTAGCTGGTTTTGCCTTCAGGATAGCGTCAATAAGCGTCTGGAAGTTGTCCGCTAACTGCTCCTCTGTGAAGGAAGCTTTACCTACTGGCACGTGGATAATGTTAGTCTTATCAAGTCTGTACTCGATCTTACCGGCTTTGATATCATTGATAGCTTTGGTTACATCCATAGTAACAGTACCAGCCTTCGGGTTCGGCATTAAGCCCTTCGGTCCAAGTACACGACCAAGACGTCCTACAACGCCCATCATGTCCGGAGTAGCTACTACTACGTCGAAGTCTAACCATCCCTCGTTCTGGATCTTCGGGATCAGCTCCTCAGCGCCTACGAAATCTGCGCCTGCAGCCTGAGCCTCTTCTGCCTTCGGTCCCTTAGCAAATACAAGGATACGAACGGTCTTACCAGTTCCGTGCGGCAGTACAACTGCACCACGGATCTGCTGATCAGCATGACGGCCGTCACAACCAGTTCTGATATGAAGTTCTACGGTTTCATCGAATTTAGCACCTGCAGCCTTCTTCACGATGGAGATGGCATCTGCAGCTTCATAAAGGCTTGCGCGATCTACTAATTTAGCAGCCTCTACGTATCTTTTTCCTCTTTTCATTATAAAAAACCTCCTAGTGGTATTGTCGGGGAATTCCCTCCCACGTTACTGATAAACATCCCGAAAATTACTCGGCAACTGTGATACCCATACTTCTTGCTGTACCAGCGATCATGCTCATAGCAGCTTCAAGGCTTGCTGCATTTAAGTCAGGCATCTTTAATTCTGCGATCTTCTGCAGATCCTCTTTCGAGATGCTAGCTACCTTAGTCTTGTTCGGTGTAGCGGAACCGGATTTAATCTTGCAAGCTTTCTTTAACAAAACGGCAGCCGGCGGAGTCTTTGTGATGAAGCTGAAGCTTCTGTCAGCATATACAGTAATAACAACCGGGATGATCATATCGCCCTGGTCTGCTGTCTTAGCGTTGAACTCTTTCGTGAACTGTACGATGTTTACACCGTGCTGTCCAAGAGCCGGACCTACTGGCGGAGCTGGTGTAGCCTTTCCAGCAGGAATCTGTAATTTAATATATCCTGTAACTTTCTTTGCCATTGTTGGCACCTCCTATAAATTGTGGTAATTGCGGGGATTTCCCTCCCACAGGCTCATAAATGAACCTCTTTACATCATCTTCTTGATCTCTGTGAAGTTCAGTTCAACCGGTGTCTCACGGCCAAACAGTTCTACACGAATCGTCAGGGTCTGTCTTTCCTCGTTGATGGACTCGATAACACCAACGGTATCTTTCCATGCCCCTGTCGTTACAACAACCGTGTCGCCGACCTCAAAGTCAACAACAACGCCGGTTTCCTTAAATCCGAGACCGGCCATCTCCTCTTCCGTCAAAGGAACCGGTTTGGAGCCCGGACCAACAAACCCGGTCACTCCGCGGGTGTTGCGTACTACGTACCAGGTATCATCATTCATAACCATGTTGATCAGTACGTATCCGGGAAACATCTTCTTGGCAACCTGTTTATTGGCTCCATTCTTGACTTCGATAACTTCCTGCATCGGCACGGAAACCTCTAAGATCTGATCCTGAAGGTTCCGGTTCTCGATCGTCTTTTCGATGTCAACCTTTACTTTGTTTTCATAGCCGGAATAAGTATGCACTACATACCAATTTGCTTCTGCCATATTTCTCACCTTTGCCTTTACATAACGAAGTGCAGTCCAAACACGATTGCCGTGTCAAGAGCCGCAATGATAAGTCCCAGCGCAACGGAAACGGCGATGACCGCTCCAGTCTGCTTCGTAACTGTCTCTTTGTCAGGCCAGATGATCCTTTTGTACTCAGCTTTTAGACCTTTCCAGAAACTCTTTTTAGGAGCTTTTTTGGTATTTTCTGTATCACCCATTTTTGTCCTCCAAAGCGCTCAGGCAGATGCCCGATCGCGCAGAACCAACCAGTTACTCTTACTTCGTCTCTTTGTGTAACGTGTGTGTCTTACAGAATCTGCAGTACTTTTTGGTTTCCATTCTGTCCGGATGAGTTTTCTTATCCTTGGTCATGTTGTAATTGCGCTGCTTGCATTCTGTGCATGCCAGTGTAATTCTTGTACGCACAACTTCCACCTCCATTTTTCTTAGTATGCGATCTTTCCACTCTCCAACCGGAAATCTGGTTTTTGAGCATAAAAAAAAGACCTATGTTCTTCCATTCGCCCGTCTACTATATCATAAAAGAAGCGGCGCGTCAAGCAATAACTTGCCGACATTCGCCGCCTCTTTTATATTATAGATATCGTTTTCACTTAGTGCAGGCTGGAACCAGATTCTGCCCGCGCCTCGTATTTCACATTATCAGGACTTACAATGATGCTATAAAACAATCAGAAACGTTTACTCATCGGTTTCTTCCTCATCTGCCGCCTGGCTTCCGATAAAATGCGCCATTTTTCCAATCTTACCCATATGGCTTGTATCCACGCGGGTGATCTCCGGCTCATCAGCTTCCACAACATCATCCTCAAGCGCGGCGTTCTGATGCAGGGCGCCGCCCTCCTGGTTCTCCGCATTTTCCGGATTTTTTGTCACGGATGGATATTCTTCCGGGTTTTCCTTGGCATCCGCAAGCTTTTCATTCATGAATGTCTCAAACTGCTTTTGCTCTTCCTCGCTGGAAAATGCCGACTTGGCGATAAACTGCCAGGTTTTCTCGTTCGTCTCAAGCAGATACATCCGCTCAATCTCAACCATCTGCTCAATGTCGCTGTAGCTGTAAGTCTTGGTCATCTCCTGTGCCGCAACCGTCATGGTCAGTGTCTTCTCATCCAGCGTCAGATGTACGACTGGGAAATTGCCCGTCTTTTCCAAATTTTTAAGTCCGCTCCGTTTCCAGATCATACGCTCCTGGTTCTGGTTTGAAATCATGTAAAACATGCCGATGCCGACCAGCACCGCTATCACGATGGACGGTACAAGAAGAACCAGATTGCCCTTTGCCTGCATCACATTTTTTCCCAGAAAGAGAGCTAAAAATGCGACATATAAGAGTGCCGACACCATCTTCATTTTCTTGGACTCATGCTTAAGCACGTTCCAGTGAATCCAGTTTTTATAATCTTCCTTTTCCAGGCGATATTCAAATTCCTGCATTCTTTTTACTCCTTTTCTTTCTTACTTGAAATCTCCCCCCGCATTCCTTCCGTCTCCTGAACCTCCTTTTGCCTCTCCCGCAAACTTTTAGATTCAAATGCTTTCTACTATTCTTTTCATCCAGAAATGCCGGAGTATTTCCACTTATAAGGCTTCCCTCTGCCTATCTTCTCTATCATATCCCACTTTAGCGTCCTTGTCCAATACAAACAGCAAAAAAACAGACTTTTTCGATCCCCGCAGACAGAAGCGCCCGGGTACACGCTTCCGCCGTGCTGCCGGTCGTATAAATATCATCCACGAGAAGCACGTTTTGCACACCACTTGCCCGGATTGCCTCCGCATCTGCCTGAAACGCCTGCTGTAAATTCCGGAGCCGTTCATCTGGATTCAGCTCTTTCAGGGGTTCTGTATTTCGTATCCGATATAAAAATTCCGGGCACACCGGCATTTCCAGCCGCTCGCCCATCCGCTTTGCCAGAACCTCCGCCTGATTGAAACCACGTTTCCGTTTCCGCGCCGGGTGGACCGGAACGGGAACCAGACCGTCAAACTGCCACTCCTCCCGATTTTCATGCTGCCTCAGCTTTTCCGCTGCAGCTTCGGCATAAAAATCGAGATATTCCCTCTTATTTTTATATTTAACCGCTGCCATCGAGCGCGCAGCTTCCTCCGTATAGTTAAAGAGTGCCATCCCACGCGCAAATGACCGGCGGTGTTTCACACAGTCTGGACAATATTCGATTTCTTCACTCCAAACTTCTTTTCCACATTTCTGACAAACCGGCGATTTGACAGGCGAAAGCCTCAAAAGACACGAAGGACAGATAAGCCCGCCCTTCGGCGTCACGATCTCCCCGCAGACCGGGCAGCGCCTTGGATATAGCGCATCCAGAGCGGCGCGGGGGAATTGATTCCATTTTATATTTTTTATCACAATGTCTCCATAATTTCTTCAATGCGGTCGCGCAGTCCCGAATAGCGCTTCTGTTCCATCGCATTGTCCACCATCTGCTGAAACACATACGGGACACCGACCAGGCAGACACAGGCTCTTGCCCTTGTAACCGCCGTGTAAATCAGATTCCGCGTCATCAGCATCTGCGGTCCGCTCCAGACCGGAATCACGACCGCCGGATACTCGCTTCCCTGCGACTTGTGGATCGTGATCGCATATGCCAATTCCAGCTCCTCCAGCTGCTTGAAGCTGTACTCGACACGTTTTCCCTCATCATACTCCACGGTTACCAGCTCCGCAAAGGTATTGATCTCGCGGATGCGCCCAGGATCCCCGTTGAACACGCCGGCTCCCTTGTCCACCGGGATGCCGCTGCGGTTGTAGGAGGTCCACTCAATCTGGTAATTGTTCTTGATCTGCATGACCTTGTCGCCCACACGAAACGTCGTCTCGCCATACTCTTTTTCCGCCTTTTCTGCCGATGGCGGATTTAAAAATTCCTGCAAAATGGAATTTAACCGTATCGATCCCAGCACTCCCTTCCGCATCGGCGTCATGACCTGTACCTCAAACAAATCGGCATGGACGTAATTCGGCAGTTTTTCACGTACCAGCGTGATCATTGCATTGATGATCGCATTCGGATCATCACGCTTTATAAAGAGGAAATCCCTGCTTGACTTTCCAATCGGAATGCGCTCTCCGGCATTGATGCGGTGGGCGTTGACGATAATATCGCTCTGCGCCGCCTGCCGGAAAATCCGGGTTAGCTTTACCACATGGAAACACTCTGACTCGATGATATCACGCAGGACATTGCCCGGTCCGACGCTCGGAAGCTGATCCACATCACCTACCAGAATCAGACGTGTGCCGACATTGACCGCCCGGAGCAGCGAATGCATCAGATTGATATCCACCATCGACATTTCATCGATAATGATGACATCAGCTTCCAGCGGATTGTCCTCGTTCCGCTCAAAATGCATCGAAGTCGTCCGGCTCTTCTCATCCTCCTCTGGCATTCCCGTCAGCTCTAACAGGCGGTGAATCGTCTTCGCCTCATAGCCTGTCGCCTCGGTCATCCTTTTTGCTGCGCGTCCGGTCGGGGCTGCCAGCAGGATATCCATGTCTCCCTTTTCAAAATACCGAATGATCGTGTTGATCGTCGTCGTTTTTCCGGTACCCGGACCGCCCGTGATTACCAAAAGTCCGCAGTTGACCGCCTCAATCACCGCGCGGATCTGCAGTTCATCCAGCTCGATCTGTTCCTCTTTCTGGATGACTGCCAGACTTTTCCGAATCTGTTCTTCCGATTCGGAACCAGTGATGTTTAAGTCGTGCAGCATGCGGGCGGTGTTTAGCTCGGTATAATAGTAGTGTGATGCATAAACGGCGCGTTCCGGGGCGTTTGCTATATTTGATACATTTGATGCATTCGGTTCACCCAAAACATCTGGCTGCGGCTGCATCTGCCCCGACACTGCCGATTCCGCCTGAACAAAAACATCCATTTCTGCTGTTTTCTGCTTTTTCCTCTCCCGGATCACCAGCCGTTTATCCATCTGCATATCCATCAGATGCTTGTCAATCTCGGAAATCTCAACCTGTAGAAGCTTTGCCGCCCGATCCGCCAGCTCGTCCTCCGGCAGGTATGTGTGCCCGTTCGCCGTCGCCTGATAGAGTGTATACAGGATGCCGCTCTTGATGCGGAAATCCGAATCTGCCACGATTCCTATCTTCGCCGCGATCTCGTCTGCCATCTTAAAACCGACGCCCGGAATATCGTCCGCCAGCTTATACGGATTGTTCTGGAGAATCGTGTACATTGCCGGACCGTATTCCTGGTAGATTTTAACCGCCAGATTGATGGAAATGCCATAATTTTGCAGAAACATCATCGCCTGGCGCATATCACGCTTTTCCTCGACCTGTTCACCGATGGACATCGCCATTTTTTCACTGATTCCCTTGACCTCCGCGAGGCGTTCCGGCTCTTCTTCCATGATGCGGAATGTGTCCGCCTTAAATTTTTTAACAATCCTGGAAGCTAAAGCAGCCCCGACGCCTTTGATGGCGCCGGAGCCTAAATATCGTTCCATGGAAACAGTATCCTCAGGCGCTTTCAGCTCATAGCTTTCCACCGCCATCTGTTCCCCGTAAATCGGATGCTCGGTCATACGCCCGCTCGCCTCGATCATCTCGCCCTCTGCGATGTAGGAAAAAGTGCCAACCAGCACATATTCCTCCCCGTCGTCCAAGCCGCTGATAGAGAGAACCGTATAGCCATTGTCCTCATTGCGGTATTTTATTTTTTCAATATATCCTTTAACTGCTGCCATATTTTTATGCTATCCGCCTTCCGGCGGTTCTCTTTAATCGTAGTTTTTCTTCTCACCGTGTGCGAACTCGATAAACTTACCCGTTCCGATCGCAACTGCGGTCAGCGGATCCTCTGCGATCATCGTGGAAATGCCAGTTTTCTCCTCGATCAGGGCATCCAGACCGCTTAACAGTGCGCCGCCGCCTGTCAGTACGATACCACGGTCAAAAATGTCGGCTGCCAATTCCGGCGGCGTCCGCTCGAGTACGTTGTGAACGGCATCTACAATCTGGAGTGCCGGCTCGCGCAGCGCTTCCAGCGTCTCATCGGATGTGACAACGATCGTCTTCGGAAGTCCGGTAACCAGATTTCGTCCGCGCACTTCCATCGTGATTACCTCCGGACGGCGGTATGCCGCACCGATATTTATCTTGATCTCCTCAGCGGTTCTCTCACCGATCAAAAGATTGTGTTTCTTTCTCATGTAACGGACCAGTGCCTCGTCGAAGTCATCACCAGCCACTTTAATAGAAGTGCTGACTACGGTACCGCCCAGAGAAATAACGGCGATATCTGCCGTACCACCACCAATATCTACGATCATGTTGCCGCACGCCTTGGAAATATCGATACCAGCGCCGATCGCAGCTGCTACCGGCTCCTCGATGATCGAAACCTCGCGTGCGCCAGCCTGGTAAGTCGCATCCTCAACCGCCTTGCGCTCTACCTCGGTCGCACCGCTCGGGATGCAGACGCTGATACGCGGCTTGCGGAGTGTCTTCTTGCCGACTGCCTTGTTGATGAAATATTTCATCATCTTCTCTGTCACTGTATAATCTGAAATAACCCCCTGGCGCAACGGACGGACCGCTACGATATTGCCAGGGGTTCTGCCGATCATCAGGCGGGCTTCCTCGCCGATCGCCATGATCTTATTCGTATCCCGATCGATCGCCACTACGGACGGCTCTTTCAGTACGACACCTTTTCCCTTGATATATACAAGGATGCTGGCTGTACCCAGATCGATACCAATATCATTGGACATCAACATAGTTGTTTTCCTCCTGCTCTGAATATGCACTCTTGAGTACATAAATCTATGAGTTTCATTGTATTTTATCTTCTTTATTTCAGCTTTTTTCGCTGTCATCCAGCCCGCGCATTGTTTTAGAGCGGACTATACCACTTACTATTATATACAACTTTCGATTCTTTTGAAAGAGGTTTTTATTTTTTTATGGACTTTATATTTTTTTTATGAAAGGGACATATTTTAGTCACAAGTTTCTCCTATAATACAAGTATGTTATCCGAAAGGGTAACAGGCCTTTGTTTCAAGTGTTACTTGAAATAAAAAAGCTTTTTCATACTCATACCGGACGATACAAATCGTCCGGCCCCCCTAAGCCAATTTCTTTTTTATATATACCTACCATTCCCAATTTAAGAAAAACAGGAACGCCATCGGACTCTCAGCCGATGGCGTTCCTGTTTTTTGTCAGTGCCAGACACCTAAAAAAAGAGCTCTATACTGAATGTTGGGGTACGCTCAAAAACATTTTTTTCTTATATTTTCAGACTCCACTCACTGCAGTCCCAGACCTTCGTTGCGAATCCCTCATAGAAATCCGGTTCATGGCAGATCAGAAGGATATTTCCTTTGTACGCCGCCAGCGCACGCTTTAACTCCTCCTTCGCCTCAACGTCCAGATGGTTCGTCGGCTCGTCGAGAAGCAGAAGGTTCGTCTCGCGGTTGATCAGCTTACACAGGCGCACTTTTGCCTGCTCGCCACCGCTGAGCACGCGCACCTGGCTCTCGATGTGCTGGGTCGTCAGACCGCATTTTGCCAGTGCGGAACGCACCTGGTACTGGGTGTAGGACGGAAATTCTTTCCAGATCTCATCGATGCAGGTCGTCGTATTGCCCGGCGCCATCTCCTGTTCGAAATAGCCGATGGAGAGATAATCGCCCAGCGTCACCTTGCCGGACACTGCTGGAATCAAACCTAAAATACTCTTTAAAAGCGTCGTCTTTCCAATTCCGTTGGCACCGACCATCGCAATCTTCTCGCCGCGCTCCATATAGAGGTTCAGCGGACGGGACAGTGGCTCGTCGTAACCGATTACCAGATCCTCCGTCTCAAAAATACATTTTCCGGAGGCTCTCGCCTCCAGGAAGTTGAACTCTGGCTTCGGTTTTTCCTTCGCCAGTTCGATCACATCCATTTTATCCAGCTTTTTCTGGCGGGACATCGCCATATTTCGCGTGGAAACACGCGCTTTATTACGTGCCACAAAATCCTGCAGCTGCGCGATCTCCTGCTGCTGACGCTTATACGCTGCCTCGAGCTGCGCTTTCTTCGCCTCGTGCACCTCGAGAAACTTGTCGTAATCGCCCACATAGCGGTCAAGCCGCTGATTTTCCATATGATAAATGATATTTACTACGCTATTTAAGAACGGAACATCGTGTGAAATCAGGATGAACGCATTTTCATATTCCTGCAAATACCGTTTCAGCCACTCGATGTGCTGCACATCCAGATAGTTCGTCGGCTCGTCCAGCAACAAGATATCTGGCTTTTCCAGAAGCAATTTCCCGAGCAGTACCTTCGTTCTCTGTCCGCCGCTCAAATCCGTTACATCGCGGTCCAGACCGATATCGGTCAGCCCCAGCGCACGTCCGACTTCCTCTACCTTCGCATCGATGGAATAAAAATCGTGGTTCATCAGAAGATCCTGGATCGTTCCCAGCTCTTCCATCATCACGTTCATCTCATCCTCCGATGCCTCGCCCAGATGGTCGCAGATTTCATTCATCTGCACTTCCAGCTCAAACAGGAAGGAAAATGCGCTCTTCAAAACCTCGCGGATCGTCATGCCTTTTTCCAGCACCGTGTGCTGATCCAGATAGCCGACGCGCACCCGCTTTGACCACTCTACTTTTCCCTCGTCCGGCTGCATATGCCCGGTAATAATATTCATAAACGTCGATTTACCCTCGCCGTTCGCACCGATCAGACCGATGTGCTCACCCTTTAACAGGCGGAACGAAACATCCTGAAAAATCGCCCGGTCACTAAAACCGTGGCTTAAATGTTCTACATTCAGTATACTCACGTGTGTACCTCTCCTATTTTTCTTTTTATTGTAAATTGTTTGTATTTGTTGAATTGTTCTTTGTTTTTCTGCAAATTTTATCCTGGAAAACAACTCCACTTCATATAAGATTTGCTTTCTGTACGTCTGCCTGCTGTCTGTGGCAAAGCCGACTTCGATTTATTGTACACGAAGCGTGCTTTTGTGGCAAGCGGAGATTTTGGAATTATCTTTTTTTACCCAGATGCCTTGAACTTTTCTAGATTTATATAGTAAGATAAGAAACAACTTCATTTTAGATACGTTTTTCAACCAATGAGAAAATGACTTGATTTTCTAAAGGAGGTTTTATGTATACCTATACCTGGTACCAATGGCTAGCTTTTTTCTATGTATACTGCTTTTTAGGGTGGATTTTCGAATCGACTTATGTTTCCCTGAAACAGAAACGGCTCGTCAACCGCGGATTTCTGCGGCTTCCGATGCTGCCGCTCTACGGTTCCGGCGCGGTGATGATGCTCTGGGTGTCCCTGCCGGTGCGGGACAGCCTGCCGCTCGTCTATATTTCCGGTTTTATCGCCGCCACGGCGCTTGAATATGTCACCGGCGCCGTCATGGAACGCCTATTCAAGGTCCGCTACTGGGATTACAGCAGCCAGCCGTTCCAGCTGCACGGCTATATCTGCCTGAGTTCCTCGATCGCGTGGGGATTTTTAACCATCTTTATGACCGATGTCATCCATGATCCGATCGCCCGCACTGTGCTTGCGGTTCCTCCGGTTATCCTGCTCATCTGCGATTTCGTCATCAGCGTTCTTTTCACCGCCGATGCTTACGAATCCATCAAGGCAGCCCTGGCTCTGGGTCATACGCTGGAAGCTATGACGAAGCTCAAAGCCGATATCGAAGAGCTCCAGTCCAAGATCGAGCTGCTGCGTGAGGAAGCCATTGAGCGCGGCGCCCTGACCCGTGAAGAAACAGCCGAAAAACTGGCAGCCGCCCAGGCAGAAGCCGCCCGCAGACTTGCCGCCGTCCGCAGTGACGCCGAAGAACGCCTGGCAACCGCACGCGCCGAGACTGCCAGACAGCTGCAGGCGGCTGCCACCGAACACAAAGAGCGCCTGGCTGAGACCAAGGCACTCGCCGAAAAACGCCTGTCCGATGTTCGAGAAGAAACCACCTCCCGCATCGAAGCTGCCAAAGCAGAAAACGCAGAACGCATCGAAGCTGCCAAACAGCGCGTCAACGAGCGCATTGCCGAAGTCCGCACCGAAGTCGATGCCCGCATCGCCTTCGACAACCGCCTCACCCGCCTGAGCACCCGGTTAGAAGAACTCAAACACCGCCGCCAGTCCCTGCGCCCGGCTAAAAAGCTCCATGCCTTCTACCGCCGCGGGCTGCTGAGAGGAAATCCTACTGCGGTTTCGTCGAAATTTGCAGCGGCGTTGAAAGAATTAAAAGAACAAAATAGCACAAAAATAGGACCTTTCGCATGAACGAATGGTCCTATTTCTTTTAGGAACTTATTTCATATCTTCTTTTTATTTTTCTACAGCAGTCCATTGACAATCGTCATCACAGACTCGCCTACCTTCTCTGATTTCGCTGCCGCGTCTTCCAGGGAGGTACCTTTCACGCCGTAGTAGAACTTGATCTTCGGCTCGGTTCCAGACGGGCGGACGCAGAGCCATGCGTTGTCTTCCAGTTCGTAGTAGAGAACATTGGAGGATGGAAGTCCGGTCGGTTTTACCTCGCCGGTTGCCAGATCCTTGACGGTATCTGCCTTGTAATCGCGGACAGCCAGCACTTTATGTCCGGCAAAATCGGACGGTGTGTGGGCGCGGAAATATTCCATGATCTCCTGAATTTTTGCCAGTCCCTCGATGCCCTTTAAGCCGATGGACTTCACTTCATCTTTATAATAGCCGTATTTCTCGTACATCTCGACCATCGCATCCCACAGCGTCATGCCTTTTTCCTTGTAATAAGCAGCCGCCTCGCAGAGTGCTGAGGTTGCGGAAATGGCATCTTTATCGCGTGCGTATGTACCGATCAGGCAGCCATAGCTCTCTTCCATGCCAAACAGATAGGTTCCTTTGCCTTCCTGCTCATTTTTGAGAACCTGTTTGCCGATCCACTTAAATCCGGTCAGAACCTCGATGAGCTCTGCGCCGTAATTCTTCGCAACTGCATCTACCAGATTCGTCGTAACGATGGATTTAACAACCTGTCCATCTGCCGGAATCTTGCCGTTTGCCTGTTTCTGGCTGAGCACATACTCGCAGAGCAGGGAGCCGGACATATTGCCGGTCAGCGGAATGTATTCGCCGGACTTGGTATCTTTGACATACACGCCCAGACGATCGGCATCCGGATCGGTTGCCAGAACGAGGTCTGCATTTTTCTCTTTTGCCAGGGCCAGTCCCAATTCAAATGCTTCCTTTGCCTCCGGGTTCGGATAGCTGACGGTCGGGAAATCGCCGTCTGGAAGCTCCTGCTGCGGAACCACATACACATGGGTAAATCCAAGCTCTTTCATCACACGGCGTGCCGGGATATTGCCCGTGCCGTGAAGCGGTGTATACACGATCGTGATCTGATCCTGCATGCGGTCAATCGCGCCCTGATTGACTACCTGTGCCTTGACCTGTGCAATATATTTGTCGTCGATCGCTGCACCGATGATCTCGTAGAGTCCTTTTGCCTTTGCCTCTTGTGCTCCCATCGTCTTAACGGTGGAAAGATCGGTGATCGCCATAACTTCCTCAGTCACACCCTTGTCATGCGGCGGTGTAAACTGTGCGCCGTCCTCCCAGTAAACCTTGTAGCCGTTGTACTCCGGCGGGTTGTGGCTGGCAGTGATGTTGATGCCGGCGATGCAGCCAAGCTCGCGGACTGCAAAGGAAAGCTCCGGCGTCGGGCGCAGCGTCTCGAACCGGTACGCCTTGATGCCATTTGCCGCCAGTGTCAGCGCTGCTTCCTCGGCAAATTCCGGGGACATATGACGGGAGTCAAATGCGATCGCCACGCCTTTTGCCGCGCCGCCCTGCTTGATGATGTAATTTGCCAGTCCCTGGGTCGCACGGCGGACGGTGTAGATATTCATCCGGTTAATACCTGCACCGATGATGCCGCGCAGTCCTGCCGTACCAAACTCCAAATCCATATAGAAACGCTCTTTAATCTCATTTTCATCGCCCTCAATGGCGCGTAATTCCTCTTTCGTTGCCTCGTCAAAGTATGGATTTTCCAGCCATTCTTTGTAAATCGTCATGTAATCCTTCATGATTCACTTACCCCCTGCTTTCTTCTAGGATGACTTTCTTTTTCTCCATTATAGTATAATTATTCTGAAAAATAAAGAGAATTTCGGTTACTATTCTTTGTCTTTATTTTTTCTCTTTTCAAAGTTTCTCCATGATGTATCGAATACGCTTAACCAAAGAATTTATATGCATATGTAAATCAACATTTCTTATCGGATTGCCTCAAGAAAGAGGTTCCGCGCCGTCTGCTGTTCTTCCAGCTTCTGCAGTTTTTCAATGCTGCGGACTGGAATCCACGCCTTGCCTGCATTATAATAAAAATTTAACTGTTTCCAGTATTTTTCCGGATATAAAAACAGGTAATAGAGGTATGTCCGCTCCTGTGCATTCAACGGCAGAATACGATCATACGTCTCCAGCAGCCGCATCCCCAGACGCAAATCCCAGCCATGCTTTTCCAATATTTTGCGCGTAAAATGATACAGGTCTTCGACCTGGACGCCCCGGTGCATCCGGTTAAATTCAATCACCGCCATCTCATTTTCTTCTGCCAATAAAATATGGTGCTGGTTCAGATCCCCGTGACACAGGTAGTTTTCCGGCTCGCCGTTCCGCTCGATCTGCGCTTTCAGCCCGCCTGCTGCTTCCTGCGCCTGCTCATAAAAGATGGCAAAGCTTCCGCTGACTGCCCTCTCAAAATCCGATTTACGCCGTTTTTTCCGGATATAATTCCGCGTACGGACAAGTTCCCGGTTGTGGCGCTCCATCTCCGCCACCGCCGGACGCGTGAGAATTGACCCCAGATTCCACGACTCATCGATCGCAATGCCGCGCAATGTCCGGTGCAGCTTCGCGATCTGCCCGACCGCCCGGACTACCTCCGCCTCGCTCTGCACACTGCACTCGCGCCCGGAAAACCATTCCTTCACAACACACCGCGTTCCATCCTCCGCCACCGACAAAAGCTCGCCCTCCCGGTTCCGCATATACTGATCGGTCCGGCATGTTTTCTGATTTTGCAGAACATTCATGATTTGTTCTTCAAATTCAAGACGTTTGACGGTCCCCTTATATTCCCGGAGGAGTTTTAACCCCTGACTCGTCTCGCAGATCCACGCGCCTCTTCCACGGCGCTTCGACTGCACTTCCAGTTCATACTGTTCCAGCACCTCGGTTGTTCTCTCGTTCACAACTTCCCCCTCCTGCCTCTATCCGGCTGCCCGCCTTTCCATTTCCCAAAAGAATGTGGACAGCACATTTTCACGCCGGACCACAGCTGCTGACAGCTATGTTAATTGCAACATTCACACGATTATGCAAATATGCACATCAGACACCCAGCCTGCTACTCCTAACCTATGAGAGGGGGCTTACAAATATGCTTATGCATAAATATCGCAGATTTGAAACACAATGCACAAACTATCACACACAATCGCCAATGTGGAGTGATTACGAAATTCTGTTCATTGCCATCATTTTAACGGTATGTTACAATGATTCACGTTGGGATAAAAAAGCGGTCTGGCTATTTGTCCCAACAATCAGGCAAAAAATCAAATAATATATTTTACTATAAATGAAAAGGAGGGCTCTCTTTGTCCATACAATCCGCTCATCGTTCCAACGATGAAAATACGCGCCCGCATTCAGGCGCAGCATCATCCCGTGAAGCTGATCTCGGCAGTGCGCCGATCGGGGCACTTCTTTTTAAACTGGCGCTCCCAGCAATTGCCGCACAGATCATCAACGTTCTCTATAACATGGTTGACCGCATGTACATCGGCCATATTCCGGACATCGGTCCCAGCGCCCTGACCGGCGTCGGCGTCACAATGCCAATTATCATGTGCATTTCCGCTTTTGCCGCGCTCGCCGCCATGGGCGGTGCCCCGCAGGCGTCGATCCTGATGGGAAAAGGCGACAAGGATTCCGCAGAAAAGGTACTCGGCAACTGTACCTTCATGCTGACCGTCATTTCGCTCGTCCTGACCGCCCTGTTTCTTGGCTTTGGGCGCCCGATCCTCCTGATGTTCGGCGCCAGTGAGAAGACGATTCTCTACGCCTGGAACTACATGAAAATCTACGTCTGCGGCACTTTCTTCGTCCAGATGGCGCTCGGACTCAATGCCTTTATCAACGCACAGGGTTATGCCAAAACCGGCATGATTACCGTTGCCATCGGCGCTCTCTGCAACATCATCCTCGATCCGATCTTTATCTTCGGACTGCATCTGGATGTGCGAGGTGCGGCACTTGCAACCATCCTTTCACAGGGTATTTCCTGTATCTGGATTCTGCGTTTTCTGACCGGAACGCATAGTACCCTGCGGATACGGCTCCGCAACCTGCGCCCGCAGAAGAAATTTATCCTGCCATGCCTGGCGCTCGGACTGGCGCCATTTATCATGCAATTTACAGAAAGTGCACTGTCCATCAGCTTTAACACCAGCCTGTTGAAATATGGCGGCGATACCGCGGTCGGCGCGATGACGATTCTTTCCAGCGTCATGCAGTTTTCCATGCTGCCGCTGCAGGGGCTCTCACAGGGCGCGCAGCCGATCATCAGCTTTAACTATGGAGCAAAAAATATCGACCGTGTGAAAAAAGCGTTTCACCTGCTTCTGCGCTCGGCAGCCTGCTATTCCACCTTGCTCTGGCTCTTATGTATGCTGGTTCCACAGATTTTTATTTCCATCTTTACCAGCGACGCAGACCTTGCCAGCTATACCATCTGGGCGCTCCGGATCTATATGGCAGCTTCCCTGCTCTTTGCCGTCCAGCTCGCCTGCCAGCAGACTTTTATTGCCCTTGGAAATGCGAAAACATCCGTCTTTCTGGCATTGCTCCGGAAAGTGCTGCTTTTGATTCCGCTGATCTTTATCCTGCCGCATTTCGTTTCAAATCCGGTATTCGGCGTGTTCGTGGCAGAACCGGTGGCAGATACGATTGCGGTGGCGACGACGGCAGCGCTGTTTTTCAGGGAGTATAAGAAATTGGGATAACTCTTTTAATCATCCTCTGATTGAAACTATTGTTGTTAAAAAAGCAAAAGAGAAAAGAGACAAAATCGTTTGTCCGGCTTGTCCTGCCGGTTCCAAACGATTTTGCCTCTTTTCTCTTTTTATTTATTAATCTTCTTATGCTTTACTGGTTTTGGCATTCTGCGATTGTTTCAACACTTCCACCTCAGCCAGAAGCCGCTCTTTCTCATTCCAAGCCGGATTCTCCAGCACCTTTTCAAAGAGAAGATGCAGCGTTTTTCCAAGCGCCGGTCCCGGCTGGATGCCTGCCTGAATCAGGTCTTTTCCGGTTACCGCCAGAGTTTTAAAACGGGTACAGTCACCGCGCTCCCGGATCTGCCTTGCAAGTGAGCGAACCATTTTCACCGCATCCATGCGCTCCGGCATCAGAACTTCCTGAAGGAGAAGCAGCCAGTCAAAGACCGTATCTTCCATCGCACTCATCGCGTGGCGGACAGCGCTTTCCTCCGGTTCCATCTGCATGAATGCAAAACGGCTCAGAATCTTCGCCTTATCGATCGTGTCGTTGTCCATCTTGAGTTCTCTCAGAACCCGGACACAAGTTTCCTCGCCCGACGGGGCAAGAAAATACGACCAGCGCAAGGCTTTTTCTGCTGGCAGATGTGCAGCAGCAGCAGAAATTTCCCCCGCCATGTCTGTCTCACATTCATGTTTCACGAACATGTGCCCCTGCTGCGCTACCGTTTCCGTTTTGATCGCATCCTTGTCAGCAGCCGGCACATCCTTCGAACATACTTTCTCTTCCAAACTCTGCTTTGCACAGCTTTTCCGCTTTTTCCACGCCGCAAATACCTCCGGAAATGTCTTTGAAATGTAAGGTGCCAGTCCTGCCGCCTCCGTTTTCCAGATAAATTCCGGGCGGTCGGACAGGAGTGTTTTTGTCAACTCCACCTGCACCCGTTCCTTGCTCACATGGACAAGGGAGGGCGCCAGCTCACAGAGCGCCTGCCAGGTCTTTTTCTCTATCGAAAATCCCAGCTGGGCCGAAAAGCGGACGGCACGCAGGATCCGGAGCGCATCTTCCGTAAACCGTTCTCCCGCATCCCCGACGCAGCGGATCCGGCGCGCTGCCAGATCCTCCGCCCCGCCGAAAATATCGACAATTCCCGTTTCGTGGCTGTATGCCATCGCATTGATCGTGAAATCACGCCGTCTCAAGTCCTCACGCAGTTCGGCAGTAAATACGACTTCCTTCGGGTGGCGTCCATCCTCATATTCACCGTCAATCCGGTAGGTGGTTATTTCATATCCGATATGATCACGCATGACCGTGACCGTACCGTGCTGAAGCCCGGTGTCGATCGTGTGACCGAACACCTGCTTCACCTCCTCCGGGTGCGCCGAGGTCGTGATATCCCAGTCACCGGGAATCCGCCCCAGGATCGCATCGCGGACACAGCCGCCGACTGCAAATGCCTCGTAACCATGTTCTCGCAGCTTTCCCAGGATTTCCTCGACCTGGACCGGCATTTCTATCCGTTTTGGAATCATATTAATATGCCTTACCCCAATAAACCATCTTCGTTGCCGGCTTGCCGCAGCATACGCAGGTGTCAGCCAGATGTTCCTGATTGAACGGGATGCAGCGGGAGGTTACGCCGACTACTTCTTTCAGTTTATCCTCGCACTCCTGATTGCCGCACCACATTGCCTTGATGAAGCCTGGCTTATTTTCTGCGATCTCCTTCATCTCATCCAGTGTTGTCGCTACATAAGTATGGGAATCTCTGTGTGCTTTTGCACGCTCAAACATATCGTGGTGAATCGTCTCCAGAAGCTCGCCAACCTTTGCTACGATCTCATCCAGAGATACCGTAATCTTCTCATGCGTATCACGGCGAACCAGAACTGCCTGATTTTCAGCAATATCTCTCGGTCCGATCTCGACACGTACCGGAATACCGCGCATCTCGGACTCGCTGAACTTCCATCCCGGAGATTTGTCGGAATCATCCACTTTGACACGGAAGTTGGACAGAACCTCTTTTACCTCAAATGCCTTGTCCAGAACACCCTCTTTTGCCTGCTGAATCGGAACGATCATAACCTGGGTCGGAGCTACCTTCGGCGGCAGAACCAGACCATTATTGTCACCATGAACCATGATGATCGCGCCTACCATACGGGTTGTCATACCCCAGGAAGTCTGATGAACGTATTTTAATTTATTATCCTTATCCAGATACTGGATGTTAAATGCCTTTGCAAATCCATCGCCGAAGTTGTGGCTGGTGCCGGACTGCAGTGCCTTGCCATCGTGCATCAGGGACTCGATCGTGTAGGTTGCCTCTGCACCGGCAAATTTCTCCTTGTCAGTCTTGCGTCCGCGGATAACCGGAATTGCCAGGAAGTCCTCGCACAGATCCGCGTATACATTTAACATCATCTCGGTACGCTCCTGTGCTTCCTCAGCGGTTGCATGAGCGGTATGACCTTCCTGCCATAAGAACTCTCTGGAACGCAGGAACGGACGGGTGGTCTTTTCCCAACGTACAACCGAAGCCCACTGGTTGTAGTTTCTCGGCAGATCGCGGTAAGAATGTACGTCATGTGCATAAAAATCGCAGAACAGAGTCTCGGAAGTCGGACGTACACACATTCTCTCCTGTAACGGCTCTAAACCGCCCTGTGTCACCCACGCTACTTCCGGTGCGAAACCTTCTACGTGATCTTTCTCTTTTTCCAGAAGACTTTCCGGAATAAACATAGGCAGATATACGTTCTCTACGCCGGTTGCCTTAAAGCGCTTGTCCAGTTCATTGCGGATATTCTCCCAGATCGCATATCCGGCCGGTTTGATAATCATGCAGCCCTTTACACTGGAGTAATCAGAAAGCTCTGCTTTCTTTACGATGTCCGTATACCACTGGGCGAAATCTTCATCCATCGATGTGATGGCTTCTACCATCTTCTTTTCCTTTGCCATGTCATTTCTCCTTGTTAAAAACATTTTATTGTTGTTTTGTATTTCATAGAAATAAAAAAGCCCTCCGATCCCTGCTGATCGCTGCGATCAAAGGGACCGAATGGCTTAACTTCGGCGGTACCACCCTGCTTAACCAGAATTTCGTTCCGATTCTGGCTCACTTAACTTCCGTTAACGCCGGAAATACGTTGCATTTTCATGCACAGCTCCAGGGCCGGTTCAACTTTCAGGGACACAAAAGCCTCTCACCATACGGCTTTCTCTCTGGACGTGTGTCAAAGTTTACTGATTCCTCTCTTCGCCTGTTTTGTTTCTTATTGTTTGATGTTCTAAAATCAAACGCTGGATTTCTTCCACGGCATCCACAAACTCAGCCGCGCAAATCCTGACAGTATTATGATTTTACGCCAATCGGTCGGGTTTGTCAAGGCTGGAACTCGCCCTTGTACAAGTCTTGACGATACCTCGCATTTTTTACTCGGTCGTCACTGACTCGGTTGCGTCCGAACAAAAAATAATGTTTTTATCCCTATCTTACGAATCCTATTTTAATAAAATGTCCTCCCGGTACATCTCCGCCAGTGACCGCAGAATCTTCGCCGTCATCCCCCAGATGATTCCTTCCTCGCGGCGGTAGAAGTAGACATCGTAATGTCCGCGCCGCCAGCGGTAATCGCGTCCGCCCGGAACATCTTCAAACGGGAATGTCTCTTCCGGCACGGTCACAAGTTCTGTTTCATATCGCTCCGGTTCATGTTCCGCGAACCAGCGGAGCGGGACAGAAAAGGTATGATCGACCTCCGCCTCGGAATATGACCAGCGGTAGCCCTGCAGCGCACCTAAAAATGGAGAAATCTCCATCGCTCCGGGTGCTTCCAGCACATCCAACGGCGCGATAACGCGAATCTGGCGGCGACTGATTAAGAGTTCTTCCATCGCCTCACGGATCGCCGCCTGCTTCGGTGTCTCGTCCCGCTCAACGGCACCGCCCGGAAAACAGATTTCGCCCGGCTGAGTTTTTAAGCTTCCCGCGCGCACCTCAAACACCACGTGGTACTCCCCGCCTTTCTGAATCAAAGGTACCAGCACCGCCGCCCGACGGATCTTCTCCTTCTCCAGCCTTCCGGCTCTCCGGCTGCCCCAGACTCGGCTCATCTGCGCCAGCTCGCCGCCCTGTGTCTGTTCCAGGAATGATGCAACACATTGGTTAAATGCGTCCGGGTTCTCTGCTGCAATAAAATGGGTGCCCTCTAAAAGCCGAATCCTTGCGTTTGGCAGAGAACGTGCGATTTGGCGCGTGTGGCATTCGCGGATCATGTCGTCGCTCCCTGCTACCACAAGGACGGGCATTTTCAGGCGGTGGAGAAGTTCAGGGCGGATCCAGGGTTCATACAACATTAAGGATAGAAGCTCTTTTTTGTGTATATTTGCCTTCCGATCATTTTCCTTATTTTCAGGAATTTTTTCTTTCTGACAGCTTCTTCTCTGTTGTTTATTCAGTCCTTCCTGTCCATTCTGTTTTTCGTTTTCTTTTGAAAATTGCTTTTCTGTCCGCATTTTTCCTGCTGCCATCTGCATTTTTCCCCGTATCTGCCCGATGCCGCTTTTCTGCAGCCAGAGCTTCCCCACAACTCCCACATACTCCCGCGCCACATCCGCCAGCACGGACGGCTTCATGCCAAACGGGTTTAAGTTCGCTCCATTTAAAATCAGCCGATCGACATATCCCGGATATTTCAGTGCAAAAATCAGCGCAATATTGCCGCCGTCGCTGAACCCCAGCAAAATGATCCGCCTAAGTCCCCGGCGGTCAAGAAATCCTTTCAAATCATCAGCAAACCGTTCCAAGGTAAATGTCCCACAACCACGCGGAGATCTGCCATGTCCACGGGTGTCCACCGCAATCACGAGATATTTTGATTCAAAAAAGGATATCTGGTTCACAAAGTAGGAGCTGTCCTCTCCATTTCCGTGAAGCAGCACCATCGGCTGTCCGGAGCCTGACTCTTTTGTATATAAATTCACGTTTGTTCCTCCATATTAAATGATATGCATATTTATTTCAGCTTAACATCCAGCTATCTTCCAGCAACTCTTTCTCTGCTGTTTTCCAGAACTTTTATGCGTTTTTAATTCCTTATCTATTATATATGATCCTTTTGTCTCGCGGCAATTCTAAAAAATCCTTTCATCTCCTTAAATTTCCACATTCAAAAGCAATTTCAGATCGCCCATCCACCAATACTCCACTTTTTTCCTCTTTTTTCCTCTAAAAGCGCCTACTTAATGAGCATCCGCTCCTTCGTCCGCTTCCCCATACTCCTCCACAAAATCCTTAATAATCAACAGCCCAATCGGACCCAGCAGAAATCCAAACAGACTAAACAGCTGCAAGCCCACATAGATCGCCGCCAGCGTTTCAAGCGGCGACAGCCCCATTTTCTTCCCCATCAGGTGCGCCTCCGTGAACTCACGCAAAAAATAACAGAGCAGATACAGCCCGAAGAGAATCAGCGCGTGTCCCCACTCCCGCTTAAACAGGAGAAAAAGACTCCACGGCACCAGCGCCGTCCCTGCGCCGAAGATCGGCAGGGCATCCAGAACCCCGATTCCGATTCCACCCAGAATATAATATGGATTTCCAATCAGCAAAAGCCCCGCCATCGAAAATGCCGAAGTCATCAGGAAAATGACCGACTGGGTTTTCAGCCATGCGCTTCCTGTCACCGCAAGGCGCCTGCCGAGCAGGAAAAATTCGCGGTGAAACATCGAATCAAACCGCCTCCGGCGCAGTTCGTCCATCTCCTGTAAACTCAAAATCGAGGCAATGAAAAATAAAACAACCACAATAACCGCGCGCACAATCCCCGCCGCAGCAGGAACTGATTTCTGAAGGAGCTGCGGCAGCAGGATCTCCTTGACCTGTCCACCGCCCTGCAAGCCTGTTCCGCGAAAGAGCTGCCCGATTTTACCGGCAGGCAGATGAAGGACTCGCTCGATCGACTGTTCAAATTGCTGTCCGAGCAGTGACAATTCCTCCATCCGTCCTGGAAGCTCTTCTAAAAAGTGTTCCAGCTCCTCCGTGAAACGCCGTCCCCCTGCTGCCAGCAGACCGACCAGAAAAATGCTCAGCAAAATCAGCTCCACGCCCCCGATCATACCGATGGGAACGCCGATCATGCGCCCGCGGAAGGAGATTCGCAGCCGTTTTTCGAGAAATGCTGCCGATGGCTGGAGAAGCAGCGCCATCAGATACGCTGCCAGAAATGGGAATATAAGCGGCAGCAGGTAACGGAAACTCAAATACACGCCCGCCGTGACTGCTGCTGTGAGAAATGCTTTTTTCTGTTTTCTGCTGAGTGCCATCTGTCTGCTCCACCTTCCCGATTTTTTCTTTATGCCATACACCGTTATGGTTCTATGATTTCTACAGCCATCCATTCAAACAAACGTCTTTTCCTTAAACCTACACGCCCTTTTTTCCGGATGTATGACAACGAAAAACCACAGGAAACCGGTGTCAGCTCCCGCTTCTCCCGGCTCCTGCGGTCTCTTTTGTAAGCCCTCTTTAGTCGCTCCGGGGCTTACCCATGGACTTTGCCCATTTATGATTCGTACTTCCTTTGTACACACTCTAGTATGGGCAGGCTGGATAAAAATATACACATCTTACCTTCTATTCACCCTTGATCTTTTATTTTCTTGACTTATAGAAAAGTTCGCTCACAGAACAAATTGCGGTTTGGTGGAAAACTCCATTCTTTTTCCCGTCACCGGGTGAAGGAACGATAAACGGACCGCGCACAGCGCCAGCGGTTCCCGACGGGCACGTCCCACGGAAGCAGCCGCTGGTGCGCCATACTTGGTATCTCCCATGAGCGGTGTCCCATGCGCGGCAAACTGTACGCGTATCTGATGGTGGCGTCCTGTGTGAAGATGGATTTCCACCAGTGAACGCACGGTACCGTCTTCCTGTTCTTTTTTTTCTAATATCTGATATTCCAGCTCTGCCCGTTTCGCACCGGCGACCGACTTATCCACAATCCGGCTGGTATTCGTTTTCCCGTCTTTCAACAGATAATCCACGTACTTACCCACATTATCCACAGGTTTTCCACATACGAGCGCCTGATAGATTTTCTCCAGTTTTCCCTCCTGTACCTGACGGCTTAAGTGCGCTGCCGCTTTCAGGTTCTTGGCATATACCATCACACCGCGCACCGGCTTGTCCAGTCGGTGGATAACTCCAACATACGGATCCACCGGGGCTGTGGACGCTTTTGGGGATAATCCTGTGGATAACTTTTTCGTCTCCTGCACCTTCCGGTGGAGATAATTTTTTATCTCGCTGACCATATCCGGCTCCAGGCGTCTCGATGTCTGCGACTCAACTCCAGCTGGTTTGACCACAACTAAAATATCTTTATCTTCGTATAATATATCTAACATAACCGATTTCCTCTCTACTTCATCCATGAATTCCCGAGCATTTTAACTTCTCAAATCATCTATGATCCATTTTATCTTCCACTTGTTAAAAACGCTTCGTTAATTTCTCATATTATAACATATCCCATTCCCCTCTTGCATATTTTTCGAAAAAGATGTATAGTATATAAAAACGTTCTATGTGGTTTTAAATACTACATATTGCATTTATAATTACTCTGTAACTGTTCAGTACCTTCACAGTCACGCGCAGTACATGTGCAGACCTACTGAACCGTTACATTACTCTCTCAATATTACAGCAAAGGAGGTTATCCTATGATTTCCAATCAAACACATACATCTGACACAACAAAACTCGCTGAGACAAAGCATCATAAATTCCACGTAAAGGATCCCGGAAGCGCGCTGACGCATTTTATCGCGATGATCGGCGCGGTGATCGCGGCAGTTCCGCTGCTTCACAAAGCGGCTGGAGAAGCAGATTCGCGCCATCTTGCGGCGTTGGCTGTGTTTATCGTCAGCATGATTCTGCTCTATGCCGCCAGCACGACCTACCACACCTTTAATATTTCCGAGCACGTTAATAAAATCCTGCGTAAGATCGACCACATGATGATTTTCATCCTGATTGCCGGAACTTACACACCGGTTTGCCTGATCGTCCTTGGAAATAACGCCGGTTACCGGCTTCTGGCGCTCGTCTGGGGTATCGCGATTGCCGGGATTCTCGTCAACGCGCTCTGGATCAACTGCCCGAAGTGGTTCTCCTCGCTAGTTTACATCGCGATGGGCTGGATCTGCGTGCTGGCGTTCCGTCAGATCGTACTGGCACTTCCGAAAAGCGCATTTCTCTGGCTGCTGACCGGCGGACTCATCTATACGGCTGGAGGCATTATCTACGCATTAAAACTGCCGATTTTCAATGCAACGCATAAAAATTTCGGTTCGCATGAGATTTTCCATCTGTTTGTCATGGGCGGAAGCCTGTGCCATTATGTGATGATGTACGCATTTGTAGCATAAGCGTGAAATACCCATTTCGTCTGACAGGCATTATGCCTCATACGTACACGAAATGCATACATTCAATTTTTTATGTCACATTCATTCTCCTTTCAAAAAAGGAACCGTCCTGATGCCAGCTGATAAGCTGACCCAGGCGGTTCCTTTTCAATTCATTAAAAGCGTTTAAAAATTTTCTACGAAACTATTTTCTGTGTTTTTACGTGCTTTCTCATGTTGCTCCTTTATCAAAGTCTCTTTTGATTTCCTTGTAATAAAGCACGATTCCCGTGACACCGACCAGCACTTCCGAGATCGGAAATGCAAACCAGGTAAAGCGCAGGTCAATCAGCGACAGCAGCCAGAAAATCGGAATCAGGCAGCAGATCTGGCGCATCACGGACAAAAAGAGGCTGATCTTTCCATTTCCGATCGCCTGGAAGAAGACCGGGGTCATCAGTGAAAATACCGCCGGAATAAAACTTGCCCCGATGATAGGGAATGCATTTTTTCCGATCGCGATGACCTCACTGCTCTTTGAAAAAACCTGGATCAGCTGCACCGGAAAGAAAACGAAGCAGATCACACCGACCAGCATAAACACACAGGAAAATCCATAGCTGTCCCGCATAATTTCCCGGCATCTCGCATAGCTCTTGGTTGCATAGTTAAAGCTGAGCACCGGAACGATACACGTCTGCAAGCCCATCAGCGGGATAAAGAAAAACGTCTGCATTTTATAATAAAGCCCCAGCACCGTCACTGCCGAATCTGAAAATCCGGCAAGGATCGCATTTAAGATCACGATATAAACTGTAAATAATGCCTGCATAATAATCGACGCGTAGCCAAACCAGTAGATCTGCTTGATATAGAGCGGCATTTTTGTGCGCTCTGGCAATCTGCCAACCCCGCCAAACGATGTGATGACCGCAGCTGCCACCTGTCCGCAGACAGTCGCATAGGCAGCACCCGCGACTCCCAGCTCCGGCACCGGACCGAGTCCGAAAATCAGGATCGGGTCAAGCACGATATTCGTCAGCGCCCCCACGGTCTGGGCGACCATCGGACGGTGCATATTGCCCCGCGACTGATGGACCTTCGTCCAGTTTCCTTCCAGAAATGCCCCGATGCTGCCGATACAGACGATCTGTCCGTAGATAACAGCACTCTCGATCGCTTCCGGGGTATTCGCACTTGTCAGGACATACGGACGCATACAGAAGATCGAGAAAATGGCAAATATAAGCCAGGTTCCAAGCGCCAGAAGCGTGCCTGTTCCCGCTGTTTCTTCCGCCTGTCCCGGCATTTTCTGTGCATACAGGCGCGCCATGTAGGTATTCACGCCCACGCCGGTTCCCACCGCCAGCGCAATGATGATGAGCTGCAACGGATAAATGACCGAAAGCGCCGTCAGCGCCGATTCGGAATATTTTCCCACAAAAAAACTGTCCACAATGTTATACATCGCCTGAATCAGCTGCGCCAGCATAACCGGAGGTGCGATTTGCAGCAATATCTTCGGAATTTTCTCCGTCCGGAAAAATTCTGTATCCGTTCCCGCCTTACTCTTCATCGTCCGTCTCCTCCAGTGCCTCTTCCAGAATCTGGTCATACTCCATAAACAGTTCCGTCATTCTGCGGATCTTGTCCTCTCCCAGACGTTTCGCCGCCCGTTCTTCCATCCGGCTTAACGAATATAATAATTTTTCCGAATACCGTTCGCCCTCCGGCGTCAAAACAAGCGCCTTTTCCTTCCCGGTGCTCTTTTCCAGATCCGCTACAAGAATCCCGTCCTTTTTCATCTCTGAAATCACATGGTTCACCGTCTGCCGCGGAAGCAGATACGAATCACAGATCTGCTTTTGCGTACAGAATCCGAATTCGCGGATGGTGTAAAGCACCAGCATCCGGTTATAGCTCACATTGTTATTCTTTGCCCACATCGAGTATACACCACGGCAGCGGATGATCGCCTGGTTGACCTGATCGTAAAGTTTTTGTATTTTATATTCCATAACCTTCCCCATTCAATCCCATTTGGGACTGAAAGAAGTATACGACAGGATTTTGAAATTGTCAATCTTTATATATTCTTCATTCTTGATATGCAGAGATGACGTAACTGTTCACAGGTAGGCATTTTCTGAACTGAAAATTCCGTATGACACAGTTCTGATTCTCATAAAAAAGACTATATTGTAAAACGAAAAAACACCGCCGGAAAAGCTATATAGAATAAGCCTTCCTGCGGTGTTTTTCCAAATATCACTGTCAAAGACGGGATTATATTTAATATTACCCAAAAGTACAAGATCCGTCTGATTTTTCTGTTATATAAACTGGAAGTTGTTTATTATTTTACAAAGGTTGCATCATCTCAAGAATGATTCCATCCGGGTCTCTGAAATAAAACGCTCTGCTTTCCCCAAACCCATCTGCCCTGAAATCGAAATACTGCGGTTCAGACAAGCACTCCACATGATTTTCAATAAGGGTTTTGTAGACAGAATCAATGTCATCCGTGTAAAAGCATACTTCTGAGATAGATGTCGTAAACAAGTCTGATTGTTCCTTATGGATTTTGCTGTCTACAAACTGAATCAATTCAATCGGTGGTGCTTCAAGAGCCTTCGAACCATTCAAATATGCAACCCTTGCTTTACAATTTTCCTTGCGAAACATTTTATCTGTCTCTTCGCCCTCCATAAAGATTTCGCCCTGAAATTCAAGCCCAAGAATGTCTCTGTAGAAAGCAATGGAGCGATCTATATCAGAAACGGTTAATCCTACGTGATAAATTCTTCCAACCATATTTTTTCCTCTCCAATAATTTCTATATTTCATCAAACCGGAAGTTGTCTAAACCTCTGCAACAACCCTACAAGGCAATCCGGTCATGTCAGCATAGTTCATAGGATAGGTATTGATAAGGCAAGTCCCTCCTGATTCAATAACTTTTTGCAGATTACACAGGTTTTCAATGATAAAAACGCCTTGATCCGCACAATACTGATCCTTTGGTGTATGTTCTTTTCCACGTCGTACACCTGCACAATCTACTCCAATGATAGATACTCCTTTGTCAAGCAGAGCATCTATCAATTTGTCTGAAAGCTGTGGGTGCCCTGTAAAATATTCTTTTCCACCATAGCCTTCTTTTTCAATAAATCCGGTATAAAATGCCACGAACATATTCTGTTCTACTTTACTAATAACGATATCATCAATATCTATATCCCTGTCACCAACATCAGAAACATCAAAGACTATCGCCCTTCTCTTTGTATATTCTAAAGGGAACTCTTTGTTCATAACATCAAAATGTGTTCCAAGATGACCTACCAGTGCTTTCTTTTCATTTCCCTGTGCATCCGTTACCATTTTGGGTGTGATTTTTAAAGTAATATCAATTAACATTCGTTATGTCCTCCTATTTCTGCTATTTTATCTTCCAGATAATTATTAAAATCCATCATAAACTGCTGTATTTCATCCAGTTCTTTTTTGCTGTACTTTTGTAAAAATGCGTTATCACGTTCCAGCCACAGATTATGCCTTTTCTCATGTTCTTCGTATAGCTGCTGTCCTTTATCAGTCAGTTTAAAGAAAATCTTCTGATTATTTCCTTCTGCCATATAAGACTCAATCATTCCATTCTGCATAAGTCTTCTTGTGATCTTGCTGATTGCTCCTCTGGTCATATGCATAGCCTGTGAAATTCCTGTGACATTTGGAAACTCCATATCTCCTATTGCAGCAATCGTATGTATTTCTGAATAATTATAGCCATGAAGCTCTTCTGATTCCGTCAGTTTCGATAGGACTTCCTGCTTTTCCATGTACTTTGCAAACAAACCTAATAATTCTGAATTCATTTTATTCTCCTTTCTTGTTTCTCTGGAAACAAATGTATTATACCGCTCACTTGTTTCCATATCAACAAGTCAATAAGAATATATAGGCAAAAAGCTGCTGCCAACTTATAAAATGGCAACAGCTTTAAAAATTCCAATTTTTCCACTTAATAACTAAAGCGCCGTTCCTTTCTTCGGCACAAAGAAACGACTCATATCGGTATGTTCCAGCATAAGCAGCGCCACCTTCTTCTCAATTCCGCCCGCATACCCAATCAGGCTTCCACTCGTTCCCACCACACGGTGGCATGGGATGATAATGGAAATCTCGTTATGCCCCACTGCACCGCCTACCGCCTGCGCGGACATATGGGACGCATTCTGCATCTTCGCCAGCTTTTTTGCAATCTCCCCATAGGTAGTCGTCTGTCCATACGGAATTTGCAATAAAATCTGCCACACCGCCTGTCGAAATGCGGAGCCAGTCGGATGCAGCGGCGGAATAAAGTCCGGTTCTTTGCCAGAAAAATAAATATCCAGCCATCTCTTTGCCTCGGTTAAAATCAGGGATTCCTGTGAAATAGCTCCGTCTGGAAGTGTATTTGCAAAATACTTCTGCCCCTCAAACCACAGACCCGTGAGTCCGATCGCGTCTGCCGCCAGCAGAATATCGCCTAACTTTGATTTATATGTACATGTATATACTGTTTTATCCTTCACCGTGGACTCCTCCCAGGGTTATCGACTGTTTTTTTACATCCAATCGCTTTCTGCTTCCTCCAGCTTCTTCACAAGTGTATCTTTAAGAACCGTAAAAGCCAGAATAAAGCTATCGCGTATCAGCAGAATCAACTCGTCTATTTCATCCTCATTATATATATGAACAGAGGTATTGCGTTTTTTTAACATGAGTAACCATATCTCAGCATCATTGATAAATCCGATCTTATAACCAAGCTGGAAGTTCTCAATCTGTGAAAATATTTAATCTAATCGCTTTCACTCTGTAAGCACTCCTTTTCAAATTTCTGCTTAACGATTTCTTTTTCCTGTATTTTCTGTCCCTCGGATTTCCTCATGATAGAAATAATCTACGATCACCGGATGTCCCTGCGGGACTCTTCCATAAGGCATTTCATTATCCACAAAGGCACAATCATACTTCTTAGCCATTTTCTCAGCTTTTACTTCAAGTGCTTCAAAGTAGCTGCGGTTATGCTTGTTATAGATCTCGTCGTAAAGTGGTACAAGATCAGGATATTTTCCGGCGATATAATCCATAATTGTCTTTTTGAAACCGCCTCGAAGATTGAGATTTTCGAGCCAGAACAGATCGCACTGATCCTTTACCCGCTCAAAGATTGCTTCAAAATCCGTGATACCGGGGAATACCGGGGATACGAAACAGACTGTACGGATACCGGCTTCATATACCTGCTTCATAGCAGAGATACGGCGCTCAATGCTCGAAGCAGAGTCCATATCGTTCTTGAAATTTTCATCTAGTGTGTTGATCGACCATGAAACGGTTACACGTCCAAGCTTCTTCAGCAGATCAATATCCCGTACCACAAGATCCGACTTTGTGCAGATCAGAATATCTGCGTCACTGCCGATTAACTGCTCCAGAAGTTTTCTGGTATTCCCGAATTGCTCCTCCTGTGGATTGTAGCCATCCGTCACAGAACCGATGACCACACGCTGCCCGGCATATTTCTTCGGATTTTTAATTTCCGGCCAATGCTTCACATCAAGGAAAGTGCCCCATTCCTCCTTGTGCCCGGTAAAGCGCTTCATAAAAGAAGCATAGCAATACTTGCAGGCATGTGTACAGCCCACATAGGGATTGACCGAGTAACCGCCTACCGGCAGACTAGACTTAGTCATGATGTTCTTTGTTTCCACCTCACGAATGAGGATTCCATTTATTACTTCTTCCATGATTTCTGTACCTCTAACACTTTATTAAATTCTTCCGGCATTTCCTGAATCATATTTTCATTCCCTATGATAGGGACAAGGTCTTCCTTCATAAACACCGGAATGCCGAGCTTATGTGCCTGGTCCGCCAGAGACCATGCCCATTCCGGCTCCGTATGAATCTTCCTGCTCTGAGCCCCGGTCATAGTGCCGACAACGATCCAATTGATTCCGAAAAGGTCAACTGTGCCGGGATCGTCGAATAACGGCTCAAAGGTAACATGGTAATGTTTTGCTCTGACGTTTTTCCGAAGGGCGTCGATACGCCACAGTTCTGCTTTCCTCGTCACCGTAACGCCAAACCATGCGTTTTCCAGATCGGTATCAAAATCCAGCAAATCAGGTCGCTTGGTAAGGAACAGGAACTGATGCTGTGGATTTTCACGGATCTTTGCAAATACCTCGTCTCTCCATTCCGGCTTCCATCCGGAGAGATCGCTCATCCCGGTAAGAAGAAAGTTCTGCGGACGTTTCTTTTCCATCATCTTGAGCTTACTCGGAAAGAATTCAGGGTCAGCGAAGTCATCAATCATATGCCAGCGTTTCACGTTGTTGCGGGCATAGCAATATGTACACCCCACTGTGCAGCCGATGACGATATTCATGTTCTGAATCTGATCTTTGATACAAATACTCATGACTTCTGCCACTCCTCAAGATTCTTTCTGATGCGGTCGAGGCATTCCTCAAACCGGGTAATTTCTTCCTCTGAAAAACCTTTGTAGTAAATACTGCCCATCTCATCAGATACAGAATCGTACTCGCCCTTTAAGGCATGTGCTTTCTCAGTCAGAAACAGGAGTGTTTTCCTTTTGTCCGTTTCAGACTGAACACGGCTTATCAGCCCTTGATTTTCCATTCTTTCCAGCATCGTAGTAAGAGATGTTATCGCTAATCCGCATTTAATCGAGAGTGACCTGATTGAGATACCATCCTCCTGCCACAGCACATAAAGAATACGTCCCTGGGCTCCATTAAACGCATCGATATTTTTTTCGCTGAGAATCTTCTCAAAAATCCGGTCACCAAGCTGTTTTATTTTGGTGACAAGAAATCCGCCATTTGTTTTCATGCAAAAGCTCCTATATAGTAGTTTATAAAATCATACTATATAGGAGCTTTATTGTCAAGAGCTTGTATGTTTGAATAGAGGTAAACTGGAATTTCTATTTGTGTTGCCATGTCATTACATAATCTTTTTCTCCGGTAGCCTCATCTAAGCCACTATGCTGAATCTCAAATCCTTCTCTCTTATAAAAAGATATTGCCCGTGCATTCTTTTGGTATACGTTCAAGTACAACTTACTCCTTTTGTCCTTTGCATAATTCAGCAGAATTTTACCTATACCCTGCGATTGCATTTCACCAGAAACAAAAATGCCCTCAACATATTCATCATTTAACCCTAGGGTTAAACTTAACTACTATTTTTTCTTTGCGATATAAAATACATAACTGTAATAATCTACTACTAATCTAAAATAAAGCGATTATAAGCTATCCTTTTTCCTGTGTTTGTTTTAAAGTTTTCATCTATACACTTTTTTATCTTTTCCTGTTCTTTTTCTTTATCCATAATCGTTAAATTTTCAAGCAAATCAGCTTCCCATTGTATTTGAAAATCAAGTCCATCAATTTTAGATGGAGTATGATGGTTGCCTATTATAAAGCATATTCTATCAATATTTTTGTTATAGCCTACCTTTTTTAATATTTCTTTCGCTACTTCTGGTCCTTCCTTTTCTTGATAGACACCATCAATAGAACCGTATTTTTTTTGTGCTTCAACCGCACCAATATCATGTAGTATAGCAATAATACTGATGAATTCTTTTTCTTCCTCTCCGATATTTTCTCCTTTCATTATATCTTCTGCATTTTTCAAAACTTTGAGAGTATGCTCTATGCCAAAAGGAATTTCTTTGAATACTTCTTTCATCTCTATAATAATTTTTTCTTTAAACATAAATTACCTCCATTTATACCTTATAGGTGTTTTAGTTCTATCTATCCACTTTTTTGTTCGCCGATACAATCAGCATCATGGGACGGCGCATTTCATCCTGCATCCCCGGAATATCCATCATGTATTCCGGCGGCTGCGGCTCCACAATATGATTTATTATAAAACCATTTGAAAGCAGTGTATTTAGATATGTGGTCAGTGTTCTATGATATTTTGTAACCTTTTCTCCCAAAAAGACAGCTGTCCGTTTGCCCTCATAATAATAATTATCCACCGGAAAATGCAGTATTTCTCCTTTTTCGTTATAATGCCAGTCTTGTGTTCCATAGGCAGTAAAAACAGGATGTTCAACCGTAAAAACTAGCTTACCACCAGACTTCAGTATTCTATATATATTTTTTACTAAAATCTCATAATCTGCTACATAGTGAAACGCAAGTGAACTTAATATTACATCAAAACTCTCCTCTGGGAATTCCACATCTTCTATAGCACAGCATTTATATTCAACCTGTGGAAAATGTGTTTTTTCTTTGGCTACCTCGAGCATTTTATGAGAAATATCAACACCCACAACAGAAGACGCTCCGTGTTCCATCGCATAAATACAGTGCCATCCATAGCCGCATCCTAAATCAAGCACACGCTTATCTTTAAAATCCGGCAGCAGCTTTCTCAATGTTTCCCATTCTCCTGCACCGGCTAGTCCCTGCTGTGAGCGACTCATTTGACTGTATTTTTGAAAAAATATATTATCATCATATTTGTTTTCTTTTCCATATTCTACATAATTCAACCTCTTTCACCTCGCTGTAAACTTCCGATTTTTCGTTCTCTGCGACTTCCCAATAAACGGGAATTTGACTTGCCTATTTTCTTAAAATCTCATGTGGAGCTTCTATTTCATTTGCCAAGGTATGCTCTGTTAATTCTGACATCAATTTCAATTTTTTATTAATCAATGGTCGCATACAATTAGGAACATGTTCCTGATGCGCTCTGTGGATTGCTACACATTCCTTACAGTTTCCGTGATAACGACAGGCTTTCAGGCAAGGACAGTGATCTTTGTCTTTATACTCCTTACGAAATTCCGCTGCAAATTCTTCTTGCAGTCTCAGTCCCTCGACACGGTTTCCCTTATGAAATTCTACCATTGCATCCAGTTCTTTCTGGTTCCCTTCAATCTTCATGTTATTATAGCGCCTCCATTTCAACTATTCCTCATTTTCTGATAAATTCCTGTTATACAAACTGGAATTGTTCGATCTTTTCAAATACTAACGTCCCTAATTCTGTTCAATAATTGATTTATAGTAGTTACCAAAGTCAGCAAGTGAATTAACAATTGGAAGCATTTTTGTTCCGAGTTCAGTTAAGCCGTATTCAACTCTCGGTGGCTGCTCATGGTAATCGTGGCGATATGCCAGCCCATCACTCATCATTTGTCTTAAACTATCTGTCAAAACCTTTTGTGAAATACCATCTATACTTCGTTGTAGCTCATTGAATCTCCATGGACGCTCTTTCAAGTTACGCAAAATCAGCAGTTTCCATTTTCCTCCGATAAGAGATACTGCTGTTGCAACTGGGCATTCCGGTAATTCTTCTTTTGCTCGCATAATTCTCACCTCCGAGTCTATTGTAACACATTCATTTTTGAGTGTACAGTTACAAAAAGGTGCGTACTTGTTTTTGTATGTGTCTCACACTATACTAATACCAAGCAACCAGAAACTACAAATTAACTATGGAGGTATTATTATGGCAAATTACACAAAAACAACTATTGGAAAGGAAAACCGAATTGAGCTACATGAAAAGTTGTCTTTAACAGGTGCAGAAATCAGTTTAAACGAACTACCTGCAGGAGCAAATGTCCCATTTGTTCATTCTCATAAAGAAAATGAAGAAATCTATGGAATTCTTTCAGGTAACGGCAAAGCCATAATTGATGGAGAAGAAATTAGCCTTTCAACTGGAGACTGGCTAAAAATCGCACCTGCTGCAAAGCGTCAGTTTTTTGCATCCGATATTTCCGGAATTACTTATATCTGCATTCAGGTAAAAGAAAATTCTCTGGAACATTTTACAGCAGAAGATGCCGTAATCGGCTAATTAAAAGTATTTATTTACAGAAATGCACAGTTCCCGATATGCTAAGAACTGTGCATTCCTTTTTTCTTCAATTTTACGATTTCTCAATTTTTCGAACTTGAAATTGTCGGGTTCAAACTGTAACCTCAATTTGATTCCCTTCAATTGCAACAATACAGCTTTCGTAATAGCCATCTCCTGTTGTCCGGGGACCACTGATTACTTCATAACCAGCAGTTTTCAACTCTACGGTCAAGGCATCAACCTTTTCTTTACTTCCTACACTAAATGCGATATGTGCATATCCCGTGCGAGCAAGTTCTTTAGGTAAATCAGGCATTTTGCAAGATGGTAATTTTTTAGTGTACAAAGGTGGTTTTTAAGCCAATTACCTATCTTGTACGAAAGATGTACAAAGGTGGTTTTTTACTGTACAAAGGTGGTTTTTCTGGATTCCTTTATCTTTTATCTAAGAAACTGTACAAAGGTGGTCTTTTAATAATAAAAGTTATTTTTGGTGATTATTCACATTTCATAGAACTGTATAAAGGTGGTTTTTTGAGCTTTTTCCCAATTTTACAAGAATGTATAAAGGTGGTTTTTAAGAAGTTATCCACATTTTAAAAAAGTGTACAAAGGTGGTTTTTTCATTATCCACTCTCCAATTCCTCAGGCGCAAACATACATTCGAAAAGCTTGAAGTTATATATGTCTTTGCAAATATACCATATCTATTAGTTGTACACCGCCCTCATAAATTGGGTGGTCATAATTGTCAGTAAAGAAATTGGGAATCTTGTGAGAACGAACAAACCCACATTTTTCATAAAATGGTATCGTCAATGGACTGTCACCTGTTCCAACTTGCAAAACAGAATATTCATCTGCATATTTACTGGCAAGAAAATCAATTAGTGCTTTGCCATAGCCCTTTCCCTGATTTTCCGGATCGACTGCGATATTCTTGATTTCAAGTATTTCGTTACCTTCATCGGTGACAACACATTCAGCTTTTACATCATTGTCTTCAAGCACATACATAGTTCCTTTTTCAAGATAGCGATCAACCATGCTCTCCTGTTCATCAGCTAATAACAATAATGATATAAACTGCTTTTTATTCTCATTCACTTCTCGGATTTTCATATATATTACTCCGTCAAATTGGAATTTGCCAGTCAATTACTTATCTTTTTCCAAAGAAGTAAGAATAGCAATCCTCATTACAACAATCGCTTTATTCATACAATTACACTTCTTTGTAAAATTCTAATTCTTTTCTTTATTTTATTTCCATTAGTCAGATTGAAAGTTAGAGATTTTTCATTTTTGTTATGAACTCTTCATAACTACATTTTCCCATTGTCAAATCCATCATGGCTAAATATTTCATTTCATTCTGAGTATATGGAATATTAATACATGACTCTAATAATTTTTCTTCGTTTTTCAAAGGTGTTATCACATTCTTTTTGTTTTTGTAGGCATAGTAATAACGAACCCCAAATTTTCTTTGAGAGACAGCATTTAAATGTATGCCATCTGGATTTGCTGACAACCCCTGGGCAGTTACAAAATATACATGATTATGATCATTGGCATATCGTAATAATTCTTTATTCACCAAGTCATACTCTGTACAATTAAAACCAAAGCCTATCTTTCCTAAATAGTCACCAAGTCCTCCAATAATAAACGGTACATCGTCTAAATTAAGTTCATTTTTTAAAGCCTCAAAAATTGTATGTAATTTTTCATAATACGTTTTGTAGTTACCATTATAGCTATCATTTTCTCCTTGATGCCACAGAATAGCAATCAAATTACTATTTTGCATTGCAAATTTTGCCTGAATAATTGCATTTTTAAATAATATTTTCTCTATAGACCAGTCATCAATGGAACTGCCACCTTCCGCACATGGAATCAAGCCGATTTGTTCTTCTTTGTTTTCCATGCACCACATTGCAGCAAATGAACCCGCAAGACTTACTCCTGATATAGGACGATCGTAGTTAATTGGTTCTGTCATCATTTGCCATTTTCCATTTCTTAACATCTGGATTCTCTCATTACAAATCATCGGTACTTCGTTTATGAATCCACGTCCAGCCATGTTGGACTGTCCAATCATTAATACACTTTTCATTCAACACCTCCACAACTTCCGATTTTTCCACGTAAAAAAGGATGTGCCTTTTTGTGTAATAGGGAATTCCAGGAAATTTCCTATTACACGAGAAATTGCTCTCTCATCACAGTTCACACATTATGCAAACTGCAATCCCATCTCGCACAATCTAATTATATCGCAGCTTTATTATCTCCGTTTATCCATTTATAGTCAAATATTATCATCAAATCGCCAAAATGGACAGCGCTTGCCAATACACTGATTGTTCTGAGCATAATGCGTACAATGGACTTCTGTGCATTCCATTTCGATTCCAAAATGCGTTTTTACAAAATCAACCGCCGCCAGAATCGCCAGATAAGAATCTCTTTTACAACACCTCGGACCGCCGGTGTGCGAAATCGCTTCCAGTGCTTTTGATGTCATCTGATTCGAAAGTCCCCAGGATTCCTCCGTCAGTGGCGTCGCCCCAGACAAGATAGATACAAACATACCTGCGCTGATTCCCGCTCCGCAGGCACCCCAGAATCCGCAGGTTCCTCCTGGAACGGCTTTTCCACGGTTCAGCATTTCCATCACAGATTCCCGCAGATTAATAGCACCTCCCGCATTTTTATATGCAGTAAGCAGCGCCGCTCCCACCATGACATGATGCTCCGGTCCATGCATATGGCAAAACGGTGCATCCATCATCTTCCGGACAATCTCGATCGGATTTCTGGATGTTTCGTCTATACACAGGGAAAGAATGGTGTCCAGTCCCTTCGTATGACAATCATTACAAACATAATGCCCGTTCTGGCATCTGGTCTTGCTCAATTCTTTTTTATGACATAATTCGCACTCCATCCATTCATCCTGTTCCAGATAAATAAGAGGTGCTTTACAGACAATACATTCTTCTTGCATGGGATTTCCATCTCCTTCACATTCATTTCCCGGCCAGCGCGTTGAGTTTCTGCACTATATCCATACTTCCCGACCGGAAACCTTCCAGATCGAGTGTAATGTACAGAAAACCCATTTCTTTTAATGTCCTGCAGATCGTCTCCCGCTCGGCAATCGCTTTTTCAAATTTATCCGCATTCACCTCGATCCGGACAATATCGCCATGCAGGCGCAGGCGCACATTTCCGCCAAACACGCTTCGAAGATAATCTTCGCCTTTCTCAATCCGCTTCAAAACTTCCATGTCAAAGGAAGTTCCATATGGAAGGCGGGTCGCCATACATGGCATGGACGGACGGGATGCAACGGAAATTCCTAAGTCAGCTGCAAATGCCTTGACATCCTTTTTCTCCAGTCCGCACTGTGCAAGTGGACTGACGACACCCAGCTCACGGAGTGCCTGGATACCTGGGCGGTACACATGCAGGTCGCTCTCATTGGTTCCGTCCATCACGCACGGAATCCCCTCTTCTTTTGCAAAATCCAGAAGTGTCGCGAACAGGTGGTGTTTGCAGATATAACAGCGGTTGACCGGATTCGTCCGGATGGCTTCCAGCTCCATCTCATTGACCTGGATAATTTTATGGATCGCGCCCAGCTCCTTTGCCACCCGCTCCGCGATCTCCAGATCACAGGCTGGGTGCAGCATGGTGTGAAATGTCACGGCATAAACCGGCATTCCCGTCTTCTTCGCCGTATCACACGCCAGCTTGAGAATCAGGCTGCTGTCCACACCGCCCGAAAAGGCGACACAGACCGGTGCTTTCGCTTTTTCTGCCATGAACTGTTTTAAAGCTTCTCTTTTTTCTGTCTCTGATATCATTGGTTTATTTTCCATGGTTCTTGATTCTCCTCTTAATTATCTAACGAGAATGCACTGTGCCGTTTTTCAATCTCAAAAGTGCCTACTGTAAACTAATACTTCCGTCTTCCATTACTCCGTGGAATACTTCCATGAAGCGCTTCCCTGTCTCCCGGCAGATCGCGCGCACGCTCTCATACTCCGGATAGCACGTATCCACGCCGCCGCGCTTGCAGATTTTTACCTTTGCTGCCCCGTAACGGGTCTGGATCTCCTTTACTTCCCGTGGCAGTATCGTCCTCTCTACTGGATAACGGCGCACACCAATCGTGGTCGTACAGGAGAATACAAGCTGTTCTAATTCTTCTCGTTTTTCTGCCGTTGTCAGTACATGAAGCACATACGCCGGACGGTTTTTCTTCATATATGCCGGTGTGTACCACACATCTCTGGCGCCCGCTTCCAGAAGCACCTCCATCGCATATCCCAGCGCCTCGCCGGTGCAGTCGTCCAGGTTTGCCTCCATGACCCACATGGAGCTCTCGTCGTGACCGTCTTTTCCGGTTTCTACTTCCACCGTTTTATCCGTCAGAAGCATCGCCCGCAGGATATTCGCGTGCGCGAAATCCTTATTTCCGGCGCCGATACCGATCTTTTCGATCTGGTACTTCTTCGGAAGCGCCGCTTCTGTCCGGAATGCCGCCGCGATCGCCGCGCCGGTCGGCGTTACCATCTCTCCTTCGACATCCCGAAGCGTCAGTTCCAAGCTCTGTGCTGCTGCGATATTTGCCGTCGCCGGAACCGGAACCGGCATTAAACCGTGCTGGCAGCGTGCGAATCCATGACCTTCGGAAAGCGGCGATATCACCACGCGGTGGATTCCCAGATCCTCCAGGCAGAATGCCGCACTGATAACATCCACAATCGAGTCAATTGCACCAACTTCATGGAAATGAACCTCGCTGACCGGGATTCCGTGTGCTTTCGACTCTGCCCCCGCTACAATCTCGAACATCCGGCGCGCCAGGTTTTTAACGCGGTCAGATGCATCCAGACGATCGATGATCTCGAAAATGTCATGGATGTTGCGGTGGATGTGAGGATGCATATGATCGTGGGTGTGAGCGTGATCATGGCTGTGCTCATGGTCGTGAGTGTGTTCATGATCGTGATGATGCTCATGGTCGTGCTCATCATGGCTATGTTCGTGCTCATGACCATGTTCGTGGTCGTGATGATGCTCGTGGTCGTGATGATGCTCGTGGTCGTGATGATGCTCGTGGTCGTGATGATGCTCGTGGTCGTGATGATGCTCTTCTTCCTCTAAATGTACATCGAAATCATACGCATCGATTCCACATTTCTTCGTCCGCCCAAAATGCAGATGATACCCGGATACGCCCAGACTGTCCAGTGCCTGTACCAGTTTTTCCCGGCTTGCTCCAAGATCCAACAGTGCGCCAACCGTCATATCTCCACTGATTCCAGACGCACAATCCAGATATAAGATTTTCTCATCCATTTTTTACTTCTCCTTCCAGTCTTCTCTCTTTTGATACATTCCCGCTTTTCCGCTCTCATGCATCTATTGTCCTGTTTATTTCCACAATAACACAAACTTTCTATCACTCTGCCGTCTTCTTCGGCTCCCGCACCGCCAGGCGGTTGATCTGCGCCGCCAGATATGCTGCGCCGTAGCCGTTATCTATATTTACAACCGAAATGCCGTTCGCACAGGAATTAATCATCGTGATCAATGCCGACAGTCCATGAAAACTTGCACCATAGCCGACCGAGGTCGGAACCGCAATGACCGGATTTTCCACCAGCCCGGCGACAACTGTGCCAAGCGCGCCTTCCATTCCCGCCACCGCAATCACGCAGTTTGCCCGCGCAATCGCCTCGCGTTTGGATAAAAGGCGATGGATGCCCGCCACCCCTATATCATAGTAGCGCTCCACGCGGCAGCCGAAAAATTCTACCGTTTTGGCAGCTTCCTCCGCAACCGGGATATCCGCGGTTCCGCCTGTGCAGACTGCCACCAGCCCTTCCAGCTTCCACGGTGTCTCCGATGATTTTCTCGCCTGCAAAATTTTTGAAACCGGATCGTATTCTATCTCCGGGATGCGCGCCCGCACTAGATTCCACTGCTCTGGCGTCGCCCGCGTTCCGAGTACTTCCCCATTTTCCCGGTACAGCGTCTCGAAAATATCCGCCAGATAGGCATCCGGCTTTCCTTGGCAGAACACCGTCTCTGGGAATCCCGAACGCAATTTCCGGTGCAGATCCAGCTTCGCATACCCTAAATCTTCGTAAGGAAGATTCTTGAACGCATTCTCCGCTTCCTCAATACTCGTATCCCCCCGTTTTACCTCTTCCAACAGCTTCCGAACATCCATTTTTCCTCCTCCTTACCAAATCCCGAATTATTAATCTCTTACTATCGCCCATCTTCTTGTCCTTTGGACAAGAAGCATCCCTCGCTCTTATGAGCTCGGTCAATCCCGATTTTCTCTGTCAATATGTGAACTGGCTAAACTGCTGCCATCTTTTCCTGCAATGCCTTTAAATCAATCCGCCGCGTGCAAATCCGCTTCAAAAGAGATTCCGAATGGCTCACAATCACCATTCCCAGCTCCCGCTCCTTTGCCTCCTGCAAAAGCGCCTGCCAGATCTGGCTCTGGGTCACTGCGTCAAACATCGCGGTAATCTCATCCGCCAGCAAATACCTCGGATTTGCCGCCAGCGCTCTGGCAATACAAAACCGCTGCAGTTCGCCTCCGGAAAGCTCCGATGGGAACCGATCCAGCCATTCTTCCCGGATGCCAAGCCGTCCCCGGCTCTCCTCATCCACCTGACCGCCTTCACTGAGAACCTGGCGCATCCGCCAGCGCGGGTTGACCGCCTGCTCCGGGTGCTGCCAGATTAACTGCACCGGCATACAGCCCCGGATATTCTCAATCGGTATGCCGTCAATCTCTACCATTCCCGCCTCCGGTCTCTCATATCCCGCCAGCAGGCGACACAGCGTCGTTTTTCCATATCCGCTCGGCGCCACCAGCCCCACGCGCTCTCCCGGCTCAATTTTCAGGGAAATACGCGTCAGCACGTGGCGCCCGCCATTTTCATATGAAAAAGATAGGTTTTCTGCCTTTAGTGACATCTCATTCTCCTCCAAAAAATTCATGTTCCGGCAGCGCCCGGTAGAGCGCCTGCGTGTATGGCTCTTTCAGATTCCGTCCCTCCCGGAAGTTCTCCGGCTTTACTTCCTCCAGAATCGTCCCGTCATAAAACACCAGAATCCGGTCCGCCATCTCAATCGCCAGTTCCAGATCATGAGTAATCAAAAGCACCGCTGCCCCGTCCTGTGCCATCTCTTTTAAATGACGGATCACATGGCGCGCGGTCATCGCCTCCAGCCCCGGTGTCGGTTCATCCGCCACAATCAGCCTCGGCTCCTGCATCAGTGTCGCTGCCATCAGGACGCGCCGCGCCATGCCGCCCGACAGCTCAAATGGATAACATTTTTCCACTGATTCATCCAGCCCGTACCGCTTCAAAAGCTGGCGGCATTTTGCCCGCGTCGCTTCATCTTTTCTGCCGCCGCAGATCTGATCCCCGACCCGCATCAACGGATCGAGGTAGGAAACCCCCTGCGGAATCAGGGAAATCCCATTGCCCCGCAGCCCGGCAAGCCGCGTCTCATCCAGAACCTCTCCCTGATAGGAAATTTTTCCTTCCATCCGGCAGTTGTACGGCAAGATCCCCAGAATCGCGTGCGCCAGCAGGCTTTTTCCCGAACCACTCGCCCCGACCACCGCCGTCAGCTCCCCACTGAAAAGTTTGCAGGAAAGGTCGCGGAGCGGATGGAGTTCGCGCCGTCTAAGCCCACGCGCGTACTGCGTAAAATATAAGTTTAGATTTTGAATTTTCAATATCGGCTTTTCCATGGAATCACGATTTTCACGCAATCTCCGTTCTTTGAGAACGTCTGTCTGTTCCAAATCTGATAGCCGCATCGTTTTTGATTGTTTCTGTCTTAATCGCATCATTTTATCAAAATATATGTTTTTCTGCCTCATTCCCAGCATCCTCTACTCATGCACGCTCCCCGGATCCATCAGCCGCCCCAGGCTCTGCCCGATCGCCTGAAATCCCAGCGTTACCAGCACCAGTGCCGCGCCCGGAAAGAGCGCCAGCCACCATTTTCCGGTAATCAGGTACGACATACTCTCGGATAAAATAACACCGATCGCCGGTTGCTCGGAGGAAAGGCCGAAGCCCAGAAAGGTCACGCCCGCCTCATGAAGAATCGCATGGGGAAAGAGAAGAATTAACCCGGTTACAAATTGCCGCGATACCTGCGGTACTATGTGGTTCCAGGCAATCCACCAGGGCTTTTTCCCCAGTTTTTCGGAGATCCGCATATACGGACTGTCCCGGATCTGTAAGATTTCCGCCCGCAAAAGCCTCGCCAGGGACGCCCAGTGCGTCAGGGCAATCCCGGCTGCTACACCCCGGAATCCCTTTCCCAGACTGTAGGAAATCAGGATCAGGAGAAGCATGTGCGGGATTCCCATTACCAGATTAATCAGCCCGCATACCAATGAATCCATCAGGCCCCCGCCAAGCGACGCCAGCAATGCAAGCGCCAATGCCACCGCGGCGCTGATCGCCGCGGTCAGAAGCCCCAGCCGGATGCTTAAAGAAAGCCCCGCAACCGTCCGTTTCAGCATATCCCGCCCCATCCAGTCGGTTCCAAACAGCCCGCCGGTTCCCGGAGGCAGGTTTTTTCTCGCAAAATCGACCTGCTGTGCGGCATCCTCCCAGACGATTCCAAGCACTGTCACCAGAATCAAGAAAAGGAGGGAAATTCCCAGCAGCCAGAGTGTTTTCTTTCTCATGCCCTACCTCCTTTCCTAAGTCTCGGATCGACCAGCCGGTACAGCCCATCCGCCGCTGCATTTCCTGCAAATACAAGCACGGCACTGATGAGTGTAATTCCCAGCAGAAGCGGGATATCGCTTCCCAGCCCCGCCGTGACCGCCGCCCGTCCGAGTCCCGGATAGGAAAAGACCTGTTCCACCAGCACCGAACCGCCGAAAATCTCGCTGATCGAGCCAAATTGCAGCGTAATTACCGGGAGAAGCAGGTTGCGGAGTCCATGCCGGAAAATCAGCCGCCAGCCGCTCTCGCCCCGCGCCCGCGCATAGAGTACGTAATCACTTTCCAGAATCTCAATCACTTTTTCGCGCGTGTGCATCGCAATCGAAGAAATCCCTGTCAGTCCCAGCGTACACGCCGGCAGAAATGCGTGATACAGGCGATCCGCCAGGCTGACCTCGTCCGCCGCCATTCCCACCGGGACACTGAACCCGATTGGGAAGATGGGAAGCTGCACTGTAAAGAGAAGCAGCAGCACCAGCGCCAGCCAGAAGGACGGCGTTCCCGCGATCACGATGCAATAGCCCGTAATCAGGCGATCCACCCACTTGCCCCGTTTTGCCGCCGCTGCAATTCCTAAAAATATCCCCACGATTCCCGAAAACAGCCACGCAGACAGAAGGAGCCACACTGACGCAGACGCCTTTTCCGCGATCACCTCCAGCACCGGTCTGCGGTACAGAAGGGAAATGCCAAAATCACCATGACAGATGCCCGAAATCCAGCTAAAGAAGCGCTTCCAGACCGGCACACCAACGCCCCAGTACGCCTGCAGCTTCTCGATCTGCTCCGGCGCCATCGAGCCGAGCGCCGTCTGCCCGACATTCGTCTGCAGCGGATCGACCGGAGACATCGACACCAGCAGAAACGATACCAGACTGACTGCCAAAAGCAGCAGAATCAGGTGCAGCAGACTGCGCCCAAACCATTTCATCCTACTCATAGTACCACCGATCGACATTGTTGACGATGGACCAGCCGTGACCGTGCGGATGCACCTTCTGCTCTGCGACATGAAGCCCGTCTCTCACCCAGTACAGATGATCGACATTTACCAGCCAGATCCACGGAAGATCACCCTCGGCTGAAACGCCCGTCTCGCCGTCCCACTGCGCCGTTTTCCACAATTCATACGAACTTTCCAGATCCGGTGCTTCCAGGGCCTCATCCATATAAGCGTCCACGGTCTCATTCGCATACGGCGAATATTCTGCCAGCCCCGTATCTGCCTTTGTATGGTAAATATTATAAAATTCCATCGGCGTGTGCGCGCCCCAGCCCCAGAGAAGCGGCTGCGACTGTGCCTCGTCATACGCAGTATCCCAGCCGGTGCCGCGGATCGATGCGTCAATTCCAATCTCTTTTAACTGCTGTGCCGTATCGGCTGCCAGCGCCTGACGCACCGAATCCCCGGTCGGATAGAGAAATTCCAGAATGGCTTTCACTCCATCCTTTTCGCGGATGCCGTCAGCATTTTTCTTCCATCCCGCCGCATCCAGCATCTCTTCCGCCTTCTCCACATCATAGGAAATTTTCTCCATTTCATCGTTGTACCACGGCATCTTGTCACAGACACTATATGCCGGGCTGCCGTAACCATTTAACACATGATCGATCATTTCCTGCCGGTCAATCGCCAGGTTGATCGCCCGGCGCACCTGCACATCCGCGGTAAAATCATTGCCGATTTTTACGCCATCCCCCCGTACCGTCTCCGGCACTGCCGGGAGGTTAAATCCACGGTTGTCCACCGTCTCACAATCCAAAAGACTGAATTCTGGAACCGACTGGTCTGCATAGGACGCCGCCGTGTACGCCACATCCACCTGCCCGGCGCGCACCGCCACAAATGCCGCATCCTCTTCCATAAAGAGAATCGTGACCTGCCGCATCTTCGGCGCATCCCCATAATAATCCGGGTTGGCTTCCAGAATCACCTGCTGCCCCTTGTCCCACTGTTTCAGGATATATCGCCCGGAACCGATCGGATGTGTGCCGTAATCCGTTCCATATGCATGCTCCGGCACAATTCCCGTCACCGCCATCGTGTATGACCAGATAGCAAACGGGCGTTCCATCTCAAACACAACCGTCACATCATCGATCGCCTCCGCCTGTTTCAGCATTGAAAAATCGTTGACGGAACTCGTCTTTTTCAATGTGTTATAAGTGAATGCCACATCCTCCGCGGTCAGCGCCTCGCCATCCGTGAATTTCGCATCGTCGCGGATCGTCACCGTCCATGTCATTCCATCCTCGGAGGTCTCCACATCCGTCGCCAGATCATACCCGATACTCAAATCTGCTTCTGTCACCGTCAGGGTGCTCTGGATCAGCGGTTCATGCATATGCTCGCCCGCGCCCCAGCCATATGCCGGATCAAAGCCCGCCTCCGGCTCTGAAGTCGGCGGCATCGCGATAATAACGCTTGTTTGGGTATTTTCCGTCTGTTCTGCGCCGGAACCGCCTTTCTGTGCCTGATTTCCAGCGTTTCCGCATCCGGAAAGCATGACTGCCGCCGCTAAGGCAGTAACGCCAAGTTCCCTGGCTTCTCCGAACACCTTTCCAATGATTTTGCCTGTATTTTCTCGTTTTTTCATATTTTCTGTTGTACCCCTATATTTTTCTTTATGAAACAAAAGGATATCAGAAAAGTGCGATCCCTACTGAACCGCTGTACCTTCCTGGTATCCTTCTCCATTTTTCTTATTTATTTTATGTGCGGCTATTTAACTCGCTTCTCTGCCAACAGCATAGACACCTGATTCCTATTTTTTCGTTCCCCCGCTTCTGCAAGGCAGCATCTGCTTGTGCAGCGCTGTTTTCTTTTTCTTATATACATTTAGACTCATTTTAGATGTCTGTTATCTTATTATTATTCCGTCGGCGTCGTCTTTCTCACATTCGTCTCCAGGAAACGGTTATATCCGAGCCAGCCCGGATTCTCCCCGCCGCTCTTTAAGACTTCCAGCATCGTCTCCATCTTCGCATCGGTATTGTCCGCGAAATTCAATGCCAGCGCCTCCAGAAGCGCCGGTTTCTTCGGGGAACCGTACTCTAATTCGCCGTGGTGCGCAAGGATGCAGTGCTTTAACTCCGCCGCTGTCTTTGCCGGGAATCCCGGAATCTCCTTAATACGGTCTGCAACCATCATCGTGCCGATCACGATATGACCTAAGAGCTGACCGTCGTCCGTATAATCATTTTCCGGAAACGCGGATAATTCCTGCACTTTTCCGATGTCGTGGAACAGCGCCGCCGTCAGAAGCAGATCGCGATTCAGCGCCGGATATGACTTCGTGTAGAAATCACAGAGTTTCATAACACTTAACGTATGTTCCAAAAGTCCGCCCACAAAACCATGATGCACACTCTTCGCCGCCGAATGGAAGCAGAATTTCTTCACAAACGCCTTATCTTCCAGGAAATAGCTGGATGCCAGCTTTTTCAGGTACGGATTCTGGAAAGACTGCACCAGAGCCGTCAGATCCTGATACATTATCTTGATATCCTTTGAGCTGACCGGAAGGTAATCACTTTCCTGATACTCGCCCTCGTCTGCCTTGCGTATGCGCTTGATATTTAACTGGTTGGAACCCTGGAAAACCGTCACATCGCCGTCCACATAGACGTACTGCAGCGGCTCAAAATCATTGATGCCCGGAGAACTTAAATCCCAGATTTTGCAGTCTACCGTGCCTGTTTTATCCTGAAGCAGCACGGAAGCGTACTCTTTTCCGTTTTTCGTCACCGCGTGCTGTTTCGTCTTACATAAATATACGTCCGAGACTCTCATTCCTTCCCGGAACTGTTCAATATATCTCATTCTGCCTATATCCTCCTGAATTTCTATCTGGCGCGCAGAGATACCAAAAATGGAATTTCCGTGTATCCGTCGCGCCCTTTCCGCATCACATTTACCGATACAGACACGCCGCTCGCGGAATTTTCAATCTGCGCCTGGAGATCTTTGAAACTTCCGATCTCCTTTGTGCCAAATTTCACAATAATATCGCCGGGCTGGATGCCAGCGTCATATGCCGGGCTGCCGGAGACTGCCTCCGTCACGTAAACGCCCGCCGGAATGCCGCTCCCCTGCATCGCACGGCTCACATCCTGTCCCAGGATGCCCAGATATGCCGCCGAAGCGCCATTCGTCAGCCGCTCCAGAATCGGCTTGTAGCTGGAAATGGTGTACGCCGCCGTCCGATCCGTACAGCTCTCGCTGCGGCAGGACTCCGATGTCCAGCCGACCATCTCTCCGGCTGTATTGATCAAAAAGGTACCCGTCTGCGAATTGCTGCTGATATCCGCATACAGGATCCGCGTCAGTCCATCTGTAATCTGCACATTGCGCGCCACGTAGGATACCGTTCCGAACGAAAGCGAATGCACCTGTCCGGACGGACCGCCGATACCTACGAGGACATCGCCTGCCTTGACCGTATATGAATTGGCAAGTGAAAGCACCTGCACCTTTTTCCGCTCTTCTTCCGGCAGATTGCCGGACGGCACCGCCACAACTGCCATTCCGAGCACTTCGTCAATCTGGCGCACTGTACCAGCGATCTTCGTTCCATCCGAAAATCTCACATTGATCGAATCTGCTGCCCGCACCGCATCGGCGTAAGTAAAGATCAGAAATTCTCCATCACTCTCCGCGATGACTGCACCTGCATAATCACCCGTATTTTCCACCGGGTTTCCAAATATATCCGTATCCTGTTTGCCGGAGCTGACCGTCACGATCGACTTATCACCCTGTTCCCCGATTCCACGCAGCACCGACGTCATCGAATTGAAATTGTCTGCGGAAAACTGATAGCTGGAAAGCGCCTCGCTGACCGCCTCATCAATCTCCTGCTCCATTTGTTCCGGCTGCGCTGTCATATCCGCATCTGCACCGTCCGACGGCGAAACAGAGTCCGGATCGTCCTTGGAAAACTCGACTGAGGATGTCTCCTGCATCCCATTTTCCTGAAAACACCGATCCGCAAACGGCTTTACCGCCGCAAACGAAACCGCCGCGACTCCTCCAAATGCGGCTGACGCGCATACAAAGAGAGCCACCCGCTTCGCAATCTGTTTTCTGGTCAGCGGCGGCTTCACTATCGTTTCTCTCATGAATTCCCGTTTTTCCTTTTTTTCAAGTTCTTCTGAATCCGGCATTTCACTTTCCCCTTTGCATAACATATCCTAATTATACTTTCCTTCTTAAGGTTATGCAAGAAAAAAGTGCGAATGCTTGGCTAGACGGCGGGGAATGTGATATAATGTGAACACTTGACGAGGTCTTTTCGAGTCTAGTGAGAACTTATACCTGACCACTTAATGAGGTCTTTCACGAATTTAGTGGTCACGGTATCATGTGAACACCATTTAAATTAAGAGGATTACCACAACATGAATGAAAAAGCATTAAAAACTCTCGAATATACAAAGATCATCGACCAGCTCACGGAGTACGCCTCCACGGAGATGGGAAAACAGATGTGCCGGGAACTGCAGCCGTCCTGTGATCTGGGGACGATCCGGCAGAGCCAGACGGAGACGACCGATGCCCTGACGCGCGTCCGCATGAAGGGAAGTCTCTCCTTCGGCGGCGTGAAGGATGTGCGTGGTTCCATGAAACGTCTGGAAATCGGAAGTTCCCTGGGGATCCCGGAGCTTCTCGCTGTCAGCTCCCTGCTGACAGTCGCTGCCCGCGCGCAGAGCTACGGACGCCATGAGAAATCCGAAGAATTTCCAGATGATTCCCTCGATGAGCGCTTCCGCGCCCTGGATCCGCTGACGCCGGTCAACAATGAGATCAAGCGCTGCCTGCCATCCGAGGATGAGGTCAGCGATGACGCAAGTCCGGGACTTGCCAAAGTGCGCCGCTCCATGAAGATCGTGGGCGGACGCGTCCATACCCAGTTAAATTCTATTTTAAATTCCAGCCGGACCTATTTACAGGATGCCGTCATCACAATGCGCGACGGGCGCTATTGCCTGCCGGTCAAGGCTGAGTATAAATCCCAGGTACCAGGCATGGTGCACGACCAGTCCTCAACCGGTTCGACTGTATTTATCGAGCCGCTCGCGATCGTCAAGCTGAACAACGAACTGCGCGAGCTGGAAATCCAGGAAAAACGGGAAATTGAATTTGTTCTGGCAGCTCTTTCCAGCCAGCTTATGCCTTACACCGACGCGATCCTCTCGGATCTTTCGATTCTGGCAGAGCTCGATTTCATTTTCGCAAAGGCAGCTCTTTCCCGCCACTATAACTGCGTGGAACCGAAATTTAACAACAAACGGTATATCAATATCAAGGACGGACGCCATCCGCTCTTAAATCCGAAACAGGTCGTTCCGATCAACATCTGGGTTGGCGATTCGTTTGACCTTCTGATTGTGACGGGTCCAAACACGGGTGGTAAAACCGTTTCTTTAAAAACCGTCGGACTCTTTACCCTGATGGGGCAGTCAGGACTCCATATCCCGGCATTTGAGGGATCCGAGTTGGCTGTTTTTGACAATGTATTTGCCGACATTGGCGATGAGCAGAGCATCGAGCAGAATCTGAGTACATTCTCCGCCCATATGACGAATATCGTTTCGATTTTAAATGAGGCGGACGCCAATTCGCTCTGTCTCTTCGATGAGCTCTGTTCCGGTACCGACCCGACCGAGGGCGCGGCGCTGGCGATTGCGGTTTTAAATTTCCTGCACAACATGACCTGCCGGACGATCGCAACCACGCATTACAGCGAATTAAAAGTCTTTGCGCTGACCGCGCCAGGCGTTGAAAATGCCTGCTGCGAGTTCAACGTCGAGACTCTCCGCCCGACCTACCGCCTGCTCATCGGTATTCCAGGAAAAAGTAATGCATTTGCCATTTCCCGCAAGCTGGGGCTGCCGGATTATATCATCGACGAGGCGAAAAACCAGATGGAGCAGAAGGACGAATCCTTCGAGGATCTGCTTGCCAATCTGGAAAACAGCCGCGTGACCATTGAAAAAGAGCGCGAAGAGATCGCCTCCTATAAACAGGAAATTGAAACGCTGAAGAACCGCCTCCAGCAGAAGGAAGAACGTTTCTCCGAGCAGAAGGAAAAAATGCTTTCCAAAGCCCGCGAGGAAGCTCAGAAGATCCTTCAGGATGCGAAGGACACCGCCGATCAGACGATCCGCAACATCAACAAGCTTGCCAAGTCTTCCGGCGTCAATAAAGAACTGGAAGCTGAGCGGACCAAGCTACGCGGCAAGATCCAGGATGTAGACAAGAAACTGGCAGTTAAGAAAACCGCCGCACCGAAAAAAGCCGTTTCCGCGAAAAAGCTGCGTCTCGGCGATACCGTGCGCGTTCTCTCGATGAATTTAAAGGGAACCGTCAGCTCCCTGCCGAACGCCAAGGGCGATCTGTATGTACAGATGGGAATTCTGCGCTCCCTCGTCAATATCCGCGATCTGGAAATGGTCGAGGAAGCATCCATCACCGGACCGGGACTTTCCGGCACGCATACGGGTGGTTCCCGCGGATCCGGAAGCGGAAGCAGCAAGATCAAGATGTCCAAGTCCTTCAGCGTATCGCCGGAGGTCAACCTGATTGGCATGACCGTCGATGAGGCGATCCCGGTACTCGACAAATACCTGGATGATGCCTACCTGGCGCATCTTCCGCAGGTCCGCGTCGTACATGGTCGTGGAACCGGCGCTTTGAAAGCGGGCGTACACCGCCACTTGAAGAAATTAAGCTATGTCAAGGAATACCGGCTTGGCGAGTTTGGCGAAGGCGATACAGGCGTTACAATCGTGACATTTAAATAAGAAATATCCATAACTGTGAAGGTACTGAACAGTTACAAATATCCAAAAAAACAGGAGGAATCAACATGGCTGAAAAGCAGCGCATTCTCATCGTAGATGACGACTACAACATTGCTGAACTAATCTCACTTTACCTGACGAAAGAATGTTTTGAAACGAAAATTGTCGGAGACGGGGAAGAAGCTCTCCGGGTATTTCCCGAATTTCAGCCCAACCTGATTCTCCTTGATCTGATGCTTCCGGGCATCGACGGCTATCAGGTCTGCCGGGAACTGCGAAGTACCTCCCAGGTGCCAATCATCATGCTCTCCGCCAAGGGCGAAATCTTTGATAAGGTGCTGGGGCTGGAGCTGGGCGCCGATGACTACATGATCAAACCATTCGATTCGAAAGAGTTGGTTGCCAGAGTCAAAGCCGTTCTGCGGCGCTACCAGCTGCCGGTGCAGATGCCTGCATCGTCCGTGACCGAACAGCATGGCAATTTTGTCGAATATCCGGATCTCATCGTCAACCTGACGAACTACTCCGTCATTTACAACGGACACTCGATCGAGCTGCCGCCGAAGGAACTGGAACTGCTCTATTTCCTCGCGTCCTCACCAAACCAGGTATTCACAAGGGAGCAACTTCTCGACCATATCTGGGGATATGAATACATCGGCGACACGCGGACGGTAGATGTCCATATCAAGCGGCTCCGTGAAAAAATCAAGGGCAACGACAAGTGGGCGCTGACGACCGTCTGGGGGATTGGATATAAATTTGAGGTAAAACGGTAACTGTTAGTAAAGGAACTGAACTGTTACGTGAAGAGGTAACCGGAGGTTTACCATGAAATCAAACCACTACACACATTCTCTTTATTATAAACTGCTGATCGGCTATCTCATCTTCGGTCTGCTTGGATTCATCACGATCGCGACCATCTCATCTGAGATGACCTACCACCATCTGGTGGAACGCGAATCGGAGGTTCTGTATGACGAGGCGACCATGATTGCCGATCGGTGCAGCAAAGCCTACGAGGGCAAAACCATCAATCTCGACTCGGCATACCCACAGCTCGAGGCGGTTTCCGCCTATCTGCAATCGGATATCTGGATCCTGAACCATGAGGGCACCATCGTTGCGGACAGCAGCGACAGTCGTACCGGCATCGCAATCGACGATTTCGACCCGACCGCACAGGGCAATCGGCTCTATTCCATCGGACAGTATTACAACCTGTTTGACAGCAAAGTACTCTCCGTTTCCGCCCCGATCACAGGCAATATGAAGACCTACGGCTACATCGTGATTCATATGCCAATCCAGAACATTGAGGCGGAACAGAACGGATTTCTAAATATTATTTACATAACATCGATCATCCTGTTCTTCCTATCCCTGGTGGTGCTTCTTGTTTTTACAAAAGTGGTCTATTTCCCGCTCAAAAAGATTACGGTCGCAGCCAATGAATATGCAGCCGGAAACCTGGCACACAATATCCCGATTACCACCCACGACGAGATCGGCTATCTCGCCAGCACATTAAACTATATGTCCAGCGAGTTAAATGAAATGGAACAGTACCAGCACAATTTCATCGCGAACGTATCGCACGATTTCCGCTCGCCGCTGACCTCCATCAAGGGCTATCTCGAGGCGATTCTCGACGGCACAATCCCGCAGGAACTCTATCATAAATACCTGCACATCGTCATTTCCGAAACCGAACGCCTCAACAAGCTGACCCAAGGCATGCTGACACTCAACTCCCTGGACAGCAAAGGCTACTTAACCCGGACAAATTTCGATATCAACCGGACGATCAAGGATACCGCCGCAACCTTCGAGGGCACGTGCAGCGCGAAAGGCATCACGTTTGACCTGACCTTTGCGGATAGCATCCAGATGGTCTACGCCGATCTCGGAAAAATCCAACAGGTTCTCTACAACCTGATCGACAACGCGATCAAATTCAGCCACGAGGATTCGATCATTTACATCCAGACCTCCATCCGGTATGAAAAAATCTTCATTTCCGTCAAAGACACCGGCATCGGCATCCCGAAGGACAGCCAGAAGAAAATCTTTGAACGTTTCTACAAGACCGACTTATCGCGCGGAAAAGATAAAAAGGGGACCGGACTGGGGCTTGCGATTGTCAAAGAGATTGTTCAGGCACATGGGGAAAATATCGACGTTGTCAGCACCGAGGGCGTGGGGACGGAATTTATTTTTAGTCTGCCGAAGGCGACTGCGCTATAGCAAATTGAAACTGTCCAATTCCTTCGCAATTACAGCAAATCTTCCATCTGGCATCCCAGTGACCGTGCAAGCGCACGCACGGTTTCTGCGGATGCTTTTTGAATCTTCTTTTTTCCCTGTTCATACTGCTGAATACTCCGCAGCGTAACCCCCGATTGCTCTGAAAGATCCTTTTGGGTATATCCCGCCATCTTCCGGATCCGCCGCAACGCGTTTTTCCCCTGCTCTTTTCTTCGAATGATTCTGTCTGCCGCCTCAACAAATTTATCCTCCGGAGCTTCATGAAGTGCCGGATACATTTCCACAACCTCCCGGACCGGAAGCCCTGCTTCAATTTCCTTAAATTTCTTCTCACTGTACCACTGATAATACGCCAGTATCCAGCCACTCCAATACTCTCTGGAACAGGTAAATTCTACCTGCGGTTCCGGCAGTTCGTCCTTTTTTCCCGCTTTTCGAAGCACTTCCTCCGCAAGCTCCGTTCCAGAAAAGCCGCTCACTACTCTTGGTACACCTTCCCCAAATTTTTCTGCATACCCGGTTGTAAGAAACAATTTCCAAAAATCTTCCAGATCCATCCCACAGGCATTGACCGCATAATCTGTCATTTCCCCCAGATTCCTCATCGCATCATCCAGATATTCAATCCCATAAGCGCTCATCCTCAGCCGACACCTCCCCTCGAATCAAATCCCGCATATAAATACCGTCGATATCATCCTCTTCCACCTTTTTCCGGTATGCATTTCTAGCTTGCTCATCTCTGGCTCTTCGTTTTACATAATATTCCACTGAATCTACTCCTTCATAAGAAAGAAAGTGTATCGCCTGAAATGCCTTCTGACTCTTTAATACATACTGCTCTCCCAATTTTCCCAGCCGCATCGCATACGAAAGCTGCTCTAACGATATTTCATTATTTACAAACGCCCTTGCAAATGAAAAATACGAATCATCCGCCCGGTACCCAATCACCACATCATATCCGTCCACATCCGGGAGGAAATGTTCCAGCAGCCACTCTCTTCCCCGTTTCATGACCGCCGAAGAAAGGCGGATTTTCCGGTATTTCATCAAAATCGCCAGCCAATGAAGAACGCTGTAGTGCTTCTCCATCAAATTTAAAATCAAAAGACCGGTTTCATCCATTTCATACTGATTCACATAGCCGTCCTCCCGCTCGGCGCACGACCACTCCTTCGCCAGCTCCAGACTCTCCGTACAATAAAAGCCCTGTCCGTAGTCATTATAGACCTTTCCCTGACCATACATAGGAGTAGAAATAATTTCCAAGGAACCGTGATATAAAATTTTTCTCATTCTGAGGCAACCTCCTTATCTATTATGGGAGCAAGTAGAAACATGGGGTATATAAAAAATAGATTCGTTTTAATAAAAATAACTCTATAGAGATATTTTTATTAATATTATATCTCTATAGAGTTATTTAATCAATTTTTATTTCAGATCTTAAAAAGATATGCCACCTTACAGTACGCACCTTACACAAACTGTAACTGTCCTTTCACGATGTTTTGAATTACACCTACCGCGCCTCTTCCCCCGGAAAATGCGCGTCGGACCGCTTCAGAATCTCCCGTGCGGTCTTTGTCTTTCCAAGACCACCAAAGGTACACCGCAGTTCCAGCGGCAGCGACAGACCGATCTCATAGATTGCACCAATTGTCTCATCCAATGGGATCACTTTGTCATAGCCTGCCAGAATCATATTGGCGCTGGCGAGCGCATTGCTTCCGCCCATGATATTTTTGCCGAGACATGGCCATTCAACACGGTTTCCAACCGGATCGCAGGCAAGCCCTGTGATATTCTGAAGCCCTACAGACGCCGCATCCATACAATTTTCGATGGTTCCGCCCATCATCGCCGTGAGTGCCGCCGCTGCCATACCGGAACCGGCACCGCACTCTACCTGGCATCCTGCTACTTCCGCCGAAAACGTCGCTTCCTCTGCGAAAAAGACACCGACCAGACCCGCAACCAGAAGTCCCTGTACTACCATTTCTCTCGGAAGTGACAGCGCCCGCGCCAGTCCGATGACCGTTCCCGGCAGGCATCCGCAGGAGCCACAGGTCGGTGCTGCTACGATCACGCCCATGGAGCTCTTGCTTTCCATCACCGCCGTGATGCAACGGATGAGCTCATTGACAATCGGATCCGGAATCAGGCGTCCTGCCTGTTCGGCTGCTGCCACCCTGCTGACCTGCTCGCCCAGAATACGGTCCTGATATTTCGTCCCGGCTAATCCCGTCTCAACCGCCTGTTCCATGACCGACAAGATCTGTTCCATCTGACGGTATACGGCTTCTCTCGACTGACCGCCCCGACAAGCTTCATATTCCAATGCATACTCCCAGGACTCCATCGGATGCTCTTTCGCATAATCAACCAGGGCGGCTGCCGTTGAAAATGGAACCTGACAGGTTCTGCTGGAATGCGTCGGAAGCACCGGTTCAAGATAGCACGCCTGGTTGACACCCGCCACATCACGGACGGCTTGGATCACATTTTTTGTCAGCGGAACAGCTAATTTCCAATTATATAAGATCTGACCATTTTTCTGATCGCTCTGGAAAAATTCAGCATCCGGCAAAAGTGCTTCTATTTTTTTCTCAATTCCCGGTGCCACATCCGCAATCACCAGAAGCTCATAGAAATCTCCGGCTATCTGCACCGAAAATTCCTCGTATTTCTGCATCTCGACCATACCGCCGCCGACTGCGATCGCCTCCCAATGCACGACATTTCCATTCTGGTCCCAGACCTCTGCCCGGTAATTGCCCGGATGCTCTGCCCCATAATCAAGGATCCGGTATTCAATCTCCAATCCCCGTTCTTTCGCAATCGCCTCATACTGTGCGACATCCGGCGCATCCAGCTCCATATTCAAAAGCCCGCTGGCAAATCCCATATCCGTTCCGTGTCCCGTGTGCGATGCCGCCAGCGCACCATTGACATCAAAATCAACGATCGCTTTTTTCACCGGTGCATCCAGAGATTGCCGGATCATGGAGGCGATCCGCGCCGCCCCCGCCACATGGGAACTGGAAGGTCCGCGCATCACCGGACCGAGTACATCATTGAAGATACTGCAGGGTAGTTTTTCCATGGTTTGTCCTCCTTTTTGTATCAATCATTCCATGTTTTTTATTCATCATTTTTGATTCGTGTTTTTGTAAAGGAAAAGGGAACGTCCAACTTCAACGTCCCCTCTCGTTTCTATCGTCCCATTAAAATAAATGGAATTCTGGATACTACCGGAACATTCGTAATAATCGCTAATGCTGCCAGCATCGCTACCAGGAATGGTATTGCATTTCGAACCGTATCTCCAAATTTACATCTTGCAATATTGGTTGCCGTGTATAAGCAGACACCTACCGGCGGAGTTGCCAGACCGATGGTCAGGTTCAGGCAGACAATCATACCAGTCTGAATCGGGTCAACGCCCAGGCTTGCCATCGCCGGTGCCAGAATCGGCGCTACCAGCATGATTGCCGGAGCACTATCCATAAACATACCAACAACCAGAAGAACCAGATTGACCAGTAACAGTTTCACTGCTAAAGAAGTATGAAGGCCAACCAGCATATTCGTTACAGAAACTGCCCATCTCTCATTGGAGATAACCCATCCAAACAGATAGCAGCCGCCGACAATCAGCATAACCGTACCACTGTCGATCGCGCTGTCGATAATCGATTTCCAGAGCTCTTTCCAGCCAACGGTCCGGTATACAAATGCCGACAAAATCAGGGAATAAAGAACCGCTGCCGCCGCTGCCTCGGTCGGAGTAAAGAAACCACCCATGATACCGCCAACAACGATGATCGGAAGTCCGATACATGGAAGTGCCTGTCTGGTTGCTTCCCATTTTTCCTTCCAGCTTGTCTTAGGACCTGCTGAAAAATCACGTTTCACTGCAAATACATAAACAACCAGCATCATGATAATACCCATCAGGATACCCGGTACTACTCCGGCGATAAACATATCGCCAACGGATACCTTCGCTGCCGCACCGTAAATAACGAATGCCAGACTCGGTGGGATAATCGGGCAGCAGCAGGATGCACACGCGGTCAGACCTGCTGTAAACGCCGGATCATACTTTTCATCCTTCATTGCCGGAATCATCAGGCATCCAACTGCCGCCGTACCAGCTACCGCCGAGCCTGAAACTGTACCAAACATCATACATACCAGGATGTCTACCATCGCCAGACCACCCTTGATATGTCCAACGAATGCCTGTGCGAAACGAACCAGACGCATGGTAATACCGCCGTGATTCATAATATTTCCTGCCAGAGCGAAGAATGGAAGACAAAGCATGGTAAAACTATTAATACCATAGATAATTCGCTGCGGAACCAACGCCAGGTTGGCATCACCGGTACTTAAAAGCGCATAGGAGACCGTCGCTACGATCAATACAAAAGCAATCGGAACGCCTAATGCAAGAAACAAGAAAAAGCTTCCAAATAAAATTATACTGCTGAACATATTGACCTCCTACTCTTCATCCCCCGGAAGAGGAATCTTTTTCGCTTCCCCGTAACATATATTTTCAAGAAGCTGCACAAATGTATAATAAATCATAATGAGACCGCTGACCGGAAGGGCTGCATAAAAGAGCGCCAGCGAAACCTTGATCGTCGTTCCCAGATGTGGAATCTGTGCAACTGTATAGTTCCAACCTGAAATTGTAAATAAAACAAGTGCAAATAATAAAATCACATCCGCCAGAACCAGCATAAACTGACGTGTTTTTCCATGGCACAAGTTAATTACCATGTCAACACCGATATGAAGCAGATGACGGCTTGCTACGGCACTGCCAAGCATCGTGGTCCAAACGAAGATATAACAGGAGAACTCCGTTGCCCATGGCATCGTAGCTCCAAACCATCGCAAAATAAACTGGCCGATTACCGCGATACATAAAGCAATTGACGTAACCCCTAATGCAACTCTGGCAACCGTATTGATCACGTCGCCAATCTTGTGAAGTTTTTCAATCAATCCTGCCATTTTTCTCCCCTCTTTGTAAATGTACTCCCGAAAACAGGCTCCGGGAGTACATGATAGTTCAAAAATTATTGTACTTTATTTCGCTGCGCGAACCATCTCAACCAGACCTTCCCAGGTCGGATGTGCCGCGTACATTTTATCATATACCGGAGCAACTTTTTCTTTCCATGCATCAATATCAGTCGGACGTGTTACGGTATAACCTTTTTCTTCATACTCAGCAATCTTTGCCTCGTCATTTTCCAGGAACCAAGCTCTCTGCTCTTCGCCTGCTTTTATAGCTGACTCTTTCACGAGTTTCTGGTCTTCTTCGCTTAAACCCTCATACCATTTTGAAGAAGCAACAATGATACCGCTGGAATAGTAATGATGAATATCGCAGATATTATTAACAACCTCAATATAACCATCTGCTACTGCATATAATGCACTATTGTCTGTTCCATCTACAACGCCATTCTGAAGTCCTGTGAACTGCTCGCCAGATGCCAATGCAACCGGTGTAGCACCAAGTGCTTCGTAGGTTGCCACGCAAACTTCATTCTGCATGGTTCTCATACGAACGCCCTTCATATCATCTACGGTATTAATTGTCTTATCTTTAGTCAGGATATTTCTCCAGCCATCCTCATGGAAACCAAGTCCTGTAATTCCATCAACCGCGCTTAACTGTTCCAGAAGGGAATTGCCAAATTCTCCCTCCAGCGCTTTATTGACATTATCCTCATCCTCAAACAGGAATGGAAGCTCAAAAATGCCTAAATCTGGTACAAATCCGCCCAGGGCACCAGTTCCTACCCAGCCGATTTCCAGGTTATTATTCTGAACCATCTCAACACACTCAACCTCGTCGGTTGTCATATCGCCTGCATAAACCTCTACTTTAATCCGTCCGTTGCTGCCCTCCTCGACCAGCTTTTTAAAAGCATTCGCACCGTAATCATACGGAGAACCGGTTCCACATACATGTGCTACACGGATCGTCATCTCCGCTCCGGAAGTATCTACGCTGGAACCACTATCTGCTGCTTCGGTTCCGGCTGCAGATGCGGATGAAGAAGAATTTCCGCCTGAACACCCCGCCATTGCCATCGCTCCGATTACCAATGCCATCGTACCGCAAAGCCATCTCTTTTTCATAAAGTATCCTCCTTTATACTGTTTTTATGTGAACTCCCGAGGTACTTCTTTCCCTCAGAAGTACCTCCCTGTACCTTTAAACTCTTATTTTGTTTCTATCAATTTAGCCTAATAAGAAACCTTCCGGGAATGGATCGTCCGGATCGAATAACCATGTACTCTCTCCCATCACAAACGCCCGTCCGCTGATCTCCGGTACTACTGCCGGAATTCCTGCCACCTCTGTCTCTTCAACGATATGGCAGTGGAATAAACTTCCAATCAGGCTCTCATGCACAAACGGCTGTCCGACTGCCAGCTTTCCTTCCGCATGAAGAAGTGCCATCTTCGCTGATGTACCGGTTCCGCAAGGGCTTCGGTCAATCGCTGCCGGGGGAATGACAACTGCATTTTTTACATCCGAAACCCCTTCTGTACCCGGTTCGAAAAATTCCACATGCGTTACCTGGTTCATGATTTCCAGATACGGATGCTTGACTGTTACCTGCTCATTGATAAACTTTTTAAGATAATTTCCTTTTTCGACAATCTCTTTTGCATTTTCTTTATCCAGCTTTAAGCCCATTGCCGATGCCGGTACTAACGCAAATACATTTCCGCCGTATACGATGTCTAACGGAATCTCACCATATCCAGGAACCTGTACCTTTACATCCCGATTCATCACAAATGCCGGGGCATTTTTAAAGGATACCCGCACCGCCTTGCCATCTTTCACCTCAATTTTCACTTTTACCAGTCCAGATGGTGTATCTAAGGTCGCATATGTATACGGTTCCTCCGCTTTTAAGAGTCCGCTTTCAATCAGTGCCGTTGAAACTCCGATCGTATCATGTCCGCACATCGGCATCCAGTTTCCAACCTCGTAATATAAAACACCAAAATCTGCCTCCGGATTGCACGGCTTGGTAACAATCGTTCCGGACATTACGTCATTTCCACGCGGTTCAAAACAAATTGCTTTTCTCATCCAGTCCTGTTCCTGCATCATATAGAGCATCTTTTCTTCCATCGTGTTCCCCGGAATTTCCGGAAATCCCGATAAAATGGTTCGGGTTGGCTCTCCCTCTGTATGTGTCTCGATACAGGTTACTGCCTTTCTCCCCTTAATCTCCTGCAAACAAAATTCATTCTTTTTTTCCATAGGCTCCTCCGTATTAAAAATTTTGTCCGTTCTCTTTCAGTTTTCTGAAATCTCGTTGTTAAAATCATATCATGATGAAAACTTTCAAAAAACATCATTTTTAATACAAAGTTTTTTGTGTTTTGGTTATTATGATGCATGACGTCAGTTAACGGTAGATACTTTCGGTTCTATCATAGTATACTTTTGGATACTTTTTCTATTTTCAAAGTTTTTCCACTTGCAATAATCATAACAACATTTTATTATGCTTTATATATTATCAGTCTATTAAAAATAGTTTAAAACAATAGTTGGACTATAGTCTAGTATTGATTCCATTTTGTTTTCACTAATTGAATACTCACGGGAAAGGAGGCATCTTCATGAGTGCTGAAAATCTTTTTACAACATCACGAATTGAAAACGTCAATCAGATCATTGCTGAACTTTACGACGATTCAATTCTTCTTGAAAAACGGATGGAGAGTTTTTTCCTGAACCTGAACAATATTGTTTTCTTTGAAAAAGCAAATTTTTTGTTTTACCAAAAGCAGGGACAGAATTACAAAACCCATTCCATCTACACCATCAACTGGAATGATGAACAGAAACGGCGATATCAGGAAGAATACTGCCATATGGATGATGTTCTGTCGATTCTGGACTCCGACAGCAATGTAACTTTCCTGACTAACCAGCTGTTCAATCAGGAGGTTCGAAAAAATTCTCTTTATTTTCAGGAATTTCTACTTCCCATGGGGCTGCATGATTCCATTGAAACGAATTTTTCGATTCGGAACCGGGAGCTGCGGGGTGTGTTTTCCATCCACCGATCCAACGATAAAAAAAATTTCCTGCCAGATGAATTAAGCCTTGTCCGGTTATTCCAGCCGCATTTCTGCAACGTATTTAAAAATTACGGGCGGGAGCTCAACATCGGACGGGCATTTCATGTACTGGAAAATTACAACTGCATCGGAATCGGCTGTTTTGACGATAAACTGAATTTTATCGGGTGCAACACAACCTACCATACATACATGGAGAATCATGGATTTGCAGATTTATCTAACAACCCCATTTCCAATTGTTTTCGCTCTCTTTGCCGTCAGCTGCTCCGTTCTGGAAGCATTACCGGACAAAATATCGAATACAAGATGGAAAACAGCCCTTTGTTTCTGGAGGTAAGCCGCTCCCATCTTAAGGAGGGACCAGACAACGACTGCTTTGTATGTCTGTTCTTCGATTTATCCTATGTGATGGATCGTACTCTTTCCCAGATCAGCCGGGATTTTTCCCTGACGAACCGAGAAGTAAATGTTTTAAGCCTTTTACTGCGCGGCTATTCCAACGATCAGATATCTTCCACCCTCTTCGTCAGCATCCCTACTGTCAAAAAGCATCTGGCTTCCATTTATTCCAAAATGGAAATCAAAAGCCAGAAGCAAATTCTGGAACGCCTTCATTTCTACGACAAATATTTTTCGCATTAATCTTGTTTAACCACGAAAAAAGGGAGTCCGCTCATCCTGCAGACTCCCTTTTTCGTGCCCCTTTTTACTCTAGCTTTCCTCCTTGCTCTTCCTGGGTTTCTCTTTTTTCGTTCTTGATCTCCCAATGAATCAAAAATGTAAGCATTGCCCGAAGGACAATGATGGCTCCCAAAATTCCAAGTTCCGACCATTCCCGTACCACAACCGTCCTGAGTACCTCGCCGCCCATCTTAAATTCCAACGCCAGCGCAATTCCCTGTGCCAGATTCAGGCGGATCAGCTGACGCTTGTTTCGTATCCACTGAACAAAGCAGGATACCGCTGTCGAAACCAGCACAATGATTCCAAACAATTCTAGCACGACCGTGCATATCTGTACCAAATTCTCTAACAACCAGTCTAATACTTTAATTACTTCTCCCATTACCCCTTCCTTTCCAGGTATTCTTCCCTTCTCGCTTGTGCTAATTTTATCCATTTCCTGTAGCTCAGTAAATGCGTAAACCTACTGAACCGCTACAATTTTCTTTACTATACACGCCCCATTTCAAATATGCAACTTGATTTTTATTCTGTTTTCATCTTGACAATGAAACGTGAAACTGCTACAATCCAGCTATACAAACCACATTTGATTTGTGATAAATCTATTTTTAGTATATATGTTTTATTTCATTCATAAATATTCAGGAGGTTTTGATATGTTATTTCTCAGCGAACAAGAAATGTGGCAGTCCGTCACCTTAGAGGATGTCATGGACGCGATCGAAGATGCGTATGCGATTCACAAAAGCGGCAATTATAAGATGCCGGATCGTTTTATCGCACAGCGTGATAAAAATATGATGCTCTATATGCCGTGTTTTCTGGATTCCGTCATCGGTACAAAGATGTTATCCGAATTTCCGGACAATTCCTCTCTGGGAATTCCGTATCTGAACGGACTTATGATTTTAAATAACGCAAAGACCGGTCTGCCGAAGGCGATTATGAACGGAAGTGTCCTGACCGCAATGCGGACCGGTGCGGTCGGCGGTGTCGCACTGCGCTATCTGGCTCCAGAGGATGCTGCCTCAGTTGGTTTGGTTGGCTGCGGTATGCAGGGACTACACCAGCTTCTCTATGCCTGCGAGGTGCGCCCGATCACAGATATTTATCTGTATGACGCATACGCTAAGGATCTTTCCGGCTTTATCGAGCGCTTATCGGCGCGTCTGGCATCGTTTGGAAAAAACGACATCCAGATTCATACCTGCGCGGATACCCGTGAACTGGCTGAGCACAGCCGCGTCCTGATCTCCGCCACCCAGGCGGTCGATCCGGTCTACCCGGATGATGAAGAGCTGCTTCGCGGCAAATGCTTTGTTGCCATCGGCTCCTGGCGTCCGGAACGGCGCGAACTGCCGGATGCGGTGTGGAAACTCGTCAAGAACGCGTACACCGAGCTTCCGTATGCCTGCGAGGAGAGCGGCGATCTGAAAATTCCGCTGGAAAAGGGCGTTCTGACACAGAAGCGCGTCCACTTTATCGAGGATCTGATCGAAGATACCAAGCAGGGACATCCGCATGAGCAGAACGAGACCCGCTGCTTTAAATCAGTCGGCATGGGACTCTTTGATGTGCGGACGGCACAGCTTATCTATGAAAAAGCATTGGAAAAAGGAATTGGACAAAAACTTAATTTCTAGGAAAAATGGTTGGAATAGAAAAGGCTGTATCACCTACCGCGCGCTTCCATGCGGCAGGCAATACAGCCTTTTTCTTATTGTTATATGTGCATTAATTTTCCAGCATTTTTCTGAATCTATAGACTGGCAAATTTTTCGCTCCATATTCTTCTCTACTTATTTATATAACGGATACTTCTCACACAGTTTCGTCACTTCCGCACGGATGTAATCTGCCTTGTTCTCGAAGTCGGTAGCTGCCAGCCAGATGCACTCTGCAATCACTTCCATGTCCTCTTCTTTCAGTCCACGGGTGGTAACAGCCGGAGTACCGATGCGGACGCCAGAAGTAACAAACGGGCTTCTCGGGTCGTTTGGAACGGTATTTTTGTTCAGGGTAATGTATACTTCATCGCAGCGGTTCTGCAGCTCTTTACCGGAAATATCCATGCCGCGCAGATCAACTAACATCAGGTGGTTATCGGTTCCGCCGGTCAGAATCTTGAATCCCTGCTTCTGAAGTGCGGCTGCCAGCGCTGCTGCATTCTTCTTTACCTGAAGCTGATACTCTTTAAATTCTGGCTTCAGCGCCTCGCCGAAGCAGACTGCCTTGCCAGCGATGATGTGCTCTAACGGACCGCCCTGGGTTCCCGGGAAGATCGCCTTGTTGAAGTTGAACTTCTCAGCTGCTTCCTTATTTGCCAGAATCAGACCGCCTCTCGGTCCGCGCAGTGTCTTATGTGTGGTTGTCGTAACAACATCTGCATACGGAATCGGGCTCTGGTGAAGACCGGCTGCTACCAGACCAGCGATATGAGCCATATCGACCATCAGGTATGCGCCTACTTTGTCTGCAATTTCACGGAAACGTTTGAAATCAATCTCTCTTGCATAGGCACTTGCACCTGCAATGATCAGCTTCGGTTTTGCTTCCAGTGCAATGCGCTCTACCTCTTCGTAATCAATCACGCCATTGTCATCGACACCATACGGCACAATGTTGAAATATAAACCGGAGAAATTGACAGGGCTTCCGTGTGTCAGATGTCCGCCGTGATCCAGGTTCATGCCCATAACAGTATCACCCGGTTTCAGCATTGCGATAAATACCGCCATGTTTGCCTGCGCGCCGGAATGCGGCTGTACGTTTGCATAATCACAGCCAAACAGTTTTTTCGCTCTCTCGATCGCGATGGACTCTACAACATCGACACACTGGCATCCGCCGTAGTAACGTTTTCCCGGATATCCCTCCGCATATTTGTTGGTTAATACCGATCCCATCGCCATCATAACCGGCTCCGATACAATATTCTCCGACGCGATCAGCTCCAGGTTTCTTCTCTGACGGGCTGCCTCTGCTTCAATGGCTTCTCCCACTTCCGGGTCTGCCTCTGTAATGAACTTCATTACCTCATCTACCATGTCTGTTTCTCCTATTCTTTTCTGTCATCCATACAAAATCATCAAGTGGATTTTTCATATATAAATATAAAACCACACTTTTGTCTCTCCGGATTTTTTATTTAAAAAAGCCTTTTTCAGGTCTCATTAAATACTGTCACCAGACGCTTCTTATGCCAGCAGCGCTTCCGCCATCTGCTCCAGCGACGGAATATCGCTCTCCTTGAGCGCCCCGCGAACCGTAACGACCGGTTCAACCACCGTGATCTCCTTCATCGCATCCAGCATTCCCTTCATCGTGCGCGCTGCACTCGGCGCCCAGGAACCGTTTTCAATCAGGGCAACGGTGCGTTTCTGGTAATTCTTGCTCTGTAAGTGGTGCAGGAAATCTGCCATAACCGGCATCACACCCGCGTCATAGGACGGTGCTGCCAATACAATTTTTCCATACCGGAATGCATCTTCCAGCGCCTCCGCCATATCACCGCGCGCCAGATCCGCGATTGCCACTTTCGGGCATTCTTTTTTCTCAAGAATTTCCTTGCATTTCTTCGCCGCATCCTCGGTGTTGCCATGCAGGGACGCATATGCGATAAATACACCCTCAGACTCGACGCCGTAGCTGCTCCAAATCTGGTATTTTTCAAGCACATGACCGATCGTCTCTTTCAGAACCGGTCCATGCAGCGGGCAGATGATCTGGATCTCAAGACCGGCTTCTTTCTTAAGAAGTGCCTGCACCTGCATTCCATATTTTCCTACAATATTGAAATAATACCGTCTCGCCTCGCAGTCCCAGTCCTCATCCACATCAAGCGCACCGAACTTGCCGAAACCGTCGGCGCTGAACAGCACCTTGTCGCAGGAATCATAGCTTACCATAACCTCCGGCCAGTGTACCATCGGTGCCATGACGAACGTCAGCTCATGGCGCCCCAGTTTCAGGGTATCGCCCTCCTTGACCGTCAGCGCACAGCTGGTATCAAGATCAAAGTACAGTTTCAGCATCGGAAATGTCTTCGCATTGCCTACCAGTGTGATTTCCGGGTACCGTTCTAAGACTGCCTGGATACTTGATGCATGATCCGGCTCCATGTGGCTGATTACCAGATAATCCGGGGTTCTTCCAGCCAGTGCGGTTTCCAGATTTTCCAGAAATTCTGTCTGTTTGCGCTTGTCTACCGTATCCATGATCGCGATCTTTTCATCCATAATCACGTATGAGTTATATGAAATACCATTTGGCACCTGATACTGCCCCTCAAATAAGTCAATGTCATGGTCGTTTACACCGATGTAGCGAATATCTTCTGTGATCATCTCCTGCTTCCTCCTGTTCTTTTCGCAGCTGCTCCATCTCTTTACAGCTGCCTCTTTTTGTTCTCACAGGCATCTCGCATCCTGCTGTCAGCCTGCCTTATGATTTCATCCGTTACCTCTGACTCTGAATCAGTCTTTCTCCTCAATCGCCATAATCATATCCACGCGTCTCTGATGGCGTCCGCCCTCAAATTCTGCGTTGATCCACTCGTCAACGATCATCTTCGCAAGCTCACTTCCTACCACGCGGGCGCCGAAGCAGAGTACATTGGCATCGTTGTGGCGGCGGGACATCACCGCTGTGTACGGCTCGCTGCATACGCAGGCGCGCACGCCTTTTACCTTGTTAGCTGCCAGTGAAATACCAAGACCGGTACCGCAGATTGCAATACCCAGATCGGCTTCGCCGGAAACAACTGCACGGCCTACCTTCTCTCCGTAAACTGGATAATCACAGCTCTCGCTGCTGTCTGTACCCAGATTTAACACTTCGATTCCTTTTTCTTTCAGGAAATCCACAATAATGTTCTTCAGTTCTACCGCCGAATGGTCATTTCCAATCGCAATTTTCATCTCATCTTCTCCTCATCTGACTGACTTCCGGAACAAATGATATAGTCCGGTCATTATGGAATCATTTTAGTAAAGTTGCCGGGCAATGTCAAGACTGTGAAAATCTCAGAAATACATAAAAAGAGCGCAGAGGAAGCTCTTTCGCACTTCTCCGCGCCCTATTGTTTCTTCTATATAATAGTTATAAATCCGCCGTAAGACGTTTTCCGCTTACGCGCTATGGACAGCCGAAGCCGTCAGCTTGCCATCCGAAAGCCCGATCTCTATCGTATCGCCCGCACGGACGCCGTCCGCCAGAATCAGCTTCGCTGCCAGTGTCTCGACGTTCTTCTGCAGGTACCGTTTCAGCGGTCTTGCACCGTAAACCGGATCGTAGCCATTTTCAATGATGAAATCCTTTGCCTCGTCCGTCAGGGCAATCTTTAACTCCTTATCCGCCAGACGTTTGTTGACATCTGCAATCAGAAGCTCAATGATGCCTCCGATGTTGCCTTTCGTCAGCGGCTTAAAGAGAATAATCTCATCCAGACGGTTCAGGAACTCCGGACGGAAGTGAGCTCTCAAGTCATGCATAACGGAGCTTTCCGCCTCCGGCTTGATCTGTCCCTTTTCATCGATGCCGTCCAGCAGATACTGGGAACCGATGTTGGAGGTCATAATCAGGATCGTATTCTTGAAATCGACAGTTTTGCCGGTCGAATCCGTGATACGTCCATCATCCAGAACCTGCAGCAGGACGTTAAATACATCCGGGTGCGCTTTCTCAACCTCATCGAAGAGGACAACGGAATACGGTTTGCGCCGTACTGCCTCGGTCAGCTGACCGCCCTCGTCATATCCGACATATCCTGGCGGCGCTCCGATCAGACGGGAAACGGAATGTTTCTCCATGTATTCACTCATATCGATACGAACCATGTTGTTCTCATCGTCAAACAATGCCTCCGCCAGCGCTTTTGCAAGCTCTGTCTTGCCGACACCGGTCGGACCTAGGAACAGGAACGAACCGATTGGTTTCGTCGGATCCTTGATGCCCGCTTTGGAACGGATAATCGCCTCCGTTACCTTGGTAACGCCCTCATCCTGTCCGATGACACGTTTATGCAGCAGTTCGTCCATATGCAGGGTCTTGCTGCGCTCGCTCTCGGTCAGTTTGGCAACCGGAATACCGGTCCACTTCGAAATAATCCTGGCAATCTCATCCTCGGTGACACTCTCATGTACCAGACTGAGATCCTGATTTTTCACTTTCTCTTCCTCTTCCGCCAACTGTTTCTGCAGTTCCGGCAGCTTGCCGTACTGGAGTTCAGCCGCTTTGTTTAGGTCATATGCCTGCTGCGCTGCCTGAATCTCGCCATTTACATGCTCAATCTCTTCACGCAGTTTGGACAGCTTATCAACGGAAGATTTTTCATTCTCCCACTGGGCTTTCTGGGTCGAAAAGCTGCTCTTGAGCTCTGCCAGTTCTTTCTGCAGTTCTGCCAGGCGATCCTGACTTAAGCGGTCAGTCTCTTTCTTAAGCGCAGCCTCTTCAATCTGCAGCTGCATGATACGTCTCGACAGTTCATCCAGCTCCGCCGGCATTGAATCCATCTCCGTCTTGATCATCGCGCACGCTTCATCAACCAGATCGATCGCCTTATCCGGAAGGAAACGATCCGTGATATAACGATCCGAGAGAATTGCCGCCGATACAAGCGCAGAGTCGGTAATCTTGACCCCGTGGTAAACCTCATATCTCTCTTTCAGACCACGCAGAATGGAAATCGTATCTTCCACGGTCGGCTCATCAACGTGAACCGGCTGGAAACGACGTTCCAGAGCTGCGTCTTTTTCGATGTATTTACGGTACTCATCCAGGGTCGTCGCACCGATACAGTGCAGTTCACCTCTAGCCAGCATAGGCTTCAGCATATTCCCGGCGTCCATCGCGCCCTCGGATTTGCCCGCGCCGACGATCGTATGCAGCTCATCGATAAACAGAATAATCTGTCCCTCGCTCTTCTTGACCTCGTCAAGCACCGCTTTCAGTCTCTCTTCAAACTCGCCGCGGTACTTCGCGCCCGCCATCAGAGCGCCCATATCCAGGGCAAACAATTTCTTGTCCTTCAAGCCCTCCGGGACATCGCCGCGCACGATACGCTGTGCCAGTCCTTCAACAACGGCTGTCTTACCAACGCCAGGTTCACCAATCAGAACCGGGTTGTTTTTCGTCTTTCTGGAGAGAATCATAACCACGTTACGGATCTCACTGTCACGACCGATGACCGGATCGAGCTTCTGATCTCTCGCACGTTCCACCAGATCGTAACCGTACTTATTTAAAGTGTCATACGTTGCCTCCGGATTATCGCTGACGACACGCTGGTTGCCGCGCACAGTCGAAAGCGCCTGCAAAAAGCTCTCTTTCGTGATACCGTAGAGACGGAACAGTTCCTTGACCGCCTTATTCGGCTGTTTTAACATCGCCAGAAATAAGTGCTCGACGGAAACATACTCGTCTCCCATCGCCTTGGCTTCGTCCTCCGCGTTCACCAGCACCTTGTTGGCATCGTTGGAGAAATACACCTGACCGCCGGATACCTTCGGCAGCTTTCCAATCGCCTGCTGCACCTCATCACGGAACTGGTCGCCCGAGATTCCCATCTTTGTTATTAATTTAAAAATCAAGCTGTCTTCCACAGTCAAAAGACTGTACAGCAAATGTTCCTGATCAATCTGCTGGTTTCCATATTCATACGCCAGCTTTTCCGTATTTTGAACGGCTTCCAGAGACTTCTGGGTAAATTTACTGATATTCATAAACCTGCCTCCTTTCGAACAATCTGTGAAAACCTTTTGGTCTCCTTTTGTTCTAGCAGTAATATAACACTTGTTATTAGCACTGTCAAGAGTTGAGTGCTAATAATTTTGTGAATAATTTGTGAAAACATTTTTTTGAAAAACGGCACACCGCATTCTCATCACTAAGTAACGAGAATGCGGTGTGCCGTTCTTCAAATCCTATTTTGTAAAATATTTCTCTTTAATGATCTCCACCGGCATCTGCTGTCCTGTCCAGAGTTCAAAGGATGCAGCTCCCTGATAGAGAAGCATGTACATACCGTTGCTGGTCTTGCAGCCTGCCGCTCTTGCTTCGCGCAGTAAACGGGTCTCCTGAGGATTGTAGATGACATCGAATACGAACAGGTCTTTGTGGAACATCGTTGTATCAGTAATGATTGTGTTGTCTGTCTTCGGAGCCATGCCGACGGAAGTACCATTTACCAGAATCGCGCTGTCTGCGATGGACTGGCGCAGGATCTCCAGATCGGAGTAATCATGCAGGGTTACCTTGCACCCTGTGCGCTCGTTCAGTTTCTTTACAATCTCCTCGGCTCTCGGATAGAACGCGTCCTTGACGTTAAATACGTTAATTTCTGCCACGCCGTCTAAAGCTGCCTGTACAAGAATCGCGGTTGCGGCGCCGCCAGCGCCTAAAAGCGTCATTTTCTTGCCAATGATGTCTACACCATTTTCTGCAACTGCACGCATAAATCCGACGCCATCGGTCGTATAAGCAGTCAGAACACCGTCGTCATTGACAATCGTATTGCAGGCGCCGGAAATCTCGGAAGCCGGTGAAACCTTGTCTGCCAGCTTGCACATGATATTTTTGCCCGGCATCGTGATATTCCAGCCGCGCGCGCCCATCGTCCGCAGTCCCTCAACCGCCTGCGGCATCTTCTCTTCCGGCACATCAAACGCCAGATATGTATAATCCAGCCCCAACTGGCTGCACGCCTCGTTGTGCATCTCCGGCGAAACACTGTGTGCGACCGGGCTTCCCAGTAAACAAAGTAAACCTGTGTGTCCTGTGATATGATTCGACATCTTTTTTCCCCTTTCGTTTTCTCTGTCAGAACTTTCTGAGCAGTCACATTATTTAAACTTCTTCACCTGTGCAATGATCTCCTCGCAGATCTCATTCGCTGATTTTCCATCGGTCGCGATCACAATATCCGCTGCCGCTTCATACGCCGGTCTGCGCTTCTCCATCAGTTCGGAAACATATTCCACTGTCTTATTATTTTCCAGAAGCGGACGGTCATGGTTCTCTTTGACACGCTCCAGAATCGTCTCCGGCTTCGCGGTCAGAAGTATAACCTTGCCGCTCTTTCGCATCTCCTGTACATTGACCTCGCGCATCGCTACGCCGCCGCCGCAGGATACAATCTTGTTCTTCTCGTTTCCTACCTCTTTAAGCAGGTTTGTCTCCTCGTTGCGGAAATATTCCTCGCCGTGCAGATCGAAGATCTCGGAAATGCTCATGTTGTTCTTTTTCGCGATCATTTCATCCATTTCCACCACATCCATCGCAAAGGTATTCTGCAGTGCATTCGAAACGGTGCTCTTTCCGACTCCCATAAATCCGATCAGGAAAATATTGAATCCAAACAACTCATGGGACTGGATCCGTTTGCTCCGGTAGAGGACGCTGTCGTAAACTGCCATGATTGACTTTTTGTATTCATAATCATCCAGCTTCGCAAGCATCTTGCTCTTCTTGCGCTCTTCCTCCTCTGCCTGATAAATCGGAAGTCCGTTTTTCTGTTTATAATTTGTAATCTCCTGGATAATCTGGTAGCGCATCCGCAGGGCATCGATCAGAATCTCGTCGCACATGTCCAAATCATTTCGCAGCTTCTTTAATTCATCCATCTGTCTCATCCTTCTTCACTTGTATTCATTCAAATCACTTTTGCACTTTACATTGAAAGTGTGTTTTATTATTATACCCGAATCAGGATATGAACGCAAGTGCTAATGCGGAATAGCAGGTATAACTGTGGGGGCTATCGTTTAATTAGATTCCCAGCTTCTCCTTCATGTAATCCACCGGTGTTGATTTTCCTGTATACAGTTCAATCGCGATCAGCGCCTGGAACAGCATCATGCTCATTCCGTTGTATACGCGGGTGCAGCCAGCTTCTTTGGCCTGCTTCATCATCACGGTCTCACGCGGTGCATATACTGTATCAGTTACGATCAGATCCTTGCGGAAATAGGACGGATCCGGAATATTGGACAGATCCTCCAGCGGGTGCATACCAACGCCGGTTGCATCACAGAAAATGTCTGCTTCGTGCATTTTCTCTTTTAAGAGTGCCAGATCGCCCAGGTCATGCATCTCGGCCTTGCAGTTAGAGTTCTTGTTGATGATATCAACGATCTCCTCGCCGCGTGCATAGAATTTATCTTTGATATTGAAGATATGCAGCTCTGCAATGCCGTCCAGTGCGCCGCGTACTGCGATAGCGGTTGCTGCACCGCCAGTACCGATGAGAACCATCTTCATTCCCTTGAAATCAATGCCTTCTTCCTTGATTCCCTGCCAGTAGCCCATACCGTCAGTGTTGTAACCCTTCAGGTATCCGGTTACATTGCCGTCTTTGTCACGGGTGTTGACTACAGTGTTGATCGCACCGCACAGCTTTGCAGCCTCGTCTACCTCATCCAGATATTTGTGAACGACGGTCTTGTTCGGCATGGAGATGTTGGAACCCAGCATCTTCAGCGCACGGATACTCTCAACCGCTGCTTCCAGGGTATCGTTGTCTACCTCGAACGCAAGCTGGATAACATCGTCGCCATTCTTGTCATAGGCAAGGTTGTGGGTAGTCGGAGACTGTGTATGACGGATCGGGTAAGCCATTAATCCTACTAATTCGGTATGTCCTGTAATGTTTGGCATGATAATTTCCTCTTTTCTTCTCTATTTTTTATAATTAAATAAAACGATATTATTCGTTCAGCGAACAGTCAGAATCTTTCAAATGCAATATTCAATTCCCTACTCCAATGGTGCCAGCTCTAAAAATCCTCTCGCTTCCAGCACGTTCAGAATCGCACGTCCTTCCATCGTTCCCTCCATGATACGGCGGGCGCGGACGGAGTCTCCGATCGGGTAAATGAAGGTATCTGTGTTGTCAAATGCCTCTTCGAGCTGTGCCAGAATCGGATTGTTGGCGCGCATTCCCAGGCAGTTGAAACCGAGTTCAAAGTTCAGATCCTCGATCGTGCCATCCGGCAGCTTCACGGTAAATGCGTTCTCTTTGACTTCCTGCAGCGCAGTATTCACATACTCTTTCACACCGTATTTATCGTGTGTCTCACGCATGGAACATTTCGTAATCGGATCTGCCATCATGCCAATCTGCGGAAGCATATCCACGATGGTACACTCCGCGCCGCGCGGTGCGAAATACTCCACAACATCCAGACCAACGGAGCCGCCGCCGACTACAACCACTTTTTTGCCCTTGCAGAAATCATCCGGGTATTCTCCGGCTTTTACTTTCTGAATCATCTCGAAAATGGTATCGACATGACCGGCTGCGATGTTTTCCTTGAGTCCCTTGATCGGCGGAACGACTGGAACGGAACCGGTTGCGTTGACAATGATATCCGGCTTGAACTGTTTGATCTTGTCCACGGTTGCCTCGCAGTTCAGAAATACATACAGATTTTTCAGTCTCTTCGCACGTGCTTCCAGATATTTCGGGAAGTCTTTCATACGGTTCTTGCTTGGCAGGTCGGAGATAAAGGTGGAAAGTCCGCCTAATTTACCACTCTTTTCTAATAAGAATACGTTGCATCCAACCTCGGCTGCCGTGCAGGCTGCTTCCAGACCGGCTGTACCGCCGCCGACTACAACTACGTTGCAGTTTTTATTGACTTTCAGCTTCTTGTAGATATCGCCCTCCGGAACAGCCGGGTTGACGGTACAGCGGATCGGGCGGTTGACGCCGATTCGGTTGCCCGCACAGCCAACGTTACAGGAGATACATTTACGGAGAATCTCTTCCTCGCCGTTCTGCACCTTGCTGACCCAGTTCGGCTCTGCAATGAGTCCGCGTCCCATGCCGACAATATCGACATCGCCGCTCTCCAATACTTTCTCAACGACCTCCGGATCGCGGTAGTTGCCCGCATTGATAACCGGTTTACCAAATTTATCCTTCACGGCTCTTGCCATGTAGGAACGCCAGCCATCCGGCAGGAAGTTCGAGTCAATCTGATACTGTAAGGACGGGTTCAGACCGCAGGATACATCGTACATATCTACGTACTCATCCAGATATTCGAGGTATTCCAGTGTGTCTTCCAGCGTGTTGCCGCCCGGCACGCGCTCTTCCGCAGAGATACGGACGATGATCGGGAACCACGGACCTACATTTTTCCGCACCTCTTCCAGAACCATCTTCGGGAAACGGAGACGATTCTCGACAGAGCCGCCGAATTCATCGGTTCTTTTGTTGTAATACGGGGAAATAAACTGACTCATCAGATAAGAATGACCGCAGTGGATCTCAATCGCATCAAATCCGATCGCCTGTACACGTTTCGCCGCCTCGCCGTATTTTTTTACGGTCGTCAGGATCTCTTCCTTTGTCATCGGACGCGGAATCTCGCCGCCTGCCTTGGTCGGGATATTGGAGGAAGACACCGTCTCCATACCGGTTCTGGCAGAGGATGCAGAAGCACCCGCATGGTTGACCTGAATCGCTACCATCGCGCCATTCTTATGAAGATTCTCGACTAACTGATAGTAACGCGGCATAAAGCTGTCGTGATCGATGCGGATCTGGCTTGTGCCATTGGAACCAACCGGATATTCAATATTGGCATTCTCCAGAATAATCAGACCAGTTCCTCCCTTGGCACGCAGGGAATAATAATTCATATGGCGGTTGCTCATCTCACCGCTCGTCTCGCCATAGTTAGTACCCATCGGCGTCATGGCAACACGGTTTTTGATTGTCATGCGCTTAATGGTAATCGGTTCAAAAATTTTCGGGTATTTGCTCTTCATGATGAAATTCTCCTTCTCCATTGCATGAGAGGCATCCCTGTGTTTGTGACACTTTTATCATAACCGTTTTGCTTAAAAATTAACAATATCTTTCAAGTAAATTTTCAATACGTTTTTGCTATCGGTTTCCCGTTCCGCCTGCAGACCGTCCTGACGCGCCTGCTGTTTCATATATTCAATAAAGCGTTCCACCGCCGGAAGCCGGTAGCGTTCTTTCATCCAGAACATAAAAATCTGGTGATAAATGTCCAGATTTTCAATCGGATGAATGCAGACTCCCGGAGCAAGCTCCAGAATGTCCGTGCGCGGCATCAGTGCGATGCCAAAACTCTCCCGCACCAGCGCGACGATCGAATATTCGTCCGGACACTCCACAATGATGTCCGGCTGGATGTTGTATTTCGCATAGAGTGCGCGGGTGCGCGTCCCCATCCAGGAGTCCTTATCATATCCAATTACCGGATACCGGTTCAGCTCCGCAAATGGAATTCTCTCCCGTTCCGCCAGCGGATGATCCTTCGGTGTGATGATAACAAGCTTCTGGTTCGCCACCGGGAAAAATTCCATGTCATCCTTTTCCAGACAGCCGCCAAAGCCTACATCTAATTCACCCGTTTTTACCTTTTTTGCAATCGCCGGTGTGTGATTCTGCCAGAAATTAAACACAACCTTTTGATTTTCCGGTTGTTCTAAAAAGAGCTTGACCCGGTGCGGGATATAGTGGCCGGCCAGCGGAAACACGTAACCGATGTCGATCTTTCCCCCATCCATCGAAATCTCCCGCATTTTTCCGACCGCGATGTGGCAGTCTGTGAGAATCCGGTCCGCGTACTCCAAAAACATCCTCCCCGCCTTCGTCAGGGTCACCCCGCGTCCTTCTTTTTCAAAGAGCGTCACGCCCAGCTCATTTTCCAGTGATGCCATCGACCGGCTCAGGGATGGCTGTGATATATATAATTCTTCCGCCGCCTGATGATAATTTTCCAGATTCGCTATCTTCTGAAAATATAAAATCTGATTCAATGTCATTCCTAACGTCCCCCGTCTTTATGTATCTTCGTATTAACTCTTCGCAATATCAGCCGTAAATGCATCACACCAAACTTCCATAATCGTTACTGTTCACGCATACGTGCCCAGTAACGGAATTTGCCGTGGCTTCGCATTTAAATACGGCAAATTCCTGCTGCCACCACGTTTTCTTACGGCACTTTCGGTTCCAAAAGTGCCTACCCGTGAGCAGTAACCCATAATCATATTTATAACACATTAATGCTTAAAATGCATTGGTTTTTTGCTATAAAAGTATTAGACTTCGGCTATAATAATTATTAGAATAAAGGCATCAAACGTGTTATTTTTCTAACACTAAAACAGAACTTTTTATATCGGCATCTCCTTTGTGTCTGTGACAGAACATCAGCCATCATCCGCCCGGTTTCCGAAACGGCAGCACGACAGGCGGATCTTGAATTAAGGAGAAAATCATGAACAAGAAATATCTGCCAAGTGCACTTATCATGTACTTAAACTACTTTATCCATGGCGTCGGCTGTTCGATTCTCGGACAGGCAGTCATCAAGGAAGCGCTTGCCGCAGCCTGGGGCGTTGAGGCAATGGCGATCACCGCGATTTCCGCTGCTTTAGGACTCGGGCGTCTGATTGCACTTCCATTTGCCGGACCACTTTCCGACAAACTGGGACGCCGCATCTCAACCGCCATCGGCAGCGCCTCCTACGCGGTTTACCTGATTGGACTTGCTTTCGCTTTCAGCGCCGGACAAAACGGCGGCTATCAAATCGCTTATGTATGTGCAATCATCGGAGGTATCTCCAATTCGTTCCTTGATACCGGTATCTATCCGGCGGTTGCCGAGATTATCAGCAGCGCTCCGGGTGTCGCTACCATGGGAATCAAATTTTTCATTGCGATCGCGCAGATGCTTCTGCCGTTCGTACTCGGTGTTGCTGTGACAACCACCGCCACCGGCATGGTATCTTACAATCCGTTATTTATCGGATGCGGTATTATTTACGCTGTTTTATTTGTACTTATTTTCCTGTTCCCGCTGCCAGATTCTGAGCAGAAGGCAGAGGGCAAATCCGAGGGACTCATCGCCAGCTTAAAACACACAAATTTTTCGTTTGAGTCCATCGCCATGATCGTGATTGGTTTCACCTGCACCGGTACCTTCCAGTTATGGTTAAACTGCGCGCAGAACTTCGCAAAAGAAAATGCAGGCTGGGCGAACCCGTCCATCATGCAGACCTACTATTCCGCAGGTACCCTGATGGCGCTCGTTGTCACCTCCCTGCTGACCCGTAAAATCAAGGATGTACGTTTCATCCTCGTTTACCCGGTTATCTGCCTCGTTACTTTGGTTGCCGTACTCATCGGTCACAGCCAGACCCTTATGATTGCAGGCGCTTTCATCATCGGCTGGGCAGGCGCGGGCGGTCTGTTACAGATTGTAACCTCCGTCTGCAACATGCTGTTCCCGAAGATCAAGGGAACCGTAACCGCACTGGTTATGATTGCTTCTTCCTTATGTAATTACACAATTTTGACTGCCGCTTCCAAAATGGCACCATCCCATGTTATGATAATGAATATCGTACTGACTGCCATCGGCGTTCTCTTGGGACTCTTTGTCAATGCCCGCTACGCGAAAATGGTGTCTCTGGCAGAAAGCGACGAATAAATATTTATTGATAAAATGAAAGGATTCTCTGATTATGAATACTATCAAAGTTAGAAATATCGAAATCGGCTCCGGCACACCGAAGATCATCGTTCCGATCGTAGGCGTTACCAAACAGGAAATCATCGACGAGGCCAAAACGTTTGATTCTATTCCGGTTGATATGGTAGAATGGCGTGTAGACTGGTTCGAAGGTGTCTTTGATTTTGAGAAGGTAGAAGACGTCTTAAAGGAACTGCGTGCCGTTCTCGGCGAGACTCCGATTCTGATGACCTTCCGTACCTCCAAAGAGGGCGGCGAGAAATCCATCGAGCCGGAAGATTACGCAAAGCTGAACATCAAGGCAGCTCAGACCGGCTATGTTGATTTCATTGACGTAGAGATCTTTACCGGCGACGCGATTGTAACCAAGATCATCGACGGCGCACATGCGGCTGGCGTGAAAGTCATCGCTTCCAACCATGACTTCCACAAGACGCCGGAGAAATCCGACATCATCTACCGCCTGCGTAAGATGCAGGATATGAATGCAGATATCCCGAAGATCGCAGTTATGCCGCAGAACAAGAAAGATGTTTTAACACTTCTCTCTGCCACTGAGGAAATGACTTCCCTCTATGCGGACCGTCCAATCATTACCATGTCGATGGCTGGCACCGGCGTTATCAGCCGTCTCTGCGGCGAGGTATTTGGTTCTTCCATGACCTTCGGCGCTGCCAAAAAGGCATCCGCACCGGGTCAGATGGGCGTAAAGGAGCTGGAGACTGTACTGGGACTGCTTCACAGTGCGATGTAATATCTGGCTTATCCAGTTATTCGGTTACTGTTCACGCTAACGTGCCCAGTAACTGAATTTGCCGTGGCTTCGCATTTAAATACGGCAAATTCCAGCTGCCACCACGCTATCTTACGGCACTTTCGGTTCCAAAAGTGCCTATATTATACTTTTAGCCACCTATTTTTTTACTCCCGGAAATCCCTGTACCTGCGGGTACGGAGGGATTCTCCGCGAGACACTCAAGACCTGCTACCTCCATCGCAGGTCTATTATTGTTATCAAGCGGCACATCCGTTTTCAAACGTGCCTGCATAAACAGCAACCTATTATCCGTATTTACAAGGGGATTATTCATGAAAAAAACACTTCACTGGCTGGATGAAAACCTGGAAGAATTTCTGCTGGTTGTCATGCTGGCTGCGATGACACTCATTATGGGAATCCAGATATTTTCCCGCTACGCGCTGGGACAGTCTCTGTCCTGGTCCGAGGAGGTTACCCGTTTTCTCTTTATCTGGAGCGGTTTTTTAAGCGTCAGTTATTGCAGCAAAAAATGCCTTTCTATCAAGATCGAACAGTTCGTCGCCGCCTTCCCGCGCAGAGGAAAGGCTCTTTTTAAGGTTGTCAACCACACCTTTGAGCTGATTTTTTTCCTCTATATGATCCCATTTGCATACTCTTACATGATGTCCGCCATTCACAGCGGACAGTTATCCCCCGCCTGCGGGATTCCGATGTACTATATTCAGGCAGCGCCGTTTGTTTCCTTTCTTCTGGTAACATTCCGCATTCTGCAGCGCTGGATCATCGAATTTAAGGTTGCCCGCGGCGAAGATGTCTACGATCCGGCCCACCCGGAGCGCAATACACCGGAATCCTTTATCCATGCAAATGCAGATATGCCGGAAACGGAATCCAATGAAATCGAATCTCTCATCGAGGCAAATACACCATCTGGAAAGGAGGAACACTGATGCCTGCTGCTCTCTTATTTGTTATCTTTGTCGTGCTGCTTGTCATCGCGATCCCGGTATCGATCACGCTCGGTATCGCCTCGGTTCTCCCTTCCGTTTTTGACCCGTCCTTCACGGTCGGCGCTAAGTATCTGATCCGCGCCATGTTCGGCGGACTGGATTCTTTTCCCCTGCTCGCCGTGCCGATGTTCGTCTTATCCGGCATCATCATGGCAAAGGGCGGTATTTCCAAGAAACTGTTTGACGTATTCGCCTTCTTTCTTGGCAATTTTACCGCCGGTATGCCATGCGCGGTCATCGTGACCTGCCTCTTCTACGGCGCTATCTCCGGCTCTGCCCCGGCAACCGTCGCAGCCGTCGGAAGCATGACGATCCCGATTTTAAGCGCCCTCGGCTATGACCGGACTTTCTCTACCGCGATCGTGGCAGTCGCAGGCGGTCTGGGCGTTATCATTCCGCCGAGTATCCCGTTTATCATGTACGGCATGGCGTCCGGTGCCTCTGTCAGCAGCCTGTTCTTAGCCGGCGTCATTCCGGGTCTGATGATTGGTCTGCTCCTGATGCTGTATGCCATCTATCACTGCCGACGTTACGGTGAAGATAGAGAAAAAATCCACGCTGAAATCCATCTGCTGCACGAAAAAGGACTGTTCCGGGTGCTGCGCGAAAGCTTTTTCGCTCTCTTAAGCCCGGTCATCATCCTTGGCTGTATCTACAGCGGCATCGCCTCCCCCACGGAAGCAGCAGTTATCTCCGTTTTCTATGCCCTGTTTGTCAGCCTGTTCCTCTACCGGACCATGAAATTCCGGGATATCCCGCCGATTTTTGTGGAAGCGATCCGCACATTCACACCGATCCTCTTTATTCTGGCAGCTTCCACGGCATTTTCCAGAGTCCTGACCCTGATGCAGGTGCCGCAGGCGGTCAGCAGCTTTATCCTGGAGCATTTCAACAGCCCGGTCATGATCCTGCTTGTCATCAACCTGTTCCTGCTTATCGTGGGAATGGTCATGGATACAACCCCGGCGATCCTGATTCTGACCCCGATCCTGCTCCCGATCGTGACAGCGATCAACATGGATCCGGTCCAGTTCGGTGTGATCATGGTTGTCAATCTGGCAATCGGCTTCGTAACCCCGCCGATCGGCGTCAACCTCTTTGTCGCCAGCTCCCTGACCGACGTCCCGATCATGGCGATCGCCAAAAAAGCGATGCCGATGATTGGATTGTTCCTGGTGGCGCTGCTGCTGATTACGTTTATACCGGCTTTGTCGCTGGGATTGTTATAATGCTGAATGGACGCTTGGAAATGTTGAAGTTCTGAAAGATTTCATATAACGACCTGCTTCACGCTTTCAGGCTGTGAATGGAATATTTCACATATGAAATGGATGTTTTTAAATTTGAAAGGATCTCCCATTATGATTTATATTTCAAACCTAGTGTCCCGCCGATGCCGGACTTCTTCCCGATTCGCTGCGGCGCTCATTTCTTCCTCGGTTCTTTTATTCGGTGCCTCGCTCGCGCTGAGCGGCTGCGCCTCCAGCAAGGAAGAACAGCGCTATTCCTGGCCACTGGCGACCGCCAGCCCGGAGGACACGGTAACGCAGCTGTTTGCCGAAAAATTTGCGGAGGAAGTACATGACTTAAGCAACGGCGCAATGCGGATTCAGGTTTACGCCAACTCCACACTCGGCGGTGACCGCGACCTGCTCGAAACGTGCGCGGACGGCGATATCCCGTTTGTCGTGCAGAACACCGCCCCTCAGGTTTCTTTCATGAAGGATCTCGCCGTTTTTGACCTTCCATGCGTCTTTGATTCGCTGGATGACTGCCGCAAAAAGCTGGATGATCCGGATTTTTACAATCTCATCAGCCAGGTGTACACCGACGGCGGTTACCACCTGCTCGGCATGGCAGATCAAGGATTCCGCATCATGAGCACAAATAAACCAGTTTACTCCCTGGCAGATTTCAAAGGGCAGAAAATCCGTACCATGGAAAACAGCTATCATCTCGCATTCTGGAAAGCAATCGGCGCCAATCCGACGCCAATGACCTTCAGCGAGGTGTATATCGGTCTCCAGCAGCACACGATCGACGCGCAGGAGAACCCGTATGAGGTCATCGTCTCCAACCGTCTCTACGAACAGCAGGATTATGTGGTCGAGACGAACCACCTGCCGCATCTGATCTCCTTGATTGTCAATGACGATTTCTTCCAGAACCTGACTCCAGAAGAACAGGAAATCATGACGCAGGCAGCCAAAACCGCGACCGAGTATGCCAGAGAACAGTCCGACGCGCGCATCTTTGACCGTATCGCTACGATCGAAGCGAGCGGCACCGCGATTTTAACTCTCTCGGATGAAACGCGCGATGCCATCCGGGAGGCGGCTGGAAGCGTATATGAGAATATCCGCGAGAATATTGATCCGGAAATTTATGACGCATATATGGAGCCATAACCTCATCCTCTTTTACCGTCTGCAAAAAAAGTTCATACAAAATTCAAAAGCGGATATACCGACCATCTGGTCAGTACATCCGCCTTTTCTCATGTTTCAATCATTCCGCGAAACTTTTTATCTGCCTTGCGGACAGCATCCCGTTTCGCTTCATCCTGGCACTGCGCTTCAATTATTTAGCTTCTTCTGCGTCAGCCTCTTCATCGGTCTCCGGTACATTGTTGTGAACCGCTGTGACGGTAGCAACTACTGCCTCCAGATCGGTCAGAATATCAATGTCTTTATCTTTTGCGATCGAAAGGTCTTTGACACGAATCGTATCACCAATCTCCATCTCACCAACATCAACTTTGACTTTCTCAACCAGTGCAGCCGGTAATGCACGGTACGATACTTCTTTCAGTACCTCCTGCAGAACGCCAGCTTCTACCTTGTCGTGGTTCTCGAAGATAATCTCAGCAACGGAATGAACCTTCTCATTGCTTACCAGCGCCTGGAAATCTATCTCTACAACCTGATTTGCCATTGCATCATAGTCAACTTCCTTGATCAGGACATCGTAGACTTCACCTTCTACATCCAGCATAATCTGTCCGCCCTTGGTCTCGGTCTTCAGCAGACGATCCACGTCTTTCTTTTCCATCTTAACAGGAATGGAGCCCTGAATCTTCTTACCAAATACGTTGCCTGTTACATAGCCTTCTCTTCTGAGTCTCTTTGCCTTAACATCCATGCTTCTTTTTTCAGCTTTTAAAGTAGTCATTTGTCTTTTCCTCCAAAAATCTGATCTGCGCCTTCCGCACACCCTGTGTGGAAAACACATTGTGCTTAGCAGCCCTCAGCCATGGGGTTTTGTTAAGTATCTATCTCCTTGTTACGGCTCATATTATAGCAGGGTTCTCTGAAAACGATTCACCAAAAATAAAATCATTTCGGCTTTATTTTCAGCATTTTTTAGCTTGAAATTTAGAATTTGTATATTTTTCTTTCTGTCTTTTTTATACAAGAAGTATCTCCCTAAATCCGCCACCCGGTTTCAGGGCACACACACTTTTAAATCCACACGCCACCGCCAGCTCCTGCGCCTGCTTAAACCCATATCCGATCGTGTCGGTACTGTGGCTGTCGGAGTTGATGAGGATACGTCCACCGCAGGCACACAGCTCTTTTAACAGAGCTGCGGACGGGTACGGCGCACTCCGATAGCCGCGGGACATGGCGCCTGTGTTGATCTCAAACGGAATCCCCAGAGTCGCCAGTTTGTGCATCGCCGTGATCGCCGGTTCCAGATAGGCGTCTTTCGTCTCGTCAAAATGTTTATATCCCTCGTTAAATTTTGTCAACAGATCAAAATGTCCGATGAAATCGCATTTTGTCCGGTCATAAATCTGCGCCTCTGCCTCGAAATACTCCCGTGCAAACGCGTACCAGTCACCATGCCACAGCGTCTCGACTGCTTTTACCAGTTTCTCCTCCGTATCATCCACACAAACATACTCGCCATCCTTGATGAGCGCATGGGTCGAGCCGATCGCGTACTCTGCTTTCTGCACCGGTCCCAGTCCATCCAGCTCGATCCCGATATAGAGATTCATCTTTCCCCGGTATTCCTCCCGGAGTTCTTGAAGTTCTTCGGTATACTGGCGAAGCTTCTCGTCGTCCATCCCGAATCCCGGCTCAAACATCGAAAAATCAGCATGTCCTGAAACGCCCAAATCGGTCATTCCCATCCGGTATGCCGCCTCCACCATCTCCCGCGGCGTACTCTTTCCGTCGCAGAACGTGGTGTGGGTGTGAAAATCCGTATGAAGCATCGGTAATCTCCTTTCTTATTTCACTCTGTCAAAACGGTTCAGCCTCTTCACAGCTGGGGGCAAACATCCTTGCGGATTTGTCTTCAACAAAGGATTTATCGCAAACTCCGCTCCGCCATCTGCATCCGCTTTTCAAACTGCTCGTAAAAGTCCTTCTCTCCATCATACGGAAGCAGATAGAACAGTTTCATAATCAACAGATTGCGCCGTTTTTCGCGCTCGGCTGCCGCAGCGGCACGGTTTTTCTTCTGTATCTCCTGTTCCTCCGACGTTCCGATGCATGGTTCTGCCAAAAGGTTTTGCGCCGCCTCCGTTTCCGCCATTCTTATATCTTTTAAGAAATAATGCCACCGGCTGATATACGCCTCATACCGCTTTAAATCTGGCGTATCAATCCATTTTTTCACTTTAACTTTCGTCCGGTTTTCCTTTTTACACTCATGAATCTGGAGAAAATACTGGAAACTTCCATTTTCATAAAAGCGCCCCAGTGGAAACAGGCGGCAGATACCCGGCCGGTATGCATGGATCCGGCAGCGCCCTGCTTCATCGAGAAACCCACAGGCTTCATCCGCCCCGCTCCGGAGAGCCAGATTCGGCAGAATCTGTCCGTCCACGACGTTCCACTCCACCTTTTTCTCCTCCAGCAGATGTTCCAGCGTGTCCCCGCGCAAGGTGGTCAGACGGTACACATCATATGGATCCAGCACGATCGAATTACCCATTCCGTGGCAGCACGCCGAACAGCCCCGGCAATCATCGCATCCGACTTTTACCATATCGTCCCGGCTGTACAGCTTTCCATCTGAAATCTCCGCCATCGTTACATTACGTTCCATCTCTACTTCTCTCTTTCTGCCTCAATCCGATCTAAAATCTCCCACAAATGTTCCAGATCCGCCTCTCTGGTCGCCCAGCTCGTCGCAAAACGGACAACGGTGTGATCCTCGTCATACCGCTCCCAGAAGCTCACGGAAACCTCTTTTTCAATCTGCTCCATCCGATCATTTTCCAAGATCACAAACTGCTGGTTGGTCGGGGACTCACGGAAAAACGTATAACCGCGCTGTTTTAACCCTTTCTTTAAAGCTGCCGCCATCTCTACCGCATGGCGTCCCAGGCGCTCGTACAGCCCGTCTGTAAACAGCACATCAAACTGGATTCCCAGCAGGCGTCCCTTTGCCAGCAGCGCGCCCTGCTGCTTGATCCGGGTAATAAAATGCGCCGGAACATTCTTCTTCTCACCAAATACAACTGCCTCTCCGCAGAATGCGCCAACCTTCGTGCCGCCGATATAAAATACATCACACAGATGCGCGATCTCCGAAAGACTCAGGTCATTTTTCTCTCCCGCCAGACCATATCCAAGACGCGCTCCGTCCAGATAGAGCGGGATTTCATACGAACGGCAGATCTCCGAGATCGCCTGCAGCTCCTTCCGGCTGTATAAGGTTCCGTATTCCGTCGGATGGGAAAGATACACCATTCCCGGAAATACCATATGATCATTGTTTGCGTCCGCCTCGAAATTTTGCAGATATTCCTGCAGATCCGCCGGATCAATCTTCCCATCTTTTTCCGGAAGCTGCAACACCTTATGCCCGGTGTACTCGATCGCCCCGGCTTCATGAATACTCACGTGCCCTGTCTGCGCTGCCACTACGCCCTCATACGGTGCAAGCATGCTGCTGATCACGACCGCATTCGTCTGGGTACCGCCCACCAGAAAATAAACCTCCGCCTCCGGGCATCCGGTCGCCTCCTGTATTTTTCTGGCGGCACTCTGGCAGTACCGGTCCATGCCATATCCCGGCAGACTCTCCCGGTTCGTCTCCGCCAGCTTCTGAAGTATCTCCTCGCAGGCGCCCTCTGTATAATCGCTTGCAAATGAAAGCATCGTAGTATCTCCTCCTGTTCTTTCCTCGAGCAAACACAATCCTGCGTTCTCGAAATTGTTTGTATTTTTATGTCCTCACCAGTGCCAGAGAAGCCCCCGCATCAGCATCGCCGTCAAATTTGCTGCACTGTGAAATAACACAGGTTCCCACAGACGGTTCTTTTTTTCATACAGCCACGCCAGTATAAGTCCCATGAGCGCCGCATAAATCCCCTGCGCCCAGTTTCCATGCACCAACCCGAAAAATACCGCCGATCCAAGTGCCGCCCAGAAAAATGGAAGCGCCATACGCAGGCGCTCAAATAAAATGCCGCGAAACAGCAGTTCTTCGGAAAGTGGGGCGGCAATGCCCATGAGAAAGAACTGCTGCCACAGGGCGCCGGAAAATAAAGCGGCGGCGCCCTCCGACGCACCTTTTCCCAGAGCTGCCGCAAGCATATCCCCCTGAGGCATTTTCAAACACAGAGACACCGCTTCAGCTGCCTGCCCAGTCACCCGAACCTTTTGCACTGCAATATGCAGCACTCCCAGGAAAATCTCCTTTTTTTCTAATGCCCAGAAAATCATGTTAAACACAGCGCTGAACGCAGCTGCCCCCAGCAGGATTTTCCACACATCTGGCACTTTTTCCCAGAAATATCCACATTTCTCTTCCTTTGTCGTCTTTATCTGTGGAGAGACCTGCTCTTTCATCCCGTCTGCCTCTGCTATGCGCCTTTTTTCTTTCTTTTTCTGGATCCTCCGCCAGTAAAATGGATAAATCACGGCAAATGTAAGAAACGACGACACGGTTCTTCCCGCATTTCCCTCCAGATGTCCCAGCACCTCCACACATCCGCCGATTAAATCGCTGATGACGCACGGAAAAAACATCTGCCAGACGATACGCCAATCCGCTGTCTCCTGCCGTTCTTCGTCCATTTTTCTGCCTCCTGTCATCCTTTTCCTATCTGCATCTGTTTCCATGACTTTTTCAGACTTTCTACTCCACGCCTGCCTTCGCGCAGATATCCTGCAGACAGCACTTGTCACAGTACGGCTTCGTCCGCGCCGTACAGACTTCACGCCCGTGATACACCAGGCGGTGGCAGAAATCGCTGCCTTCCTCCGGTGGAATCAGCTTCCAGAGTGCCATTTCCACGCGCTTCGGGTCCTTGATTCCTTCCACCAGCCCTATCCGGTTTACCAGGCGGATGCAGTGCGTATCCGTGACGATCGCCGGTTTTCCAAACACATCCCCCATAATGAGGTTGGCACTCTTTCTGCCGACTCCCGGAAGCTTTAACAGAGCGTTAAAATCATCCGGCACATGCCCGCCGTACTCGTCGCGCAGCACCTTCATACAAGCGCTGATGTCCCGCGCCTTGCTGTGTCCCAGACCGCACGGCTTCACAATCGCCTCGATGTCTTCCACCGGGGCATCCGCCAATGCCGCCACATTTGGATATTTCTCAAACAATCCCTTGACTACCACATTGACACGCGCATCGGTACACTGCGCCGCCAGACGGACACTGACCAGCAGCTTCCACGCCTGATTGTAGTCCAGCGTACAACCCGCATCCGGATATTCTTTTTTCAGGCGGTCAATTACCTCTAATGCAAGCTCTTCCTTTGTCATGTTCCTGTCTCTCCTATCTGCTATCCTTCACTTTTCAATTTACAGTCTGTCTTTGTAACACCTGACACAACACTACAACCACTGCTGCATTCTTCCAGCCTCATACGAATCACAGCCGCTTCTGCAACTTTTTATTCTCATACGAACCGCATATGCTTACTATTCTTCCGCGTCCGCATCCTTCTTTCGTTTTCCGCCGCGCCGTACCTTGGAAAGTACCGGCTTTTCTTCTTTCTGTTTGACACGCACATAGATGATCGACAGAATCTTATTGTGCGGATTGCGCGCTGACCGAACCTCAACGGAATCAAACAGCTCGATAAACTGCTTTAACTTCGTGCATTTATAATTTCGCGGGTCAAATCCCGGCACACGCTTTGGAAGATTGTCTCCCAGCTCCGATAAATCCACCCATCCGTCATCGTCCGCATGTGTGTTGATGATCGAGATAATCTCTTTCTCCATCTCCTCCATGTTCGGAATATTGCTGACTGCATTCGGATCGCTTTCTTTCTCTGCCTCTTTTCTGGAACCATCCGCCTCACTCTCCTTGCGCGTCTGCGGCAGGGACGGATTCTGCGACGGATTTTCATCGTTTAATAAAATATCCAGGAATTTAAATGTCTCACACGCCGAGACAAACGCATTCGGCGTCTTGCGCTCTCCCATGCCGATCACCGTCATGCCTGACTCACGCAGGCGCAGCACCAGCTTCGTAAAATCACTGTCCGAGGTGACGATACAGAAGCCATCCACATTGCCCGAATATAAAATATCCATCGCATCGATGATCAGCGCTGAATCGGAGGCATTTTTCCCCTGCGTATAATTGTACTGGAAAACCGGCGTGATCGCATAGTCGCGCAGGTTCTTCATCCACGCCCGCACGCTCGGCGTCTGAAAATCGCCGTAAAGGCGCTTGTATGTCGCACTTCCATAATTGCTGACCTCATCTAAAATCAGCTTGATATACTTGCCGGACACATTTTCCGCATCGATCAGTACGGCTATTTTTTTGTCATCCATCTCCTGTTTCCTTTCTCAAATACCGCTCAAAATATTCTCTGCCGCTTTCATCAGGGCGCACTTTCCTTTGAAATAAAAAGGCACCGGAACTTTCGCACAGTCGCATGATCGTGACTCTGAAAGCCTCCGGTGCCGGAATTTCTCAATTTCTCATCTTCACACCGCCGAAACGGTCGTGATCGACAGCCGATACAGCTTATCTATAAGTGTATCACGTTCATGAGAAATCAGCAAATATTCTTTTTATTGTTCAGGCAAATGGATTCTCCGTCTTATAAAGCATTCCCTTCGGCTGGTTAAAGCCAATCTCCGGGATGGCAAAAATACCGATGAAACCAAAGGAATGCGTCGCGACCGGAAGCACCTCGCCCCATGCGATATACGCACGCAGGATACCCTGAATTTTACACTTCTCTTGTCGCTATCTTTTTAGTTAATAAAGCTACCGTCTCCACATGCCCGCTCATCCCGAACATATCACAGCATCTCACGCGCTCCACCGCGTATCCTCTTTCATCCAGATACTTCACATCGCGCGCCAATGTGGCGGAATCGCAGCTGACATAGACTACCCGCTTTGGCTGCATCCGGACGATCGTGTCGAGGCAGACGCTGTCACAGCCTTTGCGCGGCGGATCGACGACGATGACATCGGCATAGACCTGATTTTTTTCATACTCCCTTGGAAGTACCTCTTCAGCTTTTCCGACGAAAAACTCGACATTTTCCATGCCATTTAATGCCGCGTTCCGGCGGGCATCCTCGATCGCCGGAGGGACGATCTCTACACCGTACACTTTCTTCGCTTTCTGCGCCAGAAACAGGGAAATGGTTCCGATTCCGCAGTACAGATCCCATACAGTCTCCCCACCGGTCAGCCCCGCGTATTCCAGCGCCGTTCCATAGAGTTTTTCCGTCTGCACCGGATTGACCTGATAGAAAGAAAGCGGCGAAATCTGGTATGATACATTTCCGATTTTATCTGTGATATAGCCCGGTCCGTATAAGTTTACAAGCTCCGAACCAAGAATCACGTTTGTTTTTTCCTGATTGATGTTGTAGGAAATACTGGTCATGCCAGGGACTTCTTTTAAGCGTTCCACAAAAATATCCGCGTGCGGCAGCTTCTTTCCATTGATGACGAGACAGACCATCAGCTCGCCGTTTGCAAATCCCTTCCGAATCAATGCATGGCGAATCAGACCCTTGTGCGTCTCCTCGTCATATGGCGCAATCTGGTATTCTTCCATGATTTTCTTGATAATATCCAGAATTACCGCATTTTCTTCGACACCCAGCAGGCAATCCTCCGCTTCCACAATATGGTGGGTGCGTCCCGCGTAAAATCCGGCAATGATTCTTCCATCCTTATCGCGTCCAAACGGAAACTGTGCCTTGTTGCGGTAGCGCCACGGGTGCTCCATCCCCAGGATCGGCTCCATCACGATGGTTTTATCCACAATCACACTATCCGCCCGCTCCGGCAGCCGCAGGTTCTCCATCCCGCCGATCCGGCGCAGGTTATTGTAGACCTTGCGCTCCTTAAAATGAAGCTGCGCCTCATAACTCATCATCTGAAGCTGGCAGCCGCCGCACTGTCTTGCGACCGGGCATTCCGGCATCACGCGGTCTTTGGATGCTTCCAGCACCTCCATCAGACGGGCAAAGCCATAATTTTTCTTCATTTTCATCGCCCGCGCCCGGATCCGATCCCCGATCACGGCATCTTTTACAAACCAGATATAGCCGTCCTGCTTTCCGATCCCGGCTCCATCTTCGCTCATATCTTCGATTGTCAGTTCAAATTCATCATTTTTCCTGATTTCCACGTTTTTTTGTACTCCTCATTTTCTTTATTTCGCATCCAGATAATGCGCCCGCTCTCCGCCAATATATTTCAGCCTCGTTCTCGCACACGTCACATGGGCGCCGCCGATCGCACGGATCGAGGTCCGCACCGGAACTGCAACCGGGCGCAGGTGCATACCGATGAAAGTGTCTCCGATATCGATGCCCGCGTGTGCCTGAATCCGCTCTACGGCTGTCGGATGTTCAAATCCCGCATAGGCTGCCGTTGCAAAGGAACCGCCTGCTTTTAGCTGCGGCACGACGTTTACCATCTCCAGACCATATTTTTCCGCCGCTTCTTCTTCCACAATCAGCGCCCGGTTCAGATGTTCACAGCACTGTGCCGCCAGATAAAGCCCCTGCGACTTGGTAACTGCATACAGCTCCTCAAACACCACTTTTCCGATCTCAGCGCTGGAATAGGAACCGATCTTATGCGATGCTATCTCGCTGGACGAACATCCGACCACCAAAATCTGTCCCGGCTTCATATTTGCCGCACTGAGAAGTTCCTCTGCGGCAATCCGTACTTCCTGGCGCAGCTCCTCTAACTGTCCTGCTGTCTCTATTTCTTTTGAAATTCCTGTTGCACTCATCCTGCTGCCTCCTGATTTAATGCCAGAAAAAGCCGCGGTTCAAACAGGCTGAGCCCGCCGCAGCTTTTTCAAAATTTTTATTTGCATTCCCTTACTTCCGGTAAAACTCCTGAATCCGATCCAGCCTCGCCGTCATGCCGCCCAGCAGCATATCCGCCGCCGCAAATGCCGCCATCGTCTCAACCACGACAACCGCTCTCGGCACAATGATCGGATCATGGCGTCCCTTGATGCTGATGCCGATCTCCTCGCCGCTCTTATTGACGGTTCTCTGCTCTGCGGCAATCGACGGGGTCGGTTTAAATGCCGCACGGAACACAACTTCGCTTCCATCCGTCATACCGCCTAAAATGCCGCCTGCATGGTTCGTCGCCTTGCCGACGCTTCCATCCGCCTCCATGACAAATGCGTCGTTGTTCTCGCTTCCTGCCATCTGCGCCGCATGGAAACCCTCTCCGATCTCGAAGCCTTTAACGGCACCGATCGAGCAGATTGCCTTTGCCAGGTTCGCATTAAATTTATCAAAAACCGGTTCACCAAGCCCTGCCGGAAGACCGGCAATCACGCATTCCACGATACCGCCAGCAGAATCTTTCTCCGCCATCTTCCTTTCCAGATACTGCTCTGCCTCTGCGGCTGCGGCAGCATCCGGCATATACAGCTTATTCTTTTCACATTCTGCCAGATCAAACCGATCCGGCGCCACTTCCACCGGTCCGATCGCTTTCGTGTATGCTTTTACCCGAATGTTCAAGGATTCCAGCAGCTTTGTCGCGATAGCGCCTGCTGCCACGCGTCCGATCGTCTCGCGTCCCGAAGAACGTCCGCCGCCCCGGTAATCCCGGAAACCGTATTTTTCATCGAAGGTATAATCTGCATGTCCAGGACGGTAATAACTGGCGATCTCACTGTAATCCTTCGAATGCTGATCCTGGTTCCGCACCAGCATCGAGATCGGCGTGCCCGTCGTCCGCCCTTCAAAAACGCCTGACAGGATCTCCACCGTATCGCTCTCGCTGCGCTTCGTCGTAAAACGGCTCTGCCCCGGTTTGCGGCGGTCCAGATAACGCTGAACGTCTTCCTCACAAAGCGCAAGCCCCGCCGGACAGCCATCTACGACCACGCCCACGCCTGCGCCGTGGGATTCGCCCCACGTTGTCATTGTCAGTATTTTTCCGTATGTTGATCCTGCCATTCTCGCTATTAACTCCTTCTGCCATTTAGTCTGCTTTCTTTCCTCTCGTAGGTACCTTTGTAATCACACAGCAGTTCGGCTCATTCACCGAAATACTGCGTCCGCTCATCACCAGCAGTTTCTCCTTATATTCCACCTGGAAGAAAGAAATGCTGTTACTGCCGTGGTTGATCGACGCCAGATGGTTTCCATCCGGGAAAATCGCGATATCCTTCGGGTAATCTCCACTGATCGGCAGACAGCAGAGCAGCTTCAAAAGCCCCGTCTGTGCATCGCGCTCGTAGACACTGACTGAATTATCGCCCGCATTGCTGCAGAACAGATGTGTCTCGTCCTCGGACATCCGGATCGTGCACGCTGCGGTCAGCTGGCTGGTGCGCTCCGGTGCGGTCGATGGGATCGTCTGGATCTTCTCGATCTTCGGCACACGATCGCCCGTTTCATACGTGTATACATCAATCACATTTTTGATTTCATACATCAAATACAAGAATTTTCCATCCTTGCTGAACATGAAATGTCTCGGACCAGATTCCAAATCACAGCGGATCGCGTCCACCAATGAAAGTGTTCCCTTCTCGCCATCAAACCTGTAAATCTTGACCTGGTCAATTCCCAGATCGGCTACCAGCAGGAATCTGCCATCCGGTGTGCGCTCCGCACAGCTCACATGCGGGCGGAACGTGCGCTCTGCCACGCTTCCAAGTCCCTTGTGGTAAACGCCGTCGGTCACTTCCCCGATAGAACCGTCCGGCTTCAGGCGGACCACCGTCTCCTTGCCGTCATGATAGCCGGATACGAAGATAAACTTGTCCTCCGCATCGGTCGCAATATGGCAGCCGCGCATCGCCTTGATATTTGCGCTGTTCACACGGCTGAGTGCGCCGTTTTCCAGAATCCGGAACGCCACAACGCCCTCGTCCGCGATGGAATAGAGCATCCGCCCGTCATGTGAAACAGTTAAATAGGAAGAGTTGTCCACTTCCACCTCGCACCGGTAGATAAATTTTCCCTTTTTTACATCCACATCATACACGGTAATTCCCTTTGCCTGACCGTTGTATGAGTAAGAACCCACATATGCCATATACTTATCCTGCATGAAATGTTCCTCCTTTGATCCCCCAGAACCGTTATAACGGTTTCTATCAAATTATCTGCCCCTATTTTATCATCATACCGCCATTTTTGCACCCTTTTTTCACACAATTTGAGAGCCCCCGGATTTTCCCGTTTTTTTCCTTGACACCTTCCCCACATTCTGTATAATAGATACTCGGAAGCAAGTTTATTATTTCTAAACAAAAAGATTAATTTTACATTCATTTTAGAATTTCTAAACTTTCATCTTACTTTTGTATGTTTCTAAAAACGCCGGACGGATGGTTTTCCCACCCGGTTTTTATAAAAAAGAATGTGCCCTAGCGCATCCTCGCGGAGCGTTTTTTGTTTCATAGGACGCAATTTCCTATGAAACCAGGAAAGGAGGTTCCCTCTGTTGAGTATAGGAGGAAAATTAAAGGAACTGCGAATTTTAAAGGGTCTGACGCAGGAAGAGCTGGCTGACCGCGCAGAGCTTTCGAAGGGATTTATCTCCCAGGTAGAGCGCGATCTGACCTCCCCGTCCATCGCTACTTTGATGGATATTCTCCAGTGTCTCGGCACAACCATAGGGGAGTTTTTCAACGAGGCTCCGGAAGAGCAGATTGTATTTGAAAAAAACGACTATTTTATCAAGGAAGATCCAGAACTGAAAAATGAGATTCAGTGGATCATCCCGAACGCCCAGAAGAACACGATGGAACCGATCCGCCTGACACTCGGTGTCGGCGGCTCCACCTATCCGGACAGCCCGCATGAGGGTGAGGAATTTGGCTACGTTCTTTCCGGCAGCATCCTGATTCATCTGGGGAACCGGACGTACAAAGCCAAAAAGGGCGAATCTTTTTACTATACGAGCGACAAGACGCATTACCTTGAAAGCCGCTCCGGCGCGACGATCCTCTGGGTCAGCTCGCCGCCAAGTTTCTAATACTACACATTATTTTACTATTTACGGAGGAAACGCATGAGCCAGCCATTAATCGATTTACAGCATATCTCGAAACGCTTTGACGACACCCTGGTCCTGGATGACTTGAGCCTTTCAGTAAAGGAAAATTCCTTTGTAACGCTCTTAGGTCCCAGCGGCTGCGGCAAGACGACCACGCTCCGCATCATCGGCGGATTTGAATCCCCAAATACAGGAAAAGTAATTTTCGGCGGCGAAGACATCACCAAACTTCCGCCAAACAAGCGCCAGCTAAACACCGTATTCCAGAAATACGCACTGTTTCCGCATATGAGCATCGCAGATAATATCGCATTTGGGCTAAAAATTAAGAATAAATCAAAAGCATATATTGATGACAAAATTAAGTACGCTTTAAAGCTTGTAAACCTAAACGGCTTTGAGCATCGCAGCATTGACTCTTTGAGCGGCGGTCAGCAGCAGCGTATCGCCATTGCGCGTGCGATTGTCAACGAGCCAAAGGTCCTGCTTCTCGATGAGCCGCTCGGTGCCCTAGATTTAAAACTGCGCCAGGACATGCAGTACGAGCTGATCCGTCTGAAAAATGAGTTAGGCATCACTTTTATCTATGTTACCCACGATCAGGAAGAGGCATTGACGATGTCCGATACCATCGTTGTCATGAACCAGGGTTATATCCAGCAGATGGGTTCCCCGGAACAGATCTACAACGAGCCGGAAAACGCATTCGTTGCCGACTTCATCGGCGAGAGCAACATTGTGGACGGTCTGATGATCCACGACGAGCTGGTTGAAATCTTCGGTGCGAAATTTGCCTGCGTCGATAAGGGATTCGGAACAAACCAACCTGTAGACGTTGTCATCCGCCCGGAGGACATCGACCTCGTAAAACCGGAGGAAGGCACGCTGCAGGGCATTGTCACCCACCTGATTTTCAAGGGCGTCCACTATGAGATGGAAGTCACCACACCGGACGGCTATGAATGGCTGGTTCACAGCACGGATATGTTCCCGGTCGGCGAGAAGGTCGGCATCCATGTAGACCCGTTTGACATCCAGATCATGAACAAGCCGGCGTCAGAGGACGAGGAAGCTGTGGGCGTCAATGAATAGAAAGGAGTCGGACTTAGCATGAAATCAAACGTGAAACGGCTCTTCGCCGGTCCTTATATTCTCTGGATGATCGGTTTTACCATCATCCCGCTCCTGCTGATCGTATACTACGGTCTGACAACCAAAAGCGGGGCATTTACACTGGCAAATGTCTGTTCCATCACGACACCGGAGCATATGAAGGCGCTGCTCTTATCCCTGGGTCTGTCTCTGGCTGCGACCGCCATCTGCCTGCTTTTGTCCTATCCGCTGGCTTTGGTGCTGCGCCGCCGCGGCATTGGGGCAGGCAGCTTCATGGTATTCGTCTTCATCCTTCCGATGTGGATGAATTTCCTGCTCCGCACCCTCGCGTGGCAGACGCTCCTGGAGAAAAATGGCGTTATCAACGGCATTCTTTCCTTTCTCCATCTGCCAAATATTGCCATCATCAATACCCCGTGGGCGATCATTCTGGGTATGGTATACAACTTCCTGCCTTTCATGATTCTCCCGATTTATAATGTGCTGGCAAAGATCGACGACAATACCATCAACGCCGCCAAAGACCTGGGTGCAAACAATTTCCAGACACTCATTCACATCTGGATTCCGCTCAGCATCCCGGGCATCATCAGCGGCATTACCATGGTATTTGTCCCGGCGCTGACAACCTTCGTTATTTCCAGTCTCTTAGGCGGCAGCAAGATCCTGCTCATCGGAAATGTCATCGAGCAGGAGTTCACCAAGGGAAGCAACTGGCACTTAGGTTCCGGTCTCTCGCTGGTTCTGATGATTTTCATTTTACTGAGTATGGCGCTCATCGCCAAATACGATAAAGAAGGGGAGGGCAATGCGTTCTGATGAAACATAACCGCTTAAAACAGTTTTTCCAGGACTTTTACCTGGCGCTCATCCTGCTCTTTTTATACATCCCGATCGTGACCATGATCGTTTTGTCCTTTAACAACACAAAATCGAGAACCGTCTGGGGCGGTTTTACCACCCGCTGGTATACGCAGATGTTCCAGGATTCCGCCATCATGAATGCCTTAAACAATACGCTGCTCATCGCGTTTGCGTCGGCTCTGATCGCGACCGTCATCGGCACGATCGCCGCCATCGGCATCAACAGCATGAAACGGATTCCGCGCACCATCGTCATGGGAATCAACAACATCCCGATGCTGAACTCCGATATCGTAACCGGTATCTCCCTGATGCTGGCATTTATCGCGTTCGGTATCTCTCTCGGATTTAAAACCGTGCTGATCGCGCATATCACATTTAATATTCCATATGTGATATTAAGTGTCATGCCGAAACTCAAGCAGACGAACCGGTACACCTACGAAGCCGCTCTGGATCTCGGCGCCAGCCCGCTATATGCTTTCTTCAAGGTCGTATTTCCGGACATCGTCCCGGGTATCCTCTCCGGCTTTTTGATGGCATTTACGATGTCCCTCGATGATTTTATCATTACGCACTTTACAAGAGGTGCCGGTATGGATACCTTATCCACCCTGATCTACAGCCAGGTGCGCCGAGGCATCCAGCCGACGATGTACGCCCTGTCCACGCTGATTTTCGTGGCAGTCCTGGTGCTCCTGGTGATCACCAACTTTGCCCCGGAGAAAAAATCCACCGGCAATGCGACTGTGATTGACACAGAGACCATCAAGCGCCGCAAACGCAACAACCAGATCAAGAACGGCGTTCTGGGACTTGCCTGCACGCTGATTCTGCTTGTCGTTGGTGTCAGCACCTACAGCCGCTACACCACGACTCATTCAAACGAACTGTACGTCTACAATGCAGGCGAATATATTGATCCGGACCTGATTGAGGAATTTGAACAGGAAACCGGAATCAAGGTTACCTACGACGTATTTGAGACCCTGGAAGAAATGTATCCGGTCATCGAAGCCGGCGGCGTCAACTACGATGTAGTCTGCCCATCCGACTACATGATTCAGAAAATGAAGGAAAATGACCTGCTTGCCGAACTCAACTTTGACAATATTCCAAATGTCAAAAACATTGACCCGCAGTACATGGAAATGTCCAAGCAGTTCGACCCGGAAAACAAATATTCCGTGCCATACACCTGGGGAACCGTCGGTATTCTTTATAATACGAAGCTCATCGAAGAAAAAGGACTTCCGGTTCCGACCAAATGGTCCGATCTCTGGAATCCGGCTTATAAAGGCGAGATCCTGATGCAGGACAGCGTCCGCGATGCCTTCATGGTAGCGCTCAAAAAAGACGGCTTCTCTGCCAACTCGACCGACGAAACCGAACTCCAGCAGGCAAAGCAGGATCTGATTGACCAGAAACCGCTCATACAGGCTTACGTCATCGATCAGGTACGTGACAAGATGATCGGCGGTGAGGCAGCCATCGGCGTCATCTACTCCGGCGAGATCATGTACATCCAGGATGAGGTAGCCGCACAGAACCTCCCATTCTCCCTGGAATACGTGATCCCGGAAGAGGGAACCAACGTCTGGCTCGATTCCTGGGTAGTTCCGAAAAATGCGAAAAATAAGGAAAACGCAGAAAAATGGATCAATTTCCTCTGCCGCCCGGATGTCGCAGTCAAAAACTTTGAGTACATTACCTACGCGACGCCAAACAAGGCAGCCAAGGAAATGCTGGACGAAGAAATCCAGAACAACAAAGCCGTCTTCCCAGATGCAAAGCAGCTGAAAAACTGCGAGGTTTACCGGTATCTTGGGGATGAGGCGGACGAGCTTTATAATAGTTTGTGGAAAGAAGTTAAGTCGGATTAAGCGGTGTGCCGTTTTTCAAATCATATTTGCAAAAAAGAGTCAACAGAAGTGTATTCTGCTGGCTCTCTTTTTCTATCAAAGATATTATACTTCCAATGCCGCTTTTAAGTCTTCCATACTGGAATATCTCGGTGCATTTGGATCTTTTACAATCGTTCTTCCTTCTTCGATTGCTATCAGTAACGCATTCTTCTTTTCATTCTTCTCAATATTTACTCCATCCATACAAGCCACCTCCATATATGTCTATTATATATTTTTTCATAAATAGCATATACATTTATATTGATTTTTCAATTCTAAGCGCTATACTATCTCTAAAAAAGGAGGTCACTCATGAAAATTGCAGTCCCTTATGAAAACGGAGAAATCTGCTCCCACCTGGCTCAGGTGAAAGAATTTTTAATTTTTGATGTAGTTGACGATGAGATTATTTCCACCAAAACCGTGAAACAGACCTATGCAAACGATCCCGGCGCGCTGGTCGAGTTTCTGAAAAAAGAAAATACTGCCGTTCTCCTCTGCGACGCCCTTCCGATCCCGATGATGATCGCCCTGCGCGAAACCAGCATCCAGGTTCTCGGCGGCGCCAAAGGCGCTCCTAAAGACCGCGTCGAAGACTTCTTAAACGGAATGCTTCACTTTGACCGGAGCGGAAATAACGGACCATCCTGCGGCGTCCACCTGCCGGACAACAATAAAAATGGCACTGACTCCGACGCCGAATGCGACGGAAATATCAGTGCCTGTGGGACTTGGTGCCACTAATTCCTGTTTCATCTGAGACGTTGATGACGCACGTGTGGGAGAGAATCCACCTTATTTCCACTGGAGGTGATGCAGATGCCCCTCCGTATTCATCTTCTCAAACCCATTCTGCCGCAGCGCCTCATACAGAATGATCGCCACCGAGTTTGACAGATTCAGAGAACGCGTCTCACCCCACATCGGGATGCGGACGCAGCGCTCCGGGTCTTCGATCAGGAGTTCTTCCGGGATGCCGCGGCTTTCCGGTCCGAACATGATATAGCAGTCCAGATCGTAGTGAACGTCCGTATACACCTGCGTCGTCTTCGTGGTCGCCATATACGGGCGCGCGCCCGGATTCTTCTCCAGAAAATCTTTAAAATCGCTGTAAACTGTCACATCCAGATGCGGCCAGTAATCAAGACCCGCTCTTTTTACCATTTTATCATTCAATTTAAAACCGAGAGGCTCGATCAGATGAAGCCGCGTGTTCGTTGCCACGCAGCTTCGTCCTATATTTCCTGTATTCATCGGCATCTCCGGTTCATAGAGTACAATATTTAACATTTCTTCTCTCCATCCAGCCGTGCCACAAACCGCTTGATGCGCTCGATCGCCTTCTGCAGATCCTCCAGCGAATACGCATAGGAAACACGCAGATAGCCCTCGCCGCAGTTTCCAAACGCGGTGCCCGGCACAAGCGCCAGCTTCTCTTCCTGTAACAGGCGGTTTGCGAATTCATCCGAGGTCATGCCAAACCGTTTGATGCACGGGAACATATAAAATGCTCCATACGGCTCGAAACAGTCCATGCCGAGCCCCCGGAACTCTCTCAAAAGATAGCGGCGGCGCTCATCGTAGGCTTTCTTCATGCGGGCAATGTCCTCATCGCCATTCCGCAGGGCGTCAACCGCTGCATACTGGCTGGTGGTCGGCGCACACATAATCGCAAACTGATGGATTTTCAGCATCTGTTTTAAGATAAGCGCTGGAGCCGCCGCATAGCCGAGACGCCACCCGGTCATCGCATATGCCTTGGAAAATCCGTTGATCAGCACCGTGCGGTCACGCATCCCGGAAATTTCCGCGATGGAAACGTGCTTGCCGCTGTAGGTCAGCTCGGAATAAATTTCATCACTCAGCACAAACAGATCCTTCTCCTCAATCACCTTCGCGATCGCCTCCAGATCGGTGCGGTTCATGATCGCGCCCGTTGGATTGTTCGGGAATGGAAGAATCAGCACCTTTGTTTTCGGTGTGATTTTCTCCAGCAGCTTCTCCGGCGTCAGACGGAACTCATCCTTCTCCTCCAGCTCGATAATGACCGGCGTACCACCCGCCAGCACCGTACACGGCACATAAGAAACGTAACTCGGCTGCGGAATCAGAACCTCATCGCCCGGATTGAGCATCGCGCGCAGGGCGATATCAATCGCCTCGCTGCCGCCGACCGTTACCATCACTTCTGTATTCGGATCATACTCAAGGCGCTGACGACGTTTCAGATAATGGCAGATCTCCTGGCGCAGTTCCTTTAAACCAGAGTTCGACGTATAGAAGGTACGTCCTTTTTCCAGCGAATAAATGCCCTCCTCGCGGATATGCCACGGTGTATCAAAATCCGGTTCGCCCACGCCCAGGGAGATCGCGCCCTTCATCTCGCTGACAACGTCAAAAAACTTCCGGATTCCGGACGGCGGAATATTTACAATCGTATCTGATAATGGGTTTCTCACGGAACAATCAACATCCTTTCATCCTGAGGACCGTCGCAGAGAACGGTACCATGGTCTTTGTATTTTTTAAGAATAAAATGGGTCGCGGTACTCAGCACAGAATCGATCGTGGAAAGCTTTTCTGCCACGAACTGTGCAACTGCACGCATGGTTTTCGCCTCGATCATAACGGTAAAATCATAGCCGCCGGACATCAGGTATACCGAAGTCACCTCGCTGTACTGATAGATTCTCTCGGCAATCTTGTCAAAGCCCATCTCGCGCTGCGGCGTTACCTTTACTTCGATCAGTGCAATGACCTTCTCCTCATCTGTATTATCCCAGTTAATCAGGGTATGGTAACCGCAGATGATATGTTCATTTTCCATTTCGGCGATCTCCGCCGCGACCGCAGCTTCATTTTCCCCGAGTAAATCCGCCAGCTCTTTGACGCTGATGCGGCTGTTTTTTTCAATGACCGCTAAAATTCTCTCTCTCACTTTACTACCTCCTGTTAATGGGATTTTGGTAAGTCTTTCATTTTATCTATCTCATCCGGTTTTGGCCGGTCAAGAAAGCTATGTACTTCGCCGCTGTAAATCTCGCGTCCGATCGCGGTGCGCGTCCGACCGATGAGCGCCGCCGGAATGCCCTCTCTCTCCAGATTCTGGAGCAGTTTCGGACCGCTAGACGCCGTCAGCAGAATGCAGCCCTGCGACTGTAAACGGTATGGATTGAGGTCAAATACCTCGCAGACCTCCACCGTCTCCTGGCGGATCGGAAGTTTCCTAAGATCCATCTCAAATCCGAGTCCGAATCCATCAAAAAAATGCCACAGCGCTGCCATGACGCCGCCCCCGCCCGCCGGATACCACGCAGATGCGCCGAGACGGGTCAGCACTTTCCGCTCTTTATGTGCAGCAAATGCCTCCAGAAGCGGAGACGGATTCCATTTCTCATAGAGATTCTGGCATTCTCTCACATACCGTGCAGAAAATCGGTTCAAAAGCGCCGCCTCGCCGCTTTTTGCCGCCATCGAGGTACCAAGAAGCGCGGTGTAACCGACCGCCAGAAGATCCTGCTCGGCTTTCATCTCCCCGTATACCTCGAAAATTTCATCTTTTATGTTCATTCTGATTCCTTTCCCAGCTTCACATTCAAGTACAGTAATTTTCTGCGTTTACCACGCCATGTTACCACAAATCTCTGCTCTCATACCATCACTATATATGATCCGATATAAGCTATCACTCCATCGGCGGCGCTGCTTCCTGCGCCGGACCGGCTGGTCCCTGCGGCTGTGCCGGGGTCGGCTCCTGTGCTGCCGGTGCTTCCGTCGGTGCCGGAACCGGATTTTCCGGCTGTGGCGTCTCAGGCTGCGGTGTCTCAGGCTGCGGTCCAGCCGGAACCGCCGGTGCCGCAGCTGCAACGGCCGGACCTACACGGTAGATTGCCTTCGATGCCATATAGGTATCCGTCTGCAGCAAGGTTTTCTCCGTCTCCACGCCGTCCACGTAGACGTATTTCCAGAGCCGTGACTGCAGCCCATAGTGCGCCGACTGTTCCTTCACCCTCGCACCCGGCTTCAAAGATGCGTCCACCTTTGTGATCGGCTCGCCCGGATCCTTCTTCGACAGTGTCTCCGAAACGTATTTGATCGTCCGGTTTGCCGGCCGTGTCTCTTTTCCATATATCGTAAATGAAATAGTTCCACCGTTCACTGCCCCTTCCATATAGATCGGGGTATCGTATGGATTTTTAAATTTCAGATCCTTATAAGTACCCGCAATCGCCGAATCCTGCGATGCCGGAACGTAAGTAACAATCATCGAATGATTCTGGCGCTGGGTGATATCCATCTCCGCCAGAAGCGCTGCATTGTAGAGCGTCGTGCAGATCTGGCAGGCGCCACCGCCGACCGTATCGACTACCTGACCGTTCGCATAGGAACCTGCCGATGCATAGCCATTTTCCACCGTAAATGGGGTCAGCCATGTATAAGCCGAAAATTCTTCTCCCGGCATCAGAACCGTGCCGTTGATCTTCGCCGCACCGTTCCGCAGATTCTTGGAACGCGACACATTTCCCGGGTTGAATCCGGTACTGAATGTTCCAAGTGCATCCTGAATCGTAGATAATGCCTCTGTCGTGCGGGTCGGCTCTGCATTTTTGACTGTTGCATCCACCGAAACCGGTTCCGAAAGACCGCCCGCGAGCGCCTCATTCAGTGCTTTTGTCGTCGCATCTATGTCCACTTCCTGTCCCGCCGAAGACTGGCTGACCTGAAAGACTCCATTTTCATGCGTGATCACAGCGTCCTGCGGCGCTGTCGTAAATTCCGCGCACCGGGTCTGCACAAACTCGGCAACCTTCGCTTCATCGACCGCTGTCTCAATCTGCAGATCCACGCCGGACTGCTCTAATTCCTTCTGATTCAGATACCGGCGCAGAAGATTTCCGCCGGAAAGTTTCTCCACTTCCTCATCAATCTCGTTCTGGTTGACCCAGGAAAATCCCAGCTCCGCCGCCGTCGTCTGAACCTCATGACCTTCTACCCGGATCGAAATGGTCTGATTTTCCATCTCCCCGATCGATTTCTCAATCGTCTGATCCGCCTCTTCCCGTGTCATCCCGGAAAGATCAAACCCACCGACCTGAAAGCCCGTGGGAATCGTCCCCGCTGACGCGGTGCCCGTACCGGCTATAAGCAGTCCCATCACTGCCGCACCGCATACGCCTGCCATCCAATTTCTTTTTTTCATCATCTACCGAACCTTTACATCATAAGACCTGCCAAAATGGTTCCCGCTACCATCGCTACTACTACGATTATAATAACAACCGCTGATACGATCTGGCGTGTTTTCTGATTTGAAAATTTAAACATATCTCTCACCTCTTCTGCATTCTGCCATGCTGCGCGATAATCTGATCCGTAAGTCTCGAAATCTCATTTTTCGAAAGCGAATCAATCTGCGCAGATAAGTTTATTCTATGATATTTTAGTAATTCCCGCAAGACTTCTTTTTGCTTTTTTGACGCGGGCTGTTCGCGTTTTACCTTGTAAATCAAAGGCTGCGGTGCAAACACCTCCGGCACTTCCAGAAAATACCTGTTTTTAAGCTCCTGATACAGATGGTGCGCCGCCAGCGCATCCGAAAACGCCCGATGGCTCTCGCCCGGATCCACCGCAAAATACCGGCACGCGGCTGCCAGATTCTTCTTTTCCTCCTCCGGCATAAAATGGCGGCAGATTTTCAAGGTATCAAGCCCCGCGCGCTCAAATGTATACTTCCGGTTGACCGCCGCCCGCTTGAGAAAGCTGAAATCAAAGATAACATGATGCCCCAAAAGCGGCAGCTCCCCGCAGAATGCCAGAAGTTCCGGCAAAACTGTATCCAGCACCGGCGCATCCTTCAAATCATCGTCACAGATTCCCGTCAGCTCCCGGATGCGCGCATCCAGTTCCCGCTCCGGGTTGACAAACGTCGAATACGTCTGCACCACGGTTCCATCTTCCACCCGCGCCGCTCCGATCTCGATGATCCGCTCGGTTTTTGGATTTAACCCTGTTGTCTCCAGGTCAATCGCTATATAAGAATTGTCTGTTTGTTCCATTTTATTTATCCATCGTAACTGTTCAGTACCTTCACAGTCACGCGCAGTAAATGCACAGACCTACTGAACAGTTTACTATCCATCTAATTTAAAATATGGCTGTCTTACATTTCTTCCCATTCTCAGGTGTTCAGACTGCCGCCATCTGCAATTTCTTTTTCCTGTCTTTCTCTGGAAAATCCCATTTCTCACTATATTTCATCCTGGGAAATGGAAAATGCCGCCGCATTGCCAAACAGAGCATCCCGGTTTTTGTAATCAAACAGCACAAAGCTTCCGTCTTCCATCCGCTCTAAATGCGCCATTTTCGCCATCTGTCTGGAATCGTATGCCTCGTAGCCCTTCAAATAACGGCGTTCCTTCGCCTCGCGCATGAAAAACTGCTTCGTCTCGTTCTTCCACTCCGACGGATCCGGGGCAAAGGATGGGCGGCTCTTGACGTTTTCGCGGAGGTAGAGGTCATACATTAAAAGATCCTGATAGGATGTCTCATCGATAGAAAAAATTTCTGCCTGCTTCCTCCATTTCTGAATGAACCTGTATAAAATCTCATACCGCGCCAGCCGGTTATGGCTCACGCCATTCAATCCTTCATCCTCATAAAATGCCGCCAGGCGGTCATACAAATCAAACGCATCGCCCCATTCCTGCGACAGGCATTTCATCGTGCGGCGGAACTGCCCGCTGTTGTAATAGACCTCGACCATCTCTTCCACACCCTTGAGACGGATCACCTCTTCATAGGAAAGCCAGTTGGTTCTAAGCACCTCATACGGCGGCTTGCTCTGGCTGAGCAGACCGTATTTCTGCTTCATTTCTTCCATATAGGAACCTTTCAGCACCTTCAGAAAGCCAAGCTGAAGCTGTTCCGGCTCCATTTTGTATACATCGTTGAAGGAACGATGAAAGCTCTCGATATCCTCATACGGAAGCCCCGCAATCAGGTCGAGATGCTGATGGATGTTGCCAAAGGTGTTGACCTGCGCCACACGGCGCGCCACCTTGTCTAGATCCATCGTCCTCCGGATCTCCTTCACAACCACCAGGTTCGTCGTCTGCACGCCGATTTCCAACTGAATCAGCCCCGGACGCATCTGTTTCATCAGTGCCAGCTCGTCATCATCCAGAAGATCCGATGAAATTTCAAAATGGAAGTTGGTAATTCCATTATCGTGTTCCAGCAAATACTGCCAAATCGCCATCGAATGGCTCTTTTTGCAGTTAAACGTCCGGTCTACGAACTTTACCTGCGGCACCTTCCGGTCAAGGAAAAACTGCAGCTCCCTGGTTACCAGCGAAAGGCTGCGGAACCGCACTTTTTTGTCAATCGAAGACAGACAGTAACTACAGGAAAATGGACATCCACGGCTGCTCTCATAGTAGATAATGCGGTGTTCCAGCCCGCTTAAATCTCCGTAGGAAAATGGAATGTCGTCCAGATTCATGAGCGGCGCCGGGCGATGGACCTCGATGGTGCCATCCGAACGGCGTAGGACAATGCCTGGGAGCTCTGAAAAACAAACCTCCGTCCCGCACTCACACGCCTCCACCAACCGCGTAAAGGTCTCCTCGCCTTCGCCCTGCATGATCAGCTCGACCTCCGGCAGCTCATCCATCAGGTGAACCGCGTCATACGAAGCCTCCGGACCTCCCATCCAGATGCGGACCTGCGGAAGAACCTTTTTCAAATCGTGGATCAGTTCCTTCACGTAAACGATATTCCAGATATAACAGGAAAATCCCACCACATCCGGTTTTCTCCGGTAAATATCCTGCAGAATCTGATCCATCTGGTGGTTGATGGTGTACTCGCCGAGATCGATCTGGATTTCCGACACGGTTTTCGTTCGATTCGCGCCTTCTGCTGCCTCCGAAACCATTTCCATTCCAACAGCCGCACCCTGCTCATCCTTCTGTCCCAGCCCCAGCCGCTCCATCGCATATCGTCTCAGGCTGTAAATTCCCAGATTTGAATGTATATATTTGGCATTAATCGCCGCCAATAAGTACCGCATCGTCTCACACCTTCAAAATATGATAGCCAGCCGCCTTATTGAGCCGGTTCATAATCGCCCGTCCTAAATTGTCTTCCGAAAATCCTTCCGAAAAGATATATTCCGCGCCGCGATCGTCGAAATCGCGCAGAACTGCATACAGGTTGTGTGCAACAGTCTCCTGACGCGCCCGCGCACCGATGCTTTCCAGCATTCCCGCCGGGTAACGATCTTTCGTCTCGTCCGTGCAGATAATTCCAACCTTGCGCCCTTCTGCCAGCTTTTCGCCTGCCAGGCGGTTGATCGTCTCCACAACTGCCTCCGTCTCGCCCTCGACCAGTGTCAGATCGGCTTTCGGTGCATAATGGCGGTATTTCATTCCCGGTGCTTTCGGGCGCACATCCGCGCTGACCGGTCCTAAAATCGCCGGATCAATGCCGACTTCCCCGACCGTTTCACGCAGCATCTCCACGGTGATCGCACCCGGTCTTAAAACCATCGGCATTTCCTCCGTAACATCCACGATCGTCGATTCCAGACCAATTCCAACCGGACCGCCGTCGATGATCGCATCGATCTTTCCGTCCATATCCTGAAGCACGTGATCCGCGCGCGTCGGGCTTGGGCGTCCCGATGTATTCGCACTCGGAGCCGCGATCGGCACGCCGGACAGACGGATTAACTCTGCCGCGATCGGATCAGACGGCATCCGGATTGCCACCGTGTCAAGCCCGCCGGTCGTTCCATACGGCACGATCGCGCTCTTAGGAAATACCATCGTCATCGGTCCCGGCCAGTATGCCTTTGCAAGCTTTTTGCCATTTTCCGGCATATTCGATACCAGCGGCGCGATCTCCTCCAGACAGGACACATGCGCGATCAGCGGGTTGTCAGACGGGCGTCCCTTCGCCGCATAAATCTTCTTCGCTGCTGCCTCGTCCAGCGCATTCGCGCCCAGGCCGTACACAGTTTCCGTCGGAAATGCCACCAGACCGCCCGCGCGGATGATCTTTGCCGCCTTCTCAAGCACCTCCCGGTCATGCGCCGTAAAGTCCTTTGGATTTTCTATCTTCCACATCTGGGTGTGAAGTTCTTTTTTCGTTTCGTTTTGCATATTGACTCTTCTTTCTACTATCTCACAATGAATAAATCTATCTTCCGTACTAAGCTCGAAAACACCTCGCTAAGTACTCCTAGTATGCGCGGCATGACTCGTACTAAGCTCGAAAATACCTCGCTAAGTACTCCTAGTATACACAAGATTCCTCGCCAGTTCAAGGTTTCAGCGCCCATTCAGATACTCCATAATCCCCATATGCAGCGTATACGCCACGCGGTCCTGATATTCTTCTGTTTTCAGCAATGCCGCCTCTTTCCAGTTAGACAAAAATCCGCACTCGACGATGACAATCGGGCATTTGACGTGGAGCAGGAGGTAATAGCTGTCATTCGGTTTGGCTTTTCTGCGGTTCTGGTCTCCCAGCGCATAGTCAAAGCGCTTCTGCAATATCTCCGCCAGCCGTTTTCCCTTCTCCGACTTCCGGTAATAAAATACCTGAGCGCCGGATACGTCCTCCTGGTGGTAGCTGTTCTGATGGATGCTGACGACCAGATCCGCGCCGGATTCCTCGACGCGGGCGCAGCGGTTTTTCATGTCGGACATTTTCCGGCTTCCGGCTGACGTATCGTAAAGTCCCCGGTCATCCTCCCGGCTCATCACGACCTCCACATCCGACTGCTCCAGATACCATCTAAGGCGCTTCGCGATTGCCAGATTGATGTCCTTTTCCAGGCTTCCGTCCACACTCACCTTTCCCGGATCAAAATCCCCATGTCCGGCGTCCAAGAAAACAACCGGCTTTTCCTTTCCAAGCACAGCGTCCGCCCCCGCTGATGCCAGCCCCGCATACCGTGCCGCCAGAAAGACGCCGCAAAATAAAAGAAGGCAGACTGCCAATTCCACTGACAGCCGCCTTCGCATTTGTTTTAGAAACGGGTGTGTTTCAAACCATTCGTTCAAGTGCACCGCTCCTGATGCATTCTTATGATATCTATATTCGCCTTGTTCGCGGCATATCCCGCTATTTTCTAATTCTAATCCCGGCTCCTACTGCTGCGCCTCCGCTACATCCTTAAACCCAAGTCCAAAAATGCCCGAGGTTTCCTTCACAATCACAAACGCATTCTCATCCGTCTCCGCAATAATGCGTTTTAAACGATTGAACTCCGTTTTGCGGACGGTACATAAAACCACCGTCGTGTCCTCGCCGCTGTAGCCGCCCTTGCCCGGAAGCAGCGTTACCGTACGGTCAATTTCCTTAATGACACGTTCTGCGATTTTCTGCGGGTATTTCGTCACGATCGACGCCTCGCTTCCGGCATCATTTCCGTAGATGATCATGTCGATGACCTTCGTCTGCGCGTACAGGGAAATCAGTCCGAACAGTGCCGCATCGACATTTCCAAAGACGAAGATCGAGGTGGAGAGGATGATTCCATCGATCATCATCAGGGCGCGCCCGATCGAGACATGCGGATATTTCTTCTGGAGCAGGTAGCCGACCACATCGCTGCCGCCCGTCGTCGAACCGGACAGAAAGATGAACGCCATGCCAACGCCGACCAGAATGCCGCCGTAGAGACTTCCCATAAGCTGGTCGCCCATATAAACCGGAAAGACCGGGGCGATCACGTAGTCAAGCACCACCGAACAGATTCCGCACGCAAACGCCGTCCGCAGCGCAAAGGCACGGCTCAAATGAAACCACGCCAATATTAAAAGCGGCACATTGACCATCAGTGTCAGCCGTCCGACCGGCAGGTTCGTCACATGGTTTAACATCAGTGCCACGCCGACCGCACCGCCCGGCGCAATATTCGCCGTCTCAATAAAGCTGTGCGTGCCGATACTGTAGATAAATGCGCCCAGAATCAGATATAAAAAATCTTTTACAGAATATTTTCCAATGTATTTCTCCATTTCTGCATTTCCTCCTGTTATTCTGTCTGAGCGTTCCATCCTTTCCGGGCTGATTCCGCTTCCCGCATCGTCCTCAATTTTCCGTATCTATCCTCCATCGCTCAGATTTCTTTTTCCTGTTTTTCCTTCGCCTTTTCGCCCCGCAGCTGGCTCGCCTTTCTCTGCAGCGTCTGCCTCGGCACATCCAGAATCCGCGCTGCCTCAGATATATTTCCGTGCGCCGCCTCCAACGCCTGCCAAATCAGTTTTTCCTCATAGGCAGCCACCGCCTCACGAAGCGACGAGCAGAGTTTTGGAACTTCTTCCAGGCTTTCCGGCGCCTTTTTCCTGTCCGCCTGCTTTTCCAGCAGAAGCTTTCCCTTGATGTCTTTATACTGGAGCAGGGCGCTCGTCTCATCCACCATGCTCATGCCGTAAACGATCACGTGTTCCAGCTCCCGGACATTGCCTGGCCAGTCATATTCTTCCAGTTTTTTTAGCAGATCCTTTGACACATACTGAACCTGCTTGTGGAACGTGCCATTGTGTTTGTTTACATAAAACTTGACAAAATGTCCAATATCCGCCTTCCGTTCCCGCAGCGGCGGAATCCGGATCGACATCATGCTCAGACGATAATAAATATCGCGCCGAAGCTGTCCTTTCTCGATCGCCTCAAGCGGTTCCACATTGGTCGCCGCAATGATCTTCACATTCGTGCGTTTCGTCTCACTGCCGCCCAGGCTGCGGAAACTGCCGTCCTGCAGAACCCGCAGAAGCTTTGACTGCAAAAACAGAGGCATCGAATTGATCTCGTCGAGAAACAGTGTTCCGCCGTCCGCCAGCTCAAAGAGTCCCTTATTTTCCATTGCCCCGGTAAACGCGCCCTTGGACGTTCCAAATAAGATACTTTCGAGCAAGGTATCCGGCAGCGCCGCACAGTTCTGCGCGATAAACGGTTTATCCCTCCGTTCACTGGCATTGTGGATCGACTGTGCAAACACCTCTTTTCCGGTTCCCGTTTCCCCATAGATCATAACCGGCAGATCGCACGCCGCCACCACCGGTATATAGTCTCTGGCATTTTTCATTTTTTCATCCACTGCGATGATATCTTCCATCGTAAAAGATGCGCCGCTGTGTTTTTTCAGCTTTCCAGCGCCGCCGACCGGGATCTGTTCCGAAGTCAGTTCCACACTCTCCGGCTCTTCCTCGCCGTCTGTCATCTCCTCCATCGACAGATCGATCGCGCCCACCACGGCGCGCCCGCTCTTGATCGGAATCGAAAGAGAGCTGATATGGATGCCCTCCTGCCCCTTGGTCTGAAGTAGCTGGTTTTCCACGTAAACCGGCAGTCCGACCTCCATCGCCCGGATCATGCTGCTGTTCTTAGCGTTCAGGTTTTCAAATACATCGAAAAAATTTTGTCCCACCAGCGCCTGGTAAGCTTCTCTCTCTTTCCGGTTTGAAAATTTACTATTTAACTTTGCTGAAAACAGAATCTCGCCATCCAGGTTGATGATCGTGATTCCGTCAATATATCCTTTTCCATGAAATAACTGTCTTAAAAACTCCATGCATTTCTCCCCTGTCTGAAACACCGCTGACCGGAATCACGCGCTAAGTCTCACGGACGTTCGACTTGAATCTGCGTTCATCCGGCCTGACAACGGTGTTATGTTTACACCTGTTCCAAGTGTATCAGAGGAAACAGGCAAAGACAAGTTTATCCGATCTCCTCCACACCTGGGCGATCCAGCGGAAGTTTCAGCCACCACCATTTAAATACGATATTTGCGATGATGCATGCTGCCATGATTACCAAATAGATGCCGATAAACTTCCAATGGCTGCCATTTAAGAGCATCATCGGTCCCATCGACCACGCAAACATCTCTGCCGGAGTTGTAAACGGCGCTGCAAATGCAGTATCGTTCAGCGTCTTGGAGCGGTTTTCCGGATCAACGATTCGAAGAAGGATGAAGCCGATCGCAAAAACGCCCGTTGAATAGCCAAATACGAAGATCGCGCGCTCAAACCAGCTGCCGCGGTTCATCGCCGGACCAAAGAACATCAGAGTTGCCACTACGATTACAATACCGCAGAGCAGAAGAAGTGCCAGCGGAGCTGCATATTTAACGATAACTGCCAGTTTGATGGAAGCGATTCCGAAAAACACCAGATAATCCGTCGCAGTACCGGAGATACGTCCCACTACATTTTCATCAATATAATCACCGACGCCGACTTTTCGGAAAACGAGGAACATCACGATCGCGGTCAAAAATGCCATCAGGTAATTCGGCAGATCCAGACCGATCGCTGCATAGATTCCCTTACTGAGTCCCACACCGATACCGGATGCGATCAGCATCACTGCCAGATGCCATGCCAGCGGATCCAGGACGTTGGATGAAATAGTTTCCTCGCCCATCGACTTGCGCTCATTTTTGGGCACCAGACCACAGCGCAGATCATCGGAGATCTGATTGAAGCCTTTCATATATTTGGTCCAGCCCTTTTTCGTTCCCAGCTTGATGAAGAACAGACCGCCAAAGATACCCGATAAAATACCAACAGTTGCACAGGTCATCGCGATATCCATTGCATCCAGATCACCCAGTCTCTCAAACGCGGTACCAACAGCCGCTGCCGTTCCGTGTCCGCCGGAGAAACCAGCTGCCAGCAGCAGACCGAAGCCATAGTTAATGTTCGGGAATAATTTCGAAATTACTAAAATACTAAACAACGGTGCCAGTGAGAACTGAATCGCCTGTGCCAGCACTTTATAGGAAAAATAAGAACCAATCCGGTCAATTTCCGCTTTAAAATCTTTCTTATTGAAAGAAAATCCATTAATTCCGACACCTGCGAAAATCAGGATAATCAGAACACTTGCATAAGAACCAATATTTTCAGAAAACGGCAGGATTCCCAGTCCCTGCGCCCCGAGTGCCAGCGCGATAAATCCGGCAATCATGCTTGGCGGAATGAAAAATTTCTGTACCAACGGCACTTTTGCACGTAAAAGCTGACCAACCGCGATAAAAAACGATGCGATCGCAAAGTCCACTAAAATGTCTGTAACACTCACAGATACCCCTCCTATTCTTCTGTATCAAATGCGCCTCCAGCTATTTCCCATCCGGAAGCGCTTCTATTCTCCCCTCAAATGGCAGAGCGCTTTTCATCCGTATCCCCATACGTTTCACGAAAAGCGTTCTGCCGGTATCCTTTATCTGAAAAATCACTTCTCTAATTTGATAAAGTTATCCGAATGGCTCTTGGTTGCCGACGGAGCCAGATCCAGTTTCTGATCTGCGATCTCTAAGATGTCTTCCGGACGAACCCACGGTCTGCCCTGGATAGCACTTGTCTCCTCATGGGTTAAGTATCCCTTGTAGGCAGTTAAGCTGCGGCGCAGGAAACCATCCTTTGCACACGCCTGCGCCACACCATTGTTGATGATGCTTCTGAAGTGCGGCAGTACGGATGCTGCGTATGCGATCGAGGTAGACTGGGAAATTGCACCCGGAATGTTGCTTACGCAATAATGTACGACACCTTCTTCGATGTAGCGCGGATTTTCATGGGTGGTCTCATGGAATGTCTCGATTGCACCATAATCGTTGCTAATATCTACGATAACGGAACCTTTCTCCATCGAGCGGACCATCTCGCGGTCGATCATGTATTCTTTGGCATCCTTCGGCCATCTAACACAATTATATACGACATCTATCTCTGGTAAAATCTTTTTCAGATTATAACGGTTGGAAATCTGGGTGTTGACTTCCTCATTGAACTGTTTTCCGATATCGCGCAGGGTTCCGATATTAATATCCATAACCGTTACCCACGCGCCCAGCGCATGAAGAACAGAGATTGCTGCGCGTCCTACCACGCCGCCTCCAATGACCAGCGCCTTAACGCCCGGAGCACCGCCGAGACCGTTGACGAATTTGCCCTTGCCGCCGTTGATGGAAAGCAGGGATTCCAGGCCAAAGAGTGCACCCGCCTTACCAGCTGCCTCACAGTTCGGTGAACCGTAACGGTGGGAATCTTCTGCGGTAAATGCAATACACTTGCTGTCGAGAAGTGCCTGTACCTCTTCCGGATGTGCTGCTGGATGGATGCAGGTAAATACGATCTGGTTTTCACGGAGCAGTTTGTACTCGCACGGTTCAAACTCTTTTACCTTTGCGACGAAATCGCAGGTTGCATAAATTTCTTCCTTTGTATCAACCAGCTTCGCGCCCTCTTTCACATATGCCTCATCCGAGAATCCAGAACCTTCGCCCGCGCCCTTCTGAACGTAAACCTCATTGCCGTCACCTACCAGCATGCTTACCTCTGCCGGGGTTGCGATGACACGGTACTCGCCTACTTTGATGTCTTTCAATACGCCAACTTTCATAATGTGTTCCCTCCATGTAATATATTTTTCTTTTTGCTTGATACTTTTGCTTGATACTCATATATACAGCAAGTTCCGTGCCAACTTTTACGTTTTTCGATTTTATTTAATATTTTTATTTTTTATTTTCCAAAAAAATCGAGATTCTCCTTGTAAATACAAGGTTTTTGTCGACTTAAAATTTTTATTTATTTTTTTGATGATCTTCCAGAAATGACCCGTTCTTGTCTCATTTCTTTTCAGAGTGCAAAAAATGACTCATTTATGAGCTTTTATGCGCTCATAAATGAGTCATTCAAATTTTAAGTTTGAGTCACATGCCGATTTTTGAGTCTTTCATTTCCAGGGTGCTCATTTTCATTTCTACGCTTTCGCTGATAAACTTTTTATTTTTTCGCACCCAGTTTAATTCCTACTGCCCGACTTCCGCCGCTGCCAGCTTTCGCGACTCCGTCAGCGTCTTTCCCTCGCGCAGATGAACCGCCACGCGCTCCAGTTCCGCCGGATCTGCATAATTCGAATGGTTCACTGCATTGTACAAACTCCGCAGACTTTCCCTCGTACTGAATATCATCCGAAATAACGTGTCCTTGTGATCCCGCCTTGCTCTTGCGTAAGTTCCTTTTTTCATAAATTCTCCTTTCTGTCAGGAGAATTTCTTCTGCTTTGTAACACTCCCGTCACCTCACAGTCAGAGCAAAATCCATCGAAAATCTCCTGCTTTTCAATTGTTACTTAATTGGATATGCATAAGATTTTCTCAGATTCATAATTAGATTGGAATGTAAGATATACTTGAAATGTTTACAAAGAAAAATATATGCTTGATATGATAAATGTAACATATCCGAACCCATGATGCAAGGTATATGGTCCTAAATTGTCCATCCGTTCAAAAGATGGATTTGCCGGATTCGGTCATTGCATCCGCAAAAAAGGAAGCAGGTGAGCAAACCATTTAAGATCCCCTCACCTGCTTTTCTTATACCTTGATGTTGTCTTTGAAGTATTTCTCCCAAGAAATCTTGAACGCTTAATGGGGTCTGACCCCATTAACTTCATTCACTTTTTGGCTGTGTAGCTAAGGATACCGCAACTAATGTAATCAAAGCAATCGGGAATGCAACAAAAATTGTCTGTAATCCAAATGGAGAACCGGTTGCCTCCCAGATAATACTTAATCCACATCCAATAATCATAGATGAAATGCCTCCCGCTTTTGTAGCTTTTTTCCATACAAGTGCTCCAACAACTGCCGGTGTAATTCCTGCTCCATAAATAGTATAGGACCAATACTGAATTGCAAGAATCGATGGGAAGAAAGTCAGAATAATATAAGCGACAACACCTGCAATCAAAATGAACGCACGGCTGACTTTAAGCTCTTCTTTCTCTGTTGCATTCGGATTGATTTTACTATATAAATCGATGCAGAAGTTAGCTGCTGCAGATAACAGATATGAATCACCTGTTGTAATGGTAAATGCTGCTGCTGCGGAAAGTACGATGCCGCCCACAATCGTAGGAAGAAGTGTTGCCGCACCGATCAATGCCTGTCCTGCTGCAATACTGGTTCCAAAATACTGACGTGAAATGAATGCATAGCATGCAACAACCGGCATAATAACAAAACAAGCAAGCATAGTGCCCATCAGACCAACACGAGCTGTTTTTACATCCTTCGCTGCAACAATTCTCTGATAATAGTTCTGATCGGAACAAGTCAGAAGAATCAGCGGAAGATATCCGCCAACCCATTTAAGAAGCGTCTGACCGCCGAAGAACGTAAGGCTTTCCGGATCGTTGGCCTGTGCAGAAGAAATAACCCAATCCCAGCCACCTACTGTACTAATTAAAACAGGCAAGCCAATTGCAAGGCCACCTACCATCAAAAATGCGGACATTGCATCTGTCGTAGCAACTGTCTTCAATCCACCAGAAAGGGCTAGTACAATAACAAGTGCACAACAGATTATTGTACAATAAGTAGTTGGAATACCAGTTGTAGCGTTTAAAATAAATCCAAGACCTCGATACTGATAAGAAACGATAGAAACCATCGCAAGTGCTATGATAACCGCTGATATTGTTCTAGCTTTAGAACCATATTTCGTTTCAAGAAGCTGTGATACCGTGTAGCAGTTGCTTTCCCGGATTTTAGGGGTCAGATAACATAAAACACTCATACTGATAACCGGACAAATCGTAAAAAACAAACCACTCCACAATCCATAATTAAAAGCTAGGCTATTTCCACCACCGGTTACTGTACCACCACCTGTATATGTAGCCAAAATCGTACCAACTGCTACAATCTTTCCAAGGCCTCTTCCTGCTAAGAAAAAATCTTCTTTTCCTTCTTTTTTTACAGCTGCTTTCTTTGCGAAATAAGCTCCCGTTCCAACCAGAGCAAGTAAATAAACAATAACAACCAGAAGCATTTTAGGCTGAGCAATTAATTCATGCATAATGTATCCTCCTTTAATGTCAATATCATTTTCCATATTCTATACTAAAAGACCTTCTTTATATACCGCCGATAAATGTTCTGTAAACGCATGTAAATCTACCAATGGATTGGCATCCAGAACTACAATGTCTGCAATTTTTCCTTCTTCTAAAACACCTCTGTCTTTCACCCCTAGTTCCTCCGCTGCAGCCAAAGTTGCACAGCGAATCACCTGAGCAGCTGACATTCCATTTTCCTGCATTGCAACTAATTCTTTAAATATGGATGGGTGCGGGCCGAAATTCGGAGAACCTGCATCACTTCCCGCAACAATCTTCGTACCGATTTTCATGGCTGCTGAAAAAGCCTTTTTTTGATTTTCCTCAACAGCTGATGCCTTCTCTACGATAACATCTGCGATCATTCCTTTTCCTCGAGCCAGTTCTTTATATACCTGCAGAGTCGGAACCCACACCTGCCCATTTTCTTTCATCTTATGAAGAAGTTCTTCATCTAATGCACCTCCGTGCTCAATTGTATCAATTCCGGCATCAATACATTTTGAAATAGCATCTCGTGAAAGCGCATGTGCTGCGACCTTCATATTTAGACGGTGTGCTTCATATGTAATCGCCTTCAACTCATCCGGTGAATACATACATGGACCTACATCTTCCAATCCAGCTGCGCCTCCACTCGCCATGATCTTAATCCAATGAAGTGGTGGAATGCTCATCTCGATATTATAACCTTTCAAACGTTTAATTTTATCAATCAACTGCTCCTTTGTATTCGCAATATAGCCAATCATCGGACAATGTCCATAGGAACCTTGAATTGCACTTCCCGCCGGAACAATATGACTTCCTTTAATCAGTCCAATATTCACAGCTCTTGCCAGAGGAATCGAGCAATCATCATTACAGCCCAAATCGCGTACAGTCGTTACCCCGTTCTTTAAGGATTTTTCCGCCGAAGAAACACCTTTGGCAAAATTTAAATAGTTTCCATCCCGTACAGTCTCATACATGGGGTCCTTGGCTGTTCCTTCCCATACAAGATGCACATGAGCGTCCATAATACCTGGAATCAGATATTTTCCACTGCAGTCCACCTTCTTTGCTTCAGTCGGCGCCTTTTCCTGAACTGATGCAATTTGCTTACCAGTAATTTTTAAATCTGCCTTGATAAATTTTCCTGTTCTTACATCCAGAATTTTACCATTAACCAAATAGAATTCTTCCATACTTCCAACTCCTTCCTGATTTTTCAATCAATGTTGAATATAAATATCCGTAGCCAAAATCAAAATAATGTAATAAAATGAGGATTAAGAATAATTATTTTGATGAACAGATTATAAAAAAAATATAAACTGATTACTTCGTATATCTGATACAATATCAAAAAAACATCTTGTGCAGAATGCACAAGTAGAAAGGAGTCCCTTATGCTATCATTCCTATCATTCATGCAAAAGCTTTCTGCTTATCACGCTTTAAAAAAAGAAAGCATCCGCTACCCGGATTCCCCAATTTTTCACGTTCAAAACAACCTCCCTGTAAGAGAAACATTTACAGAAGCTACCGCATATATTATTCATTCTGATGATTGCCTTCAAATCCCCAAAGACAACCAAAATATACTTTGGATCATTTTGCCGAACGGCACAGATGACACAGAAATCCCTGATTGGATCGAAAACTATGTTATGCTGGCTGAACCTACCATTCAAACTGAGCTTACATTCCAGCTGCAGCATATACTAAAAGTAGAGCGACGAATCGAAGAAGCTCATTACAAACTCAGCCAATGCCTGATAAACCGTAAAGATGTGAATACCATCCTATCTACAGGTGCAGAACTTCTCGAAAACCCCTTATTTTTATCGGATACATCCACCCGTGTTCTTCACTGGTCTGATCTGAACGAACTAAAGAAAGTTGATGACGAACTAATTCAATGCATCATCAAACACAATTTTGTAACCTCCGATCTATTCGAAAAATATGACTATAAAACACTTCTCCCCAATATCGAACAAACCGAACATGCCTTTATTGAACATTCTAATTACCAGAAGAAAAAAGAACGTCTGATTGTAAAAATTGTTATTGAGCACCGATATTTTGGTTGGATCGTAGTGATTCCACAGAAACGTCCCTTTGAAGACGGCGATTGTCAAATACTAGATATTTTGGCAAACGTCCTATCGTTAGAATTAGAGCGAAATAAAATAGGCTTTGCACTCAGTTATCGTGAAAATCTTCTATTTGAACTTATTTCTGGACGCATCCGCAATCAGGAAGAATTTAATTTACGGGCAAAAGGATTTGGCTGGATTCCGGGAGAACACTTCTATACCATGGCTATTGGCTTCCGGGATGCGTACCAATCGGACAATCAAGAACGTTCCATCACTGCTTACAAAAATCATCTTGGTATGATTTATCCAACCTATAAAGCAGTCTGTATCGGCAATATCTTATATCTGCTTCTTGAAACCGAAGATCTGGAATCAGTTGCCAATAACTTGGATAACTTCTTTCAAACTTATCATCTGGCCGCTGGTTGCAGTCACCATTTTTCAAATATCATTGAATTTAGTGCATCTGTAGAACAATCCTTAGAGATTCTACGAATTGGAATGAAACAGAATCCAAGGCAGAATATCTATCGATTTCAGGAATACAATATGCCTTACCTGGTTTCCACTTTGAAAAAATATAGTCAGCCGAACTATTTCTGCCTTCCAGAAATACTCAGATTACAGGCCTATGATCAAGAATTCGGAACCGATTATTTAGATACATTACAAACCTACCTCTTCTTCCGCAATGTAATAACTGCAGCAAATCATCTTCACATTCACAGGAACACTATGAATTACAGAATCCAAAAAATCATTGAAATTACGGGGTTAAAGCTTACCGAAGGCGAGGATTTGTATAAAATATGGCTTAGCTGCCTCATTCTTGGTGTTAATGGGTTCTGCCCCCATTAACTTTGAATCACTTTTTCTTTACCATGCAGCGTTTCTTAAAGAATGAAATACCATGCAAAGAATCTGACCAACGCCCCCACTGTGTATCACACACAGCGAGGGCTTTTTTTGCACTCCAGGAGTTCATTTTATTTCCGTCATAAACTATACACTTCCACCATAAGCCGTATCCCAACTTTCAGACCTTCCTGCTCCTGCTTCAGCTTCTTCCGGTCTCCACCGGGCTTTCTGACTTTATATGCTCTTTTCTCTCCCATAATTATTCGTGCAGCTCCAGCGGCAATCCGTCCGGGTCAAGGCAAAATCAAAATATAAAATTCTAAACTTGAAATTTCCAAGGTAATTTTGCTTGAGTAATTTCACAAAAAGCCGTTTTTCTGAAATTTCTTCTGTTCTTTATTTTCACAATAAGTTGATTTCTTGAAATTTCTATGCTAAAATAGCCTCAAAAATTTCAATTTCCATTTTTCGGAGGAAAAAACAATTATGACAAACCGAGCAGGAACACTCGTGAGTAATCTGTCAGGCGAAATGGCGTATGAATCCTTTCGACCAGCTCCGCTTCCACCAAATCCTCCTATTGAGGTATCTGGTGAACTTCTCACGAAACTTATTGATGCAAACAAGAAAATAGCAACACTTGAAGGGCTTTCCTCCCGTATACCAAACATGGGACTTTTTGTTTCCATGTATGTCCGTAAAGAAGCCCTTCTTTCCTCACAGATTGAAGGTACACAGTGCACCCTTGAGGATATCTTGAATCCTCTGATTGAAGACAACACCAATCGAGATGTTTCCGATGTTGTTAACTATATCCGTGCGACTGAGTTTGCGCTTGAGCGGCTGAAAACACTACCTCTGTGCAATCGTCTAATTAAAGAAACTCATGCAGTTCTTTTGGAAAGCGCGCGAGGACAGGAAAAGAATCCTGGCGAATTCCGGTATTCACAAAACTGGATTGGCGGTCAGGGAAGTACTCTCAAAAACGCTCGATATATTCCGCCAAATCCTGAAGATATGCTAACAGCCATGTCCGACCTTGAAAAATATATCAATAGTGATGATACTCTTGACCCTTTGATTCAAGCCGCATTAATCCACTATCAATTTGAAACCACTCACCCTTTCCTTGATGGTAATGGACGTGTTGGACGACTTCTCATTACGCTCTTCCTAATGAAAAAAGGCATTCTGTCTACTCCCGCACTCTATATTTCTTATTACCTCAAGATGAACCGTATTGAGTACTATGACCGTATGACTCAGGTGCGACGTACTGGTGATTATGAGCAATGGATTTCTTTTTTCCTTCAGGCTTTTGCAGATTCCGCAGAAGATGCGATTCATACAATTGATTATCTTACTGCATTACACGATAAAAGCACAAAATTATTTGATGCTCTCACAAAGAGACAGCGTACCAGCGTTCTTAAAGTGTTTGCCTATTTGGAATCAAATCCTATTATTGATATTCAGAAAACCTCTACAGCTCTTGACATGTCCTATAATACTGTGTCAAAGGTAGTCTCCATTTTGGTCAATGATGGAATCTTGAAGCAAACAGACAAATCTGGAAAGGCGAAGATATATTCTTATACCGAATACCTCGATATTCTCCGTAAGGACACTTAACGCCTTGACTATCACCGCAAAAAGCGCTCCAAACAATGTCTTTTTCTCAATTTCTTTCACAATCTTCACTCTTATTCTACCACAAGATTACTACAAATGTCTTTCTTCCGTCAAGTCGCACGAAAAAGCGCCTGCACATCCGCACAGGCGCCTTTTCCCAAAATAAATAAGTTGGTGAATAAGTAGTTATTGTATATAAAAATATAATGGAGGCATAATTAATAAATGACTACGCTTCTTTCTCTGCTTCCAGCTGTTTTTTCAGTGTTCTCAGCTGTCCGCCATTTAAGACAACTTCGATTTCCTTATCTGTCAGTTCTAATTTAACCCAGAAGGAAAATCCTTTTGTCTTATCAGTAATCTGCACACGGTGTGCTGCAATCTGCTCCCGCAGGTTATCGATATGAAGCTCATCTGTCTGCTCCAGGCGGTCATAATCAGCTCCATCCTCAAACAACATTGGAATTACGCCATGATTTACCAGGTTTCCCTTATGGATACGGGCAATACTCTTGGCAATGACCGCTTTTACACCCAGATACATGGGATTAATAGCCGCATGCTCACGGGAGGAACCCTGTCCATAGTTTTCACCGCCGATGATGATGCTCTGTCCCATTTCTTTCGCACGGGCTGCAAATTCCGGATCATAGCGGTGATAGCAATACTGGGACATCAGCGGAATATTGGAACGCATGCTGCTGAACTCAGCACTTGCCGGTGTAATATCATCGGTGGATACATTATCACGGGCTTTTAAGCTGATAGGAGCATCCAGTGTCTCCTGCGGCGGCTCCGGAACCGGAAGAAACTTGATATTCGGTCCGCGGACAATCTCCACCTTGGCAGCCTCTTCCGGTGACAGTGGCGGCAGAATCATCGAATCATCAATATCGTACTGATCCGGCTCATGGATGGTATCCAGAATCTTCACATTTTCACCCATAATATCTTCTGCCGTTGCGAAAGTTCCCACAATCGCAGTTGCCGCAGCACTCTCCGGGCTGACAAGGTAAATCTTCGCGGTCGGATTTCCGGCACGTCCCTTGAAATTACGGTTGGAGGTGCGGACTGCCACACCGTCGGTCGCCGGAGTCTGACCGATTGCGCAGCACGGACCACAGGCAATCTCCAAAAGACGGACACCTGCATCCAGAAGCATCTCCACATATCCATCGCGCATCAGCTGACGGTACACCTGCTTGGAAGAAACCGCACAGGTACAGCTTACATCCTCATTCACATGATGTCCCTTAAATACAAGTGCTGCTTTTGCAATATCGGCATAGCTTGCATTGGTACAGCTTCCGATAAATACCTGCTGTACTCTCTTCTTTTCCGCCTGATGCAGCGGCATAACATTGTCCGGCTGGTGCGGACATGCGATCAACGGCTCTAACTCGCTTAAATTGATATCGATCGTCTCGTCGTACTCGGCGTCCTCATCCGGAAGAAGCTCTGTGTATGCTTCCGGACGTCCCTGTGCAGCCAGAAATCTCTTTACCTGTGCATCTGCCGGGAAAATGGAAGTGGTCGCGCCCATTTCCGCACCCATGTTTGCGATAGTCGCACGTGCCGGAATCTCCATCTCGGCAACTGCCGGTCCCACGTACTCATATACATTTCCCAGACCGCCCTTGATGGTCACGCGGCGAAGCATTTCCAGGATAACTTCCTTCGAGTTGCAGCCCGGTCTTAATTTACCGGTCAGGTTGACACGGACGACTCTCGGCATCGTCAGACGCATCGGAACACCCGTCATCGCCGTTGCTACATCCATGCCGCCGACACCGATACACAGCATACCGATCGCGCCGCCATGCGGTGTGTGACTGTCTCCGCCCATCGATACCTTGCCTGGCACACCAAAACGGGATACATGAACGGTATGGCAGATGCCGTTGCCCGGTCTGGACACATACACGCCGAATTTCTTTGCTGCGGACTGCAAATAAATGTGGTCGTCCGGCGTCTTATTATCTACATATAATAAATTGTGATCGAGGTAGCTGACGCTGCACTCCGTGCGGACACGGTCCAGCCCGATCGCCTCGAATGCCAGATAAGTCATAACGGCATTGATATCGTGTGTCAATGTCTGATCCACCTTGATAAAAATTTCTTTGCCCGGCGTCATATCGCCCGATACGAAATGTGACTCAATAATCTTTCTGGTAAGTGATTTCCCCATGTTTTGATTTCCTCCATTTGGTTTGTCATATTCTCTCGGAGTCTTTCCTGCACTCCGCCATCTCTATCAGCCCCGCAGCCCTGACCCGGCTGCCCGTCTGTTTTTTCCGTCCTTATTGTAACGCCTGCCTGCGGGGAAAATCCAATTAAGAAAGGGAATGAAGGTATAACTTTCTGTTATCAGGGCTTTTCCCCGTACTCCTCCCTACTCAATTCTTCGCTTCCATTTACGCCTCCTTATTTTCGCTCATTTTTCGTATATCTACAAAATTATATTATGTATTTTAGGTAGCATTAAAAATTATTTTATTTTATTATGTAATTTTATGTATCTTTTTGTATTTTTATGACTGTTTTATGTTAGAATCCAGCCATGTTTGGGAGGACAATTTGTATTAGGGAGGAAATTCGAATGAGAAAAATTAAAATGATGACCAGTGCAGTGCTTCTTTCTTTATCCCTGGCTTTTTCTTTAACAGCTTGTGGAACAAAGTCTGAACCGGCAGCCGATACAACAGCGGCTGAAGCCGAAGTAACCGAGACAGAAGGCGAAGCAGAGACTGCCGAAGAAGCGGCGAATGACGAAGAAGAGAAAGTCAAAGTCGGCGTTTCATGGAATGCCGACGAAATCGACGAAGATGCACAGTTATATATAGATGCCGTTACCAAAGCTGGCGGCGAAGCAATTTATCTTCCTCAGATCAAAACCGAGGATGACGCGAAAAATGCTCTGGCAGAAATCGATGCTCTGGTTATGACCGGCGGCGAAGATATTGATCCGAGCTACTACGGCGAAGAGCCAAACGAAAAATTAGAGACTGTAAACGAAGTCAGAGATACTTCTGATTCTCTTTTAATCAAGGCAGCTCTCGATGAGGATATCCCGATGCTCTGCACCTGCCGTGGCATGCAGTTCTTAAACGTATTAAGCGGCGGTACCTTATATCAGGATCTTCCGACTCAGAATCCGTCCGATATCGAACATCGCGATCCGGACCGTAAGGTATTCGCAAAACATGAGATTACCGTAGACAAAGATAACATCGTTGCTGCCGCATTTGGCGGAGAAGGCACCTACACTGTAAACTCCTGGCATCATCAGGCAGTCGATCAGTTAGGTGACAACCTGAAAGTCGTTGCTACTGCTCCAGATGGAATCATCGAAGCAATCGTCAGAGAAGATAAAGACTACGTGATGAGCTTACAGTTCCATCCGGAAGCTATGATCGCTGAAGGTGATGACAGTTTTCTTGCTTTCTACACCAACCTGATCGATCAGGCAAAAGAGGCAGAATAATCACATTTCTCCCAGACAAAACAATATTTTTGATGTTTTAATAACCTCCAGGCGGATGAATCAATCTTTCCGCCCGGAGGTTTTTTGTCCAAGACGCTCTTTTTTATAAAGAAGAATGTGCCTTGGCACATTCTCGCGCCGAGCGCGGTCGCTTGCGACAAACTACATCTTCGCGCGAGTGCGCATCATTGGCACGTTAGTGCCTTTTTGTGTAATAGGGGATTCCAAGGAATTTCCTATTACATAAAAAAGCAGAAGCCCCACGCTCCCGCATGAGACTTCCACCCTACTTTGAATCATTGAATCTTAATTAAATTGTCTCTACTCCCAGCCAATCACATCCCAGACGTCGCTGGTTTCCAGCCCCAGCCGCCATCCGGCTACGCCTGCCAGGTCGTATTTCTTGATTAAATCCATCTTGAGTCCCAGAGACCTTGTCTCCTCCATCCAGAGCTGCTGTTCGCCGTTCTGGCTGTCCAGCCTGCCGTAATACTGACCAGCCGAATCATCCCAGGTCAGATCCATGCCGCTCTCCGACACCCATTTTGTCGCCTCGGAGATTCCCATCGCACGGGAGGACGCATTGTCGCCGCTTCCCGTCCAGAGCCTTGTGTAGAACGGAACTGCGTTGATTACCTTTTCCTTCGGAACCAGGAAAAGCATATCTTTAATGCCGTTTTCGACATATCCGATCGAAGAAACAGAACCGGCTTCACCGCCTGCATAGTGCTCATCATAACCCATGATAATCACATAATCTGCGACGTTGCCCTGCTCTTTCTGGTTATAGAAACGGTTATATACCGCCGGAACATAGTTATCGACCGACAGCACCAGCCCTTTCTTGCGGCAGGAAACCGACAGCTCGCGGATAAACTCAATGTAATGGACGCCCGCCGCCGTCTTCAAACTCTCAAAATCCAGATTGATACCGTCAAATCCATAACGATCCGCCTCTGTCATCATATTTTCAATCAGTTTTTCGCGCACAGACGTCCTGGAAAGAAGCACCTCCGCCTGCACGTTCTTGCTGCATTCGCGGCTGAAATTGTCGAGTACCGCCCAGACCTGCAGACCTTTTTCATGCGCCCGATCCACATAGGACTTATCTGCCAGAGATTCATACGCGCCGCTGTTGCTGCTAAGCGTAAACCACGTCGGCGCGATGACATTGACACCTTTCGTCTTTGCAATCAGAGAATCCATCGCCTGGTTTGCCGCCGCGATCGTTACCTGATGCCAGACCATCACAATCTTCTGATCCAGTGAAATATTCTGGTAGACCGGAGCAGTAAAATCACTCTTTAACGTCTCCTCATGCAGATTTTTCATCTTCCACTTGTGCATATATCCAATATGACCGTCCGGTGTCATGACTCTCGCCCAGTTGTCATACTGTTCCAGCACCGTCACTGTCCCGCCGCGCTTTATCTCAGTCACAATCGGGCTTTTCAAGCCGCCTCTTAAGCGGATCTTGGCGCTCCACGCCGCATCTGCCACCGTAACCGGATCCCAGTTATTTTCCACGAAAACCCGCTTCTGTGCCTCACCATCATACGCCTGCAGACGCACATCGGTGTATTGCTGAATCAGAGCCAGTGAAAGATAAACTGCATCGCCATCCCGGTAAAGGATCTTTTTTCCGTCCTCATCCACTGTCGTCTCGTCGCTTTTCACGATCTCCTCCGGCAGGGCGTACACCAGTATTTCCTCATTGGCATCCCAGTAAAAACGTTCATTTAAGTTCGCATCTACCCACGCAGCCGGCAGATATGTCTGACCGTCCACGTAGACCCCGCTCTCCTCCTGACGTTCATAGTTCAGATACAGCGCCACCCGGTCGCTGCCGCCCGCCGCGTACAGAGCATCCAGATCCGCCCTCTCCCGGCTTGGCATATATTTGACCGCTGCAATCACGCCAACGGCTGCCACGATTAAAAACAGCACAAACCCGAAAATCCGTCCCAGACAGCCCGAACGTGCTTTCCTTGATCTTCCTCTTTCCATGTTTTCCTCCGGTGTATGTTAAGGTAATACCATAAGCACTAAGCTCGAAAATACCTCGCTAAGTGCCCTTATTATATCACACCAGCTCCATGGAATGTTGACTTTTTTCTTAACTCCTCTTTCATTTTCCCTGTAATAGGTTACTGTTTACGCATACGTGTCCAGTAACTGTAATAGCACCATCTAAACAGTTCTCACCATTTTCTCCGAAAGAAAAATCCGGCGGACTGTCCAGATACGGACAAAACGGCACCTCTCTTATCACCGGTTGTAAACCCGGTCAAAATGTATCTCTGTCAGCACTCCTGTCTCCGCTCCGACGTAATCAGCCATATAAAACGAGCCGTCCTCCCGGAACTCACACAGCTTCCTGTATTCTTCTGGCCTGCACTCCCTCCCATCAATTAAAATCTGGATTCCTTTGCTTTTATATCGCTGTAATCCCTCGACAAATATTCTCTGCTGTTCCCTACGCCTCCTCTCTGCCTCTTCTTTTTTACTTTTTCTCACTACCATTCCACACCTTCTCCATTCCGCGAAAACAGCCCCTTTTAACTTTTGACCTTTCGGAGATAATCGGTAATTTATAACCCCAGGTCTGCCTCGCTTATCGTAGGAATTTTCCAAAAAAAGTCATGGACTCTCCCGTAACCATCAATGCGTTCTTCTGCAGTGGGATTCGCCGGATCCGGATATCCAGATATTGCTCTGCCATTTTTACAGCTTCCTCTTCTCCAAATGAGACGAAATACTCACACCATTTTTTCCATTTTTGCTTTTCTGCTGCCAATGCCGCAAAATCTGCCAGCTGCCATCCGCTGACCGAACCGACCAGAAAACAGCGGCTGCATCGAAAAAAGGCATCCTGATTCTTCTGTGTCAAGGCTCCGAAGTCGATCACCATCGCCTCCATCCCCCTTTCCGAACAATCGTACCATTCTGCACGTTCAGCCTTTTGATAGAAAAAAATTCCCCTAATTTCAAACGGCTGTCCTGCCCCGTCTATAACCGGTTTTTCCCTTCTTTTTCCCGTCCGGAATATCTTTTCAAGCTGTGCAAATGAGCCGCTCTCATTTTGTTCCAGAACCGCCGTTCGCCGGCACAGAACCCCGGACAGATATGCTGCCGTCATAAGCGAAAAGTGTGTCACCCCAACCGATGGTCCGCTCCCGGCTATCCCGATACATTCCAGGCGTTCTGTCCCGGCCTGCTTTGTGTCTGGCACTGGTTTTTGCCTGAATTTTCGCCCCACTTTTGAGCCTTCGCCCCGTTTTCCGATTCTAATCTGTATTTCCTCCTATTTCCACTGCCACGGGAATCCACCCATAAAGCGCTCCCACCTTCGCCGGATGTTCCGCCAGAGTCCCCCTTCTTTTGCTGCCTGTCTGGTCCCCCGTCCTTTTTTGAGAGCTGCCTCCCGGAAAATCCTTTCAAAAAATTCTGTCTCCTCCGCTGCCTCATTTTCCTGCCCCCGCCTTCCGCCTGCATCGAACGGCGGGGTTAAAAACGGAAGCCGCAGATACCTAAGATGCCGGACCTCCTCCGGAAGATAATCCCGCCCGCATTTTCTGTGATTTAATAAAATCTGGAGTCCCTCTTCTGCTCCCAGAAACCGGATCGCCCGCAGAGAATCTTCTTTCTCCCACGGCTGCAATCCACAGACGAAAAGAATCAAATCATACTCCCCCTCCAGAACCGTCTGGAGCTCGGTTCCGCAGTCATCTAAAATCACTTCAAACACCGGCTGTTCCAGCTGCACCACATCGCTGTATCTAGGTTTCAACGCCAGACCGTCCATGTAATAAATTCCATGTTCATCCGGCGCCAGCCCATACCAGGATGCCAGCCTGCGGACTGCCCCCGTGTCATTCTGCTCCCTGTAAAGGCAGGAAACTCCTTTCTGCCGCAGATATCGGACCGCGCCAAGTGCGGTATGTGTAACCCCGATTCCGCTCCGGCTGCCTGCTGCGGCAATCCTGAGAAGTGGTATATGACGTTCTGCAAATATGCGCGCCTCCAGTTTTTCCAATGCCTCTAACACTTCACGGACACTCTGGCAGCGCTCTTTTTTCTCTATTCTGAGACATCGCCCCATAAGAATGTACAGATCTCCCCGACAGCTTCCCTGTCCTGCTTTTATCTCCCCCTCTGGGGCATGCCCTGTCCCCATATAGTACAGGAGGGCGCCAATGGCATAGATGTCGGTCCTCTCATCCAGAGTCCCTCCCTCGTACTGTTCGGGGGCTGCAAAGCCTTTTGTTCCATAGCAAACAGATCGTTCCTGGCTCAAAGACGCCAATGCCGCCTGATCAAAATCAATCAATTTTAATTGTTCCCGGCAGATTAGAAGATTCCCGGGGTGGAGATCTAAATATAAGATTGGATTTGGTTTGAATGAATGCAGATAATTCATGATCCGGCAAAGCTCAATTCCCAGACGGATAAGCTCTCCCGTTTGCAGACTGCCCGTTCTCTCAATTCGGGCATACAACGACTCACCGCACAGATATTCCTCGATGAGATAATAATAATTTTCGTCAATTTCCAGATCGTAGATGATCGGGATTCCCGGATGGCGCAGCCGCTTCAAAAGCGCTGCTTCCTGAATGAAACCGCTCTCTGTCCGCCTGACACGCTTAATCGCTCTCTCTTCATCAAGCCCCAGATGCCTGGCTAAAAAAACAGTTCCGCTCCGACCGCGTCCGATCACACGTTCCAGCTGGTATTTTCCAAATAGAACGGCTGCTTCCGTACCGCGCCTCCTTTCGGTCTATACCACCTCTCAAGATTCATTGTATACGATCCCCTCGGTTCCCGCAACCGTTTTTAGAAAGATTTTATGCTTTTTTTTCATATTCAAATTGCCAAGTGATTATATTATATAGTATGATGAATACCAAGGTTCCAAAGTCCAAAACATGAGTAAGCAGCCTTTTTCCGCAGAAAAATGAGCGGCTTACGAATGTCTTGCAAAATTGCGGAAGTGCGAAGCACGAAGCATTCGGTATCTTAACCACCCAAAAGACAAGGAAGTGAAAATCCATGAAAATAGAACGCATCAACGAAAACCAGATCCGCTGCACCCTGACAAGCAGCGATCTGAGCGCCCGCAACTTAAATCTGGGCGAACTCGCCTATGGCACGGAAAAGGCGAAAAAACTGTTCCATGAAATGATCCAGAAGGCATCGAATGAAGTCGGCTTCGAGGCGGACGATATTCCTCTGATGGTGGAAGCAATTCCGCTCTCCAGTGAGAGCATCATGCTGATCATTACCAAGATCGAGGACCCGGAAGAGCTGGACACCCGCTTTTCACGCTTTTCCCCGGGAAACGAGGACGAGCCTCTGACAGCGCTTGCCAACGAGCTTTTAGAGGGCGCGGACGGGCTTTTAAGCCTATTTACTGACAATGGCAAAAATACCGCCGCAAGCCCGCTGACCGGTTCGGACGCGCCTTCCACTGAAAATGCAGAGCCAGGTTCCAAACTGCCGGCAGCGCGTATTTTTACTTTCGGCTCCCTCGACGAGGTCTGCCGGGCAGCGCGCATCGCAGCTCCAGTCTGCGAAACACCGAACACGCTTTATAAACACCCGTCCGATGGTCGTTACTACCTTGTTGTCCGCCAGACAGCCGACAGCACCGACGCATTCAACCGCCTGTGCAATCTCCTGTCCGAGTACAGCGAACCATTAAAGACTGCCGCTGCCCCGAATGCATTTGAGGCATACTATGAGGAGCATTATGAGACGATCGTCCGGGAGCACGCGCTCTCAACGCTCTCGACCCTGTAGGAATACTGACTTCCAGAAAAATCGGTTTTTTCCATTGCTTTTATTTTAGAACATGAAAACCATCAATTTCTCCTTGAATATTTCGCATTTTTAGTATAGAATATAGCCAAACGCATAAATATAAAAGGAGGATTTTATCATGGCATTTGTAATTACTGATTCTTGTGTAAGTTGTGGTTCCTGTGCTGGCGAATGTCCAGTTGGAGCAATCTCTCAGGGAGATGGCAAATACGATATCGACGCTAACAGCTGCATCGACTGCGGTACATGTGCAGGCGTATGTCCGACCGGCGCTATCGAGCAGGGCTAATTAAACACAAACAAAAACGAAATATCTACATAAAAAAGCCTGTCGTTTCCGACAGGTTTTTTTATGCCCTTTTGCAGAACTTATCACATCTTATTCCCATTCCGTCCAAATTTCTTTTTCTTTACACGGGACCGGAAAAATGGAAACCGCCCTGGCGCAGCCGCTGCTGCTTCCGCTCGCCCCTGGTTTTCCCGCTGATACGCGCGGATGACCTCGTCGAGGCGCTTGAAGCGCTCTTCCTCCCGCTCATCAGAGACCCGCATCAGGTATTCCAGCTCCTTCATCAATTTATCATGCACCAGATAGCTAACATCCTGGCTCAGTTTTTCACTGTTTTCCTCGATCGCGCGCCCGATGACCTGGTTCATGATCTCCTGAAACTGGCGCATTTTCTCCCCCGCCAGAGGCTGGGAAACCTCTGCCTGCGGCAGTTCTGTTTCCTTGTTTTCTACCTCTGTATTTTTTTTCATTTCCATATTTTCCTGCCTGCTCATGTTACGCTCTCCTGTTCCCGTTTCCCGGAAAACCGCCTGTGCCTGCGCTTCCAAAAGCGCTTCCGGTTCTGTTTTCTGATTTTCTTCCACTTTTCCGAGGATTCCCCGTATGGCTTTCAACTGGTACCCCTGTTCCTTCAACTGCTTGATCTGACGGAACAGCTGGATATGAAACTCCGTATAGTACCGATGCCCCAGTTCATTTCTCGGAATCGGAAGCCCCAGCTCGTCCTCCCAGTACCGGAGCACGTGAGCCTCCACCTGCACCTGTCTGGAAGCATCCGAAATCAGGTAATGCTTGTTCTTATTCATTCTGCTTGTCCTCCCCGGTACCTTACTACTACTATATGCGGGGTTCAAACTAAATATGAATAGCATTTACATAAAAAACCAGTTCCGGAACTCCTTCTCCATCGATCGGAACGATTACCATATCGTAGCTAAATGCCATCTCGCTGACGGTAGAAGGCGAATGAATGACATAAATAAAAAGAGGGGATTAAATTTCCCCTCTCCATTCTATAGCTTCTTCTCAAAGCACCAGTAATCATGCCCCTGCAGCACATACTCGCCAACCTTTACAAATGTCAGCTTCTGGTACGAACGCAGTGCTTTCACGTTGTCCTTTGCCACCAGCATATGGGCGCTCCTGCAGCCGCGCTTTTTAAGCTCCTCCATCGCACCTGCCAGAAGCTCCCGCGCGATCCCGCGGTTCTGATACTTCTCCGCCACACCCAGTCTGGAAATCTCCGCCGACGGCTGCAGCTCCTTTGACCAGCACGGAATTGACTCTACCTCCGGATCATCATCGATCGAAACCACCCCCGCGATCTCTCCTGACGCATCATCCCGGATGCAGAACAGCGAATTTCTTGAAACATCCGACTGCAGCTCCGGCTCCCCCGGATAGGCATCCGTCCACGCGCAGAACTCCGTTCCCGCTAACGCGCGATAAAAATGGCGAACTGTATCTAAATCCGCCACATCTGATTTCTGTATTAATTCAAGCATCTTCCATTCCTTTTCTCCAGTCCCGTCCCCCAGCGACCCTATTTCGCCAAATTCGCAAACTTCGTCAGCTCCGGTCTCCACATCAGCTGCACCGTTCCTATCGGACCATTACGCTGTTTGGCAATGATTACCTCCGCGATATTCGGCGTATCCGTATCCTTGTTGTAATAATCATCACGGTACAAAAACATAACCACATCGGCATCCTGCTCAATCGCACCAGACTCACGCAGATCCGAAAGCATCGGGCGATGGTCCGGACGTGTCTCGCAGGCACGGGAAAGCTGCGACAGGGAGATAACCGGCGCATTCAGCTCTCGCGCCAGCGCCTTTAGTGAACGGGAAATCTCCGAAATCTCCTGCTGGCGGTTCTCTCCGCTCTTTCCGCTGCCGCTCATCAGCTGTAAATAGTCGATAATGACAAGGCTTAAACCGTACTCCAGCTTCACCTTGCGGCATTTCGAGCGCAGCTCCGAGATCGAGATACCCGGCGTATCATCGATGATCAGCTTGGAACTTCCGATCGTACCGATGCCTTCCACGACGGCATCCCAGTCGGAATCCGTCAGCGTACCGGTACGCAGCTTCTGGGAATCGACATTCGACTCCATCGACAGCATACGGTTGACCAGCTGTTCCTTCGACATTTCCAGGCTGAATACCATGCACGGAAGCCCTTTTTTGACCGCCACATGCTCGACGACATTCAGAACAAACGCCGTCTTACCCATCGAAGGACGCGCCGCAATCAAAATAAAATCGGACGGCTGGAATCCCGACGTCCGGTAATCCAGATCGATAAATCCGGTCGGAATACCCGTGACGGTGCTGTTGCTCTTCGACGCCGCCTCAATCTTTTCCAGAACATTCAACGCCACCTGGCGGATCGGCACAAACTCTCCGCCTCCGCGGCTCTGAAGCAGGTCAAACACCGATTTCTCCGTGTGCGCCAGAATATCCTCCAGCTTGTCCCTTCCGCCGTAACAGAGGTTTTCAATCTCCTCATTCACTTTTATCAAACGGCGCAGGACTGCCTTTTCCCGCACGATATTGGCATACGATTTGACATTGACCGAGGTCGGCACAGATGTCATGATATCCCGGACAAAGTCCAGGCTGCTGACCTCCGGCGGAACATCTTTTTCGCGCAGCCGATTTTGAAGCGTCACCAGATCGACCGGCTTTCCTTCATTGAAAAGCTCGACCATCGACTCAAACATGACGCCGTACTGGTGCTGGTAAAAATCGGCGCCTGTGATAATCTCAGACGCCGCGATAATTGCTTCCCGATCCATAAGCATGGATCCGATGACTGACTGTTCCGCCTCTACACTGTGCGGGAGAACCCGCTTTATCAGGGCTTCATCCATGATTCAGTCCTCCATATTAAGCTTCTACAACCTTTACTGCCAGTTTTCCGGTTACTTCTTTGTGAAGCTTGATCGGAACTTCGTGTGTGCCAAAGGTCTTAATCGGCTCCGGCAGAACCAGTTTCTTCTTGTCAATATCCAGATTTAACTGATCTTTGATCGCCTTTGCAATCTCCTTGGAAGAAACAGAGCCGAATGCTTTTCCGCCCTCGCCTGCCTTGATGGACAGGGTGATGGACTTATCCTCCAGATGTTTTGCCAGATCCTTCGCTGCTGCCAGGTGCTCTGCCGCGATCTTCGCCTCATTTGCCTTCTGCAGCTTCAGATCATTTAAGTTCTTCGGTGTTGCCTCGATTCCCAGTTTCTTTGTCAGAATAAAGTTGCGTCCATAGCCGTCGCTTACCTTTACAATCTGACCTTTTTTGCCAAGTGCCTTTACATCCTCTAATAATACAACTTCCATCGTTATATTTCTCCTTTCTCCATCATATCCGTAATGAGATCTTTTAATTTCTCTCTGGCTTCATCGATCGTCACACCCTTAAGCTGTGCGCCCGCAATCGTGCGGTGTCCGCCGCCGCCTAAGCGCTCCATGATAATCTGCACGTTGATCTCATCGATCGAACGCGCACTGAAATAGATCGTGTCACCCATCTGCGTCAGGATAAATGACGCCTTGATGCCTACAATATCCAGAAGCTCATTTGCCGCCTGCGCGCCGACCACGGTCGGACTTTCAAGCCCCTCGGACGGACACACGGAAATCGCAAACGCGCCGTGATAAATCTCTGCTTTCTGGATCGCCTCGGCTCTTGCCCGGTAGTCCTCCAGCCGGTCGCGGAACAACTTTCTCACACGCACGACATCCGCGCCATTTCTACGCAGGAACGCCGCTGCCTCGAAGGTGCGGACACCTGCCTGGTTCATGAAATTGTTTGTGTCAATCACGATACCGGCATACATCGCATCTGCCTCCGCCGGCTTGATCTTGATGCCGTCGTCGCCGATATACTGCAATACCTCGGCTACCATCTCACACGCCGAAGATGCATACGGCTCGACATAAGATAACACTGCATTATCAATGATCTCGCTGCTCTGGCGGTGATGGTCAAGCACCACGATCGTTTTGATCTGCTTGAGCAATTCCGGTGCCTCCGTGATACTCGGGCGGTTGACATCAACCACAACTAACATCGTGTTGGAATCCGCCCACTCTGCCGCTTCCTCGCCGGTTAAGAACAGATCCTCCGGGTAATCAGAGCTGTTTTCAAACCGCGCCATCATCGGTTTCACGGAAGAATTGACCCCATTGATGACGATCCGCGCCTTTTTATTAAAAGAGGTCGCAATCCGCCAGATACCAATCGCCGCGCCAAAGGAATCCGTATCGCCGATCTTGTGTCCCATGATCAGCATCTTATCCTTCGTATCCATCAGCTCGCGCATCGCATGCGCTTTGACACGTGCCTTGACACGGGTCGTTTTTTCCAGCTGCTGCGATTTGCCGCCGTAGTAGCGGATCTTCGTGCCATCCTTGACGACCGCCTGATCGCCGCCGCGTCCCAGCGCCATATCAATCGCCGTTCTCGCATACTCATAGTTGCGAATGTAGCTGTCGCCGTTCATACCCATACCGATACTCAGCGTGACAGCCATATCATTTCCGATATTAACCGTCTTGACATCCTCCAGGATCGAAAAGCGGCTCTCCTGAATCTCTTTCGTGTACTGCTGCTTGATCACAAACAGATACTTGTCATTTTCCAGCTTCTTGACGATACCTTCCATCGCCATAAAATACTTCGTAATTTTCCGGTCAATCAGGGCAACCAGCAGGGAACGGCGTACCTCCTCGACACTCTCCAGCGCCTCGTCGTAGTTGTCGAGATAAATAAGTCCCGCCACCAGACGCTGGTTGTTGATCTGCTGCTTGCAGCGCAGAATCTCCGTCTCATCGCAGAGATACAGCACTAAAAGCATCTCACCGCTGTCCTCGTCCACCGCGCCAAGCTTCATACCTTCCGTCTCGCTCAGCGCCACCTGCTGGATATCGATCCGGTAAAATCTGCCGTCAAATGAAGAATGAACGCTCGTTTTTTCGTCCATCTCATCCAAAAATTCCCGCGTCAGTTCCGGAAAGACCGCCGCGATATTCTTACGGCAGTTTTTATCTTCCCCGACGATCTCCGAAAAGGAGTGGTTCAACCAGAGGAAATGTCCCTCTGTGTCCGCGATGGCATACGGCACCGCCATCTCATAGAGGAGCTGTTTCTGCACCCACGCATACTCCGCCGAAAACTCCACCAGTCCGCCCATCAGACGTTTTCTCCGGTATATGAACAGCCAGAGTGCCACCAGCACATATATAACCGTAAATCCGGACATCACAAGACCGGCAGCCGGGCTCACAATCCCAACTGCCAGGTTCGCCGCCAACAGGAATACCGACAGTATGATCGGCCACTGCAGATACGTCCGCAGCTGACCTCGTATTTTCATATTTTCTTTCATCTCATTCTCCCGTGCATACAATGTTGCTGTCCATGTGCCGGTTTTCAAAATACCTGCCATGAGCAGTAACGATAAAGCAACCAAAATGACTTGATGCCCCTTATTATAGCATAGTGAGGGGGATTCGTCCAGACAATCCCCCATTGACAAACCAGAGCCGCCGTGCTAGTTATTGTGCACGCATACGTGCCCAGTAACCTGCGCTCGTATATCTTTTACAAAATGCTTTATATGCTTTAGTCTCGGCTATAAAGTTGGTCGAGCTAGTAATAAGACACAAAAATAACCGCCCCGGTCCTGCAAACTTGAGCGGTTATTTTTAACTTATCATTTAAGGGTCCAACCGTCTATCGGTGAGATCCTTTATATATAGATAACATAACTACAAAAAATTTCAATCATCTTCTTTGCATCTGTTATCTTAGATATCCTCATATCGACTGCATGAAACTATAAATGCCACTCTTCTTTTACTTCACCGCCTGGCAAATCAACTCCACGCACTTCTCAATTCCCAAATCTCCGCTGTTCAGCATCAGATCATAGTTTTCTCTGTCGCCCCAGCGCTGATTCGTATAGTTTTCATAGTAGATCCGGCGGCGTTTGTCGGTCTGGTGCATAAATTCATCAATATGCTCTTCCAGATCCCCGTACTCATCAATCGCGCGGCGAAGCCGGATATCACGATCCGCATAAACAAAGACACGCAGTACATCCGGACGGCTTTTCAGAATATAATCAGCACATCTGCCGATGAATACGCAGCTTCCGCGCTTTGCCGCCTCCTCGATCGCCTTCTTCTGCGCCACATAGATCTGCTCTGTCAATGGCAGTTCACTGAGCTTCGGCTCCTTCGGATAGGAAAGTCCATACAAAGTTCCCATCGCGAAATTGTAAAGCAGGCTATTTGTCAAGCGCTGCTCACGATCCGCAATAATTTCCGCTGGAAAACCGATCTCCTTCGCAGCAGCATCGATCAATTCCTTATCATAAAATTCCATTCCCAGTTTTTTAGCGGCTGTCAGACCAATCTGACGACCTCCGCTTCCATATTCACGACTGATAGTGATAATCTTTTTCTCCATACAACTGCCTCCTCCCTGTTCCTCCGGGGACTCCCTCTTTTTCTGTCTTTAGTATAACATATGCCTCAAAATTGTTCAAGTTTAGTCGCATATCCTTCTTATTTTTCTGCATCTTATTCCATATATGTAATTATTTCTGTTTTCTTTTGCTTTTATTTTTCTCTTTTCTTCTTACTTTCTATAAAATTTCAACTAACTTCTTCGTTTCATTCACAAAAAAGATGGGTGAAAGCGTTTTATGTATTCCACTTTCACCCATCTGGCCTTCATTTTAAATTATCATTTTATCTAAACTGTCGTTTTTACAGCCAAACGCTTTTTAGTCTCCTAACCGGTAAATTTCCCGGCGCAGCTTCGGTCCGATCAAAGCTGTGAAAATGATTTTGACTGCATCGCCCGGCAGATACGGGATAACGCCCACACCCAGTCCGGCTACAAAGGTCATGTTAAGCTGACCTGCCAGCCATACCGTTCCGAAAATATAGCAAATTGCCAGTCCCAATACCATGCCTACGATATGCAGGGCTACTTTGCCCGGAAAATGATCTACGAAAAATCCAACAATCAGCGCCATCAGGATAAATCCGACGAGATAGCCGCCGGTCGGTCCTGCCAGTTTACCGACTCCTGCCGTAAATCCGGAAAATACCGGAATGCCCACCATGCCAAGCAGCATATAAATCAGGTAACTGATCGTGCAAGCTTTCATTCCCAGCACATATGCCGCCAGATAAATAGCAAGATTTGTAAAGGAAATCGGAACCGGGCTGAATGGAAGCGGAATCGAGAGCGGTCCCAGAATACAGGTTACCGCCGTCATCACGCCAATCAGCGCCATCCGTTTAGTTGTAAAGTAAGGTCTGTGCTCCGCTTCTGCAGAAAGTATTTTACTCATGATATGAATGCTCCTTTTTTATAATGTGAAACCCATCGCCGCCAGCATCTCCTGGTCCTCGCTGATGCGGTTTCCGGAGGTTGTCAGCATATCTCCGGTGATGGCTGCATTCGCGCCGGAGCGGAATGCCCGTTCGCCGGAATGTTCCATTGAATTTCGTCCTGCTGCCAAACGGACCATCGCAGTCGGATTGATATAGCGGAAAATAGCAATCGTCCGCAGGATCTCATCCTCCGAAAGCGCTGCCTGATGTTCCAGCGGCGTGCCCGGAATCGGACGCAGGATATTGAGCGGAATTGACTTGATTCCAAGCTCGCTCAGCGTGATTGCCATGTCGATCCGGTCTTCCCAGGTTTCTCCCATGCCGATGATACCGCCGGAACAAACGGAAAGTCCTGCCGCCTGCGCACGCCGGATGACCTCCAGCTTGTCCTCAAATGTATGTGTGGTACAGATATTCGGGAAATTTCTCCGGGAAGTCTCAATATTAGCATGATACCGTCCCACGCCCGCCTCTTTCAGGCGGTTGAAATCTTCCTGTGACAGAAGTCCGTGGGAGGCGCAGAGCTCTACCTTACATTCCTTCTTCATAGCGCGGTATGCCCGAAGCGCCTTCTCCATCTCCGCTCCCGTCAGCGCACGTCCCGCCGTCACGATGGAGTAACGATGTACCTTCTTCGCCTCATGACGCTTGCAGTCCTCCAGAATCTCCTCTGGCTCCAGAAATGGATATTCTTCCACCTTCGCATGATGACAGGCTGACTGCGCGCAAAACTTGCAGTCCTCGCCGCAGCGTCCGCTTCGTCCATTAATGATAGAACACAGATCCACATGGTTGCCGCAGAGCTCCTTTCGGATTTTATCAGCCCCCGCACAGAGCTCATCCAGATCCTCACTCAATAAAAAGCTTAAATCCTCGCCCCGTTTCAGACGGCGTCCTTTTATAATATCTTCTGCCAGTTGTAAACTCATATCTTCTACTCCTTATCAAAATCAAAACACTTTTTCTCTAGTTATCCTTCGGTCAAATTCAAAAATATCCCATTTTTCTCATTTAGCTAACTTTCGCTATTATAAACCGTTGATTTTTAAATGTCAACATGACAAATTGATATAGTTTACATTCTGGCATCTGCTAAATCCAAAAAACCTGCATTTTTCCAGATATTCTCCAGCTATTTTCCAGACTCATGGCAGCAAAAAAAATGTGCCTTGGCACATCCGGGCGTCTCGCGCGGTCGCTTGCGACAACCTACATCTTCGCACGAGTGCGCATCATTGGCACGTTAGTGCCTTTTTGTGTAATAGGGAATTTCCTATGAAACAAAGCTGCTGTCCGACAGGCATTCCCATCGTCCAGCAGCTTTGTCAGCCTTTATTTCTAAGTTTCGTAACTGTTCAGTATCTTCACAGCCACGCGCAAAAATCCATTAAAAATTTCCTACCTGATCGGCTCCAGTGCCCCCATGCTCCGTTTCAAAATTCCCTTCATATAGGCAATCAAAATCCCATAATTGGTCATCGGGATCTCCTGATCGGCAGCGCTGCGAAGACGGCTCTTCATCTCCCGCGCATTCAGCATACAGCCGCCGCAATGAACGATCAGCTTATAGCCGGACACATCCTCTGGAAATTCCGTCCCCGATGTAAAATGAAACTCCGGCGCTTTTCCCGTGTACTGACGGATCCAGGCCGGCAGCTTCTCCGTGCCGATGTCACCGCACTGGCGATGATGCGTACAGCCCTCGGAAATAAGGATCGGATCTCCGTCCTGTATCATTTCCAGCGCTTTTGCGCCCTCTGCCGCCTGTTTCAGATCCCCCTTATACCGCGCAAACAAAATGGAAAAGGAAGTCAGACGCACCTGCGGCGGCGTCAGCCGGTCTACCAGCGGAAATACCTGGCTGTCCGTGATTACCAATGCCGGAGCTTCTTTCAATTTTGCAAACGTCTCCGAAAGTTCACTTTCCCGGCAGACAAACGGCATCGCACCGATGTCCAGCAGATCCCGGATGACCTGCTGCTGCGGCAGAATCAGCCGCCCCTTCGGCGCCGCCTTGTCAATCGGAACAACCAGAATTACCGTATCAAACGGTTTTACTAGATCCGCAGCCAGCCGTTTTTCATCCGTCTCCTGTGACGTAAGACGTGCCATTTGCTCTTTTAACTGCTGGATTCCTTCTCTCGTCCGAGCACTCACATAGGCGCTATGTTCCACAACCGGTTCCTGTTCCGATTTTCCCGTCAGCAAATCCATCTTATTGTAAACCACCAGATACGGGATTTCCTTCTTCTCAAACAGCCGGATCATCTCTTCTTCCCAGCTGCTGATTCCTTCCACCGCATCCACCACCAGGACTGCCAGATCCGCCTTATTTAAGACTTGACGAGTCTTGCCAACTCTCTTTAAGCCCAGCTCGCCCTCATCGTCGATTCCAGGCGTGTCGATGATAACCACCGGACCGAGCGGCAAAAGCTCCATCGATTTATAGACCGGATCGGTCGTCGTTCCCCGGATGTCCGACACGATCGCCAGCTCCTGCCCGGTCACCGCATTGACCAGACTCGATTTTCCCGCATTTCTCCGTCCAAAAAACGCGATATGTACCCGCTCGCCAGACGGCGTCTCATTCATTCCCATTTTGATCCTCCTGATTTAGCTAAAACCTGAAATCCCGCTGCCCCTTTTCAATTTCAACCAGATTTTTCCTCACAATCTCCTGCACTTTTTCTTTCGGAATCGAACCGATCTCCGCCTGAATCAGCTTCTCTCCAATCTCTTTCGTCCCCGGTGCCGCATAATCTTCCAGATACTCCTTGAGCGTCATCAGCGCATTCGGATGACAACAGTTCTGAATCTGCCCGCTCTTGCACAGGCTCATAAAGCGGTCGCCCGTCCGTCCTTCCCGGTAGCACGCCGTACAGAAGCTTGGGATATAGCCTAATTCCATCAGCCAGCGGACCACCTGGTCGAGTGTCCGGTTGTCGCTCACATCGAACTGCGCCGAATTTTCCTCCTCCGGCTCTTCCTCTGCATATCCGCCGACACTGGTGCGGGAACCGCCGCTGATCTGCGATACGCCCAGCCGCAGCACCCGCTCCCGACAGGCTTTGCTCTCTCTCGTTGAGATAATCATGCCCGTGTACGGAACTGCCACCCGGATGCAGGCTACGATCTTCTCAAAAATATCGTCGCTGATGCCGTTGTCAAAGGTCGATGGGTCGATATCGTCCGCCCGGCGGATGCGCGGCACACTGATGGTGTGCGGACCAACACCAAAAACTGCCTCCAGATGTTCCGCGTGCATCAAAAGTCCTGCAAATTCATACCGGTACAACTCCAGACCAAATAAAACGCCGATTCCTACATCGTCGATACCGCCCTCCATCGCGCGGTCCATCGCCTCCGTGTGATAACAGTAATTGTGCTTTGGTCCCGTCGGATGCAGGCGCTCATAGCTCTCCTTATGGTACGTCTCCTGGAACAGGATGTACGTTCCGATTCCCGCCTCTTTCAGCTTCCGGTAATTCTCCACCGTCGTCGCCGCAATATTGACATTGACCCGACGGATCGCCCCGTTTTTATGCTTGATGCTGTAAATTGTCCTGATACTGTCCAGCACATATTCGATCGGGCTGTTAACCGGATCCTCGCCCGTCTCCAGCGCCAGACGTTTATGTCCCATATCCTGAAGCGCAATTACCTCCTGCCGAATTTCCTCCTGCGTCAGCTTCTTTCTGGCAATGTGCTTGTTTTTCATGTGGTATGGACAGTACACGCAGCCATTCACGCAGTAATTCGACAGATACAACGGCGCAAACATGACGATCCGGTTTCCGTAGAAATCCTGCTTGATCTGACGTGCCAGTTCAAAGATCTCCTCCACCTTTTCCGGAATCTCACAGTCAAGAAGCACTGCCGCCTCACGGTGGCTCAGCCCTTTTCGAAGCCGCGCCTTCGCCAGAATCCGATCGATCAGTTCCACGTTGTTTTTGTTCTTCTCGGCATAGGAAAGAGTCTCTAAAATTTCCTCATGGTTGATAAATTCCTCTGCCTTTTTGGATGATGGGTTGTAATTGTAACTCATAGTCTCTTCTCCTTCTCTTACAGGTCAGGATGATAGCTATCATGTTTTCCTCCGGCATTTTCAATTTCAAAAATGCCCGCATAACCAGCCGCCAATCGCGTCCTTCCCCGTCAGTTTATTTATCTGTAAGCATCTTTCGATGCCAACAAACCAAATCGCAGGCTTTTACCCCTTATAATCTCCCCGGTCGACGACTACCTCGTACCCGATGCTTTCCATGCGCCGTTTCATGCAGCTGACGCACTCCGCCGCCTCGTCTCCCGTGCAGATTTTATTGTCATAGAGCATATATTTGGCGCGCACCCCGACCGGAGACAGGTTCGGCATCACGACGTTTCCGCCTGCCAGAATCCCCAGTTCGCGTCCCATCGGATGAATCGTTCCGAGCGCTGTCGTCGCCGGAAGCAGCACTTTCGGCTTCAGCAGGCGAAGCAGCCCTAAAAGAAACAGTGTCTCTTCCAACGTTCCTGCCGCCTCCCCGCCAAACGGAGTGTCGTGCTGCGGAATAAACGGACCGATTCCCACCATTTCCGGATCCAGTTCTTCGATAAAACGCATATCTCTCGCCAGACAGCGCGCCGTCTGGTGCGGCGAACCGACCATAAAACCGCATCCGGTCTGATAACCAAGCGCCTTTAAATCACGCAGGCACTGCATCCGGTGTTCAAATGACATCTCTGCCGGATGCAGGCTCGCGTAATGGCACGCGTCCGCCGTCTCATGGCGCAGCAGATACCGGTCCGCCCCTGCCTCTTTCCAGCGTTTCAACGTATCATACTTCTTTTCTCCGAGCGACAAAGTAATCGCACAATCTGGAAATCCTGCCCGGATCGCCTGCACCATCTCCATCACCCAGTCGTCCGTCATCGCCGGATCCTCACCGCCCTGCAAAACAAAGGTGCGGAATCCCAGCTGATAACCATTCTCACAGCAGGAAAGAATCTCCTCCCGACTCAGGCGGTACCGGCTTGCATTTCGGTTGCTCCTTCGGATGCCGCAATAAAGACAGTCGTTTTTGCAATAATTGCTGCACTCAATGAGTCCCCGCACATACACCGCTTTTCCGTACTCTCTTTCCCGGATGCAGCGCGCTTTTTCAAAGAGGTAGTCCGCCAGCTCCGGTGAACGTCCCTCGATCAGACTGACCCACTCATCCTCCGTCAGGGACTCCCCCGCTTCCAGACGGTCAATCAATCTCTTTAATTCTGTAATCGTTTCTATCTGTTCAGCGCCTGGACGGACCGCCTCCCGCCACCAGTCAGACGGTCGAAGCCCCGCGCGTGTAAAATCTGCCATTCCGTCACCTCGTTTTCATTCCTGTGCTTCCGGCGCCTTCGAATACAGCGCCTTCGAAGAAATCCCCCGCAGCATCCCCAGCTTCCCGGACAGCGCACTGATCACATCACCCGGCGCGTCAATCACGACGCTGATAATATTCACGTTCCGTTTGTGGTAAGGAATCCCCATCCGCCCTACGATATACTGCCCGTACTGGTGCAGCACCTTATTCAACTCTTCCGTATTTCCCGTCTGATCGACCACAATACCAATCACGGCAACTCTTGATTCTGTCTCCATGTTTTTCCCTCATATCTTCCTGTTTATCTGTCCAAATTTTTCTCTACAACAGATACCATTTCAAATGTCTCCGCTAAAAACCATGCTGCGATCCTGTCCTGCAAAATCTTCCATCTACAGGCACCACTTTTTCCAGCCCCGCCTTTCTATAGAGCAAATGGATCAAAAAGAGCCCGCGCAGACGCGGACTCCATCCATCTCAAAAAGGGTATACGAATCTCCATGAACCGCTCCCCTTTCCTTCAAGACCCGTCTCAAACGTCAGCATCGCTTTTCACCACTTCCAGCATCGCCGGAACACTCGATTATTTCTGTTCCATTCCTTTTTGAAAGGTATCTACTGCCTCGCAAATCGGAATACTTGGTAAAAGCGTATCACATTTACTGTAAAATTGCAAATAACACTTATATGCTTCCCCATAAAAAACGGGCGTCGCCGATTTTCCACTCCAAAACCAGCAACGCCCATCTTCCATTTTCCTAATTATTTCTTACAGAATCTTACCATACCGTCCCAAAAAGCTCTTCGTTCTCTCATTATCCGAAGCAAACACCTTCTCCGGCGCGCCCTCCTCGACGATGAGTCCGTCTGCCATGAAGATCACGCGGTGGGAAATATCTTTCGCAAACGCCATCTCATGGGTAACAATCACCATCGCGATGTGCAGATCCGCTAACGACTTAATAACCTTCAATACTTCTCCCGTCAGCTCCGGATCCAGTGCGGAGGTCGGCTCGTCGAAAAACAGAATCTTCGGATTCAGTGCCAATGCACGGGCGATCGCCACACGCTGGCACTGACCGCCGGAGAGCTGGTACGGATAATAGTCCTCCTTATCCTCCAGCCCCATTTTTTTCAGAAGCTCGCGCGCCTCTTTATAAACCGTCTCCTTGTCGCGCTTCTGCACATGGATCGGCGCGTCTGTGATATTTTTCAGCACAGAATAGTGCGGAAACAGGTTAAAATTCTGGAATACCAGACCGTACTGGCTGCGGATCTCCTTCATGTCCTTCTTGTCCGCATAGCTGACCTTGCCATCCGCGCCTGTCCAGGCTGCTCTCTTTCCTAAATATACGATCTCGCCGTGGTCCATCGTCTCCAGCATCGTCGCGCAGCGCAGAAGCGTCGATTTACCCGAGCCGGACGGTCCGATGATGGACACGATCTCGCCCTCGCCCACACTCAGTGAAATATCCTTTAAAACCGACAGATCGCCGAATGATTTTTCCACATGATTTAATTCTAACAGGTTCATTTTCCACATTCCTCCCGCTTCTATCGGTAATAATCCAGCTTTTTCTCAATCCATTCCATTGCAACCGCCACAACCAGATTGAAAATATAGTAAAAGACGGCTGCTGCCACAAACGGCATCATATTCGTCTGGGATGCCGCCAGCGCCTTGGCGATTGAGAACATCTCCGCCACGCTCAACGTAAACGCCAGAGACGTATCTTTTACCAGCGTGATGACCTCATTCGTCACCGACGGAAGAATCCGCTTGATTACCTGCGGCAGGATGATCTTGAAGAAGGTCTGTGCCTTTCCATAACCCAGAATCTCCGCTGCCTCATACTGTCCGACCGGCATCGACTGGATGCCGCTGCGGTAAATCTCGGCAAAATATGCCGCATAGTTAATGACAAAACCGATGAAGGTAGCCCACAGACGGTAACTGCTGCCGACTTTGATGCGGAACAGATAATACGGTCCAAAATACACCACCATGAGCTGCAGCATCAGCGGCGTGCCTCGCATAATCGAAATATATACTTTTACAATCGTCTGGATCAGCTTGTTCTTCGACATACGCCCGAACGCGATCACGAGTCCTAACGGAAGTGAAAATAGCAGTGTGATCACAAAAATCTGTGTGCTGACTGCCATACCACCCGCAAGCTGTGTAATCATCTGCTGGAGTGTCATCTTACCCATAATTATTCCATACCTGCTTTCTAAAATGTAGATTCGTTACTGTTCACGCATACGTGCCCGGTAACGGAATGTGCTGTGACTTCACAGTTAAACACATAAACCGCGAATGGGGACTGCCATGAAATCATTCACAGCCGTCCCTATTCCTATTATTTAATAATGTTTCGTTTTTACAATCAACGATTAATTACTATTTGCCGACGGTAGTTACGTCCTTGCTAAACCATTTCTCAGAAACTTCCTGTAAGGTTCCATCCTCTGCCATCTCTTCCAGAGTGCTCTGAACTTTATCTCTTAACTCGGTGTTGCCCTTCTTGAAGCCTACGCCGTATTCTTCCTCAGAAAGGGAATCGTCCAGAATCTTGAAATCAGCGTTTCTCTGCTGAATCTGATAGCCAGCTACGATTACGTCCATCGCAATGGCATCAACGGCGCCCTGCTCCAGATCCATAAATGCGGTGTTGTAATCAGCGGTTGTCAGAAGCTCCTTGAAAGTAGCGGTCAGTTCCGGTGCCTCTTTTAAAGCTGCCTCTGCGGAAGAATCTGCCTGAACCTCTACGATCTTGCCTGCCAGATCCGCCTGGCTGTTGATATCCGAATCATTGGCTACGACAAATACCTGCTGGTTTGCCATGTACGGCTCAGTCCAGGTGTAATCATCCTCACGACCCGTCATCGTAAATCCATTCCAGATGCAGTCGATATTGCCGGACTCAAGCTCCATATCTTTAGAATCCCAGGCAATCGGCTGTGCCTTATATTCCAGACCCAGACGTTTTGCAACTTCCTGTGCCAGCTCCAGGTCAAATCCGGTGTACTCGCCGTCATCGCCTACAAATCCCATCGGCGGGAAATCCTGATCGAAGCCAACAATCAGAGTGCCGCCGTCGGTTGTCTTCGCCTCTTCTGCGGTGGTTTCCTCTGCCTGGCTCTCAGCCGCCTCTGTGTCTGCTGCGGTTGTCTCTGCTGCGCTGTTGCTGCTACCACATGCGGTCATGGAAAGTGCCATTACTGCAGCCAGCGCTGCGCTCACAAATCTCTTTTTCATAATTAGTGTCCTCCTCATTTTCAGACAGTGGAAGCCGTTCTCCCTTTGCCGGTTTCCGTCTCGCTTTTTAATATGCTACCATATTAGCATACTAAAGCGTCTTTGTAAAGCACTTATTTTTGAAATTTGTCTTTTTGTGTAATAGGGAATTCCATGGAATTTCCTATTATACAAAAAGGGATCCCACATGATCTCTCACATGGAATCCCAATCATTTTTATCCTCAATAATTGAGTGAAATTTGAGTAAAAATCTTCTTTTACCCTTAAAAAAACCTTATTTTACAAGGATTACTCGCAAACATACGGCATCAGGGACAGATGTCTTGCTCTCTTGATAGCTACAGTCAGAGCTCTCTGATGTTTAGCACAGTTGCCAGTGATACGTCTCGGAAGGATTTTTCCTCTCTCGGATACGTATCTCTTTAATTTATTTGTATCTTTGTAATCGATTTCGCCGTTCTTCTCGCCGCAGAATACACAAACTTTTTTTCTTCTACGCATACCGCCTCTTCTGATCTTGGAAGCGTCTGTTTTATCGCCTTTATTGAATGCCATTGGTCTTTCCTCCTTCACACACATCAGCCTGATGGCGCTCTCGCGCACTCCGTCCGCCGGGGGACCGATTCCCGAACCTAGTTGAACGGAAGGCCTTCGTCTTCTACTCCATCAGGAATATTCATGAATCCATCGCCGATTGCGCTGGACGGAGCCGGGCGCTCTGCCGGACGGTAACCGCCGTCGCTGTTGCCAGATGCCGCATTCTTGCTCTCTGCAAATTCCTGATCCTCTACAATCACTTCTGTCGTATATACTTTCTGGCCGTCACGATTGGTATAGCTGCCAGTCTGAATTCTTCCGGTTACTACGAGCTTGGTTCCCTGATGAAAATACTTCTCAGCGAATTCGCCTGCTCTGTCAAATGCAACACACGGAATGAAATCCGCTGTCTGTGCGCTGTCGTCTCCGTTTCCGCCTCTGCGGCCTCTGCGGTCTACTGCCAGCGTGTATCTGGCGATTGCCATAGCTCTCTCGCCCTGAGAGTATCTCACTTCCGGATCTCTCGTTAATCTGCCCATCAGAATTACTTTATTCATACGATCACTCTTTCTTTATCTACTCTTACGCATCCTGTCTTACGCATAAGTATCTGATAACCGGCTCCATGATGCGGATGTGGTTCTCCACCTCATTCGGGCATACGGAATCAGACTCGAAATGTACGAAGTAGTAGAATCCTTCTTTCATTTTCTGAATCTCGTAAGCAAGTCTCTTCTTGCCCCATTCATCAATGTCAGTTACTGTACCGCCGAAACGTGTGATGTAACCTGTTACTTTCTCCATCGCTGCGGCTCTCTCTTCGTCCTCGAGTTTTGCGCTAAGAACAACTGCTAATTCATATTTGTTCATGCTCTTTCTTACCTCCTTGTGGTCACTGACCCCCTGACTCCAGCAGGGAGTAAGGATTTTTGTGTTATATATTACCGAATATCTATGATACCAAAAAAGGAACGGCTTGGCAAGCACTTTTTCGAGATTTTCTATGTAAATTTTCTCGTTTTTTCCGGGCTTTCTGCCCCTTCTTGCAGCATTCTTTTACTGGCTGCCAGATCATGAAGCTGCCTGCATCTGTACGCCCACCCGCCGCTCTTATTCGGGCTTCTCTCCCGCTTTTTTCAGTCCTCTGGTACTCTTTTCTACCAATGGTCGTGCCATCATCACCTGATGCCCGCAGCCGGCACATTTCAAACGGAAATCCGCGCCGACCCGCAGGATCTCCCACTCATGGCTGCCGCACGGGTGCGGCTTTTTGAGTTTTACAATATCTCCAACCTCGTATACCATTTCCTCTCTCCCCTGTTACTACCTTATACTCCGACCGCGTCCCCCAGCACCTTCCCGATGCTGTCGCTGATAACCAGATCCGCCTGACCATCGCGCGAGGTCGCTGATTTATTGATCAGAACCAGTTTATTTCCATGATAATAATCAATCAGCCCCGCTGCCGGGTACACTACCAGCGAGGTCCCGCCGATGATCAGCATATCTGCCTTGCGGATATGGGCAATTGACCGCTCAATTACCTCATTGTCCAGTCCTTCCTCATACAGCACGACATCCGGCTTGATCACGCCGCCGCAGCCGCACTTCGGCACGCCCTTCATCTTCAAAATATCATCCAATCCGTAAAACCTGCCGCAGCGCGTACAATGGTTGCGGAGCACCGATCCGTGCAGCTCCAGCACCTCTTTGCTGCCTGCTGCCTGGTGCAGCCCGTCGATATTCTGGGTAATAACCGCTTTCAGCTTTCCTTCCTGCTCCAGCTTCGCCAGCGCCAGATGCGCCCGGTTCGGCTTTGCATTCGGGAACAGCATCTTATTGCGGTAAAACCGGTAAAATTCCTCTGGCTTTCTCATATAAAAGCTGTGGCTTAAAATCGTTTCCGGCGGATAGTCATACTCCTGATGGTACAACCCGTCCGTGCTTCTAAAATCCGGGATATTGCTCTCGGTCGAAACACCCGCCCCGCCAAAAAATACAATATAATTTGACTCATTAATCCATTTTTTTAATGTGTCTGTCTCTCCCATCTGACGCACTCTCCTCTCCTTTTTCTGAAAACATAAAAGCGGTTGCTATTAGTTTACATAAAATCAGCATATTCTCTATCCTATACAATTACAGCACGCACTCTACACAATCTCATCCAGATACACGCCGTTCACCGTATCCACCTGTGCCAGAATCTCTGCCAGCCCCTTATTTTCAAGCTGTCCGCCCCAGATTTCTTCCGCTTTCCGGCAGCCAAACAGCCAGCTCACCAGCTCTTCCGGCTTCGTCTCCAGCCATATGGAAACATTTTCCGTGCAGCCGCAGGTATCCGGCTCCGGCTTCCGCGCCTTCAGGCTGGAACCTGTCTCCCCAATCGTCCAGACAAACTCACCGTTGTTCATTTCCAGAATCGGATCATTCATACGGATGCACAGTGTGAGCATACGTTTTTCTTCTCCCTGCTGCTCTGCCTGTTTTAATCCAAATGCCGCCAGCAGCGCCCCGATATTTGTCAGGCGCGCCATATTCCACGGCTTCTCGCCCGTCTTGACCGTGTATGCGTCCTCCGCATACAAAAGCCGGTGTTCACGGACTTCCCAGCCCCAGTAGGCATCCAGGCCAACCAGCCTGCCGTCCTGTTCCAGGAATTCCAACGTGCCATTTTCAGAAGCCAGCTCCTTGATGAGACGGCTCACATACGCCGCATCCCGGCGCGTATACATCTCATACCGTGCGCCCAGCCACTGTTCCATATAGACGGCAGCCCGCCCGCAGTCCTCCGGAGTATCCTGGCACACCGTGCGCGTCAGCGTCTGTTTCGCCTTCTCGGTCAGCTCATAGGATGCCACATTTCCGATGAAGGTAAATCCCATCGGCGCATACACAGCCGGGTTGACCGGGACCAGATACGTGATCGGCTTTCCGGCTGCCTCCTCGTCGTGAAGCATTTTCACAAATACGTCCCAGAAATGTCCTTCGCGGCGGCGGCTCTCCTCGGTCGCCACCCCGACCAGATAATCGAGCTTCCAGAGGCGTCCACGCAGCTTCACCGCATACGGATTGTACTGCACCATCGAAATCAGAAGTCCATTATCCTTTTTCACCAGAATCTCGTTATCCTTCGTCTTTTCCTTATAATAATACTCGATAAAACTCTCCGAATCTTCCGGGAAACACATATGCCAGAGATGCTTCGTCTCGTCCTTATCCTCCGCGTCCAGATACGTCAGCACACTTCCCGCCGTCGTATTGGCGATCTGCTCCGCCCAGTGATAGCCCTTGCTGCCGTTTAACAGCTGTTCTACCAGATATTTGCGTGCATAATCCGCCGGATAATACGTCATTTTCGCCTTCCGGAGTCCCTCTAAGCCCATATCGTCCTCGCGGTTGACCCACTCAGCCTCAGGAAATTCCTCTATCAGGAACTGTTGGTTGATAAACTGGTACAGACCGTTGATCTCCGGGTTTGCCTTCTCAATATGGATAACCGCCATATGTTCCACCGGATTGTAGCTTCCGATCGTAAATGCCTCCATCTGACCGTCGATATACACGCCGCCCATGTGGATGCTGAATTCTGAACAGTTTTTCAGAATATCGTGAATGCCCTTTACCTCATAATCGAGATGTTCCTCGACCTCCTCGCCCTTCTGCTGTCTCCAGCGGTCCAGAAAAACCCAGACATCGTGGCTGTCCGAACAGCACAGACGGCGGTACCCATAGCGCCCCTCATATTCGCGCTTAAATGCGTTGACGCGGTTTTTCTTCTTATGCAGTTTCTTTCCCGCCAGGGAACGCATCGCATCGCCGTTGTAGAGATAATCCCTCGAATCGACCTGCTCTTCCACCAGATATTTGTCCTCCGGCAGATTTAAATATTTCACTGCATACTCATCCGCCAGATTGATAACCAGCGGATATCCCAGTTCTTCATTAAAATACTCCTCAATCGCCGCAAACGCCCCCGGCAGGTCTTCCTCCCGGCACAGCGGCATCGCGGAAAAACAACGTCCTTCATTCTCCATCAGCCATAAAAGCGCCTTATTTTCCCAGATTGCATAACGGACATTATAATAATCTTTCCAGACATAGCTCTCCAGAAATACGCTGTCGCACGTCATATTGTGGCGCATCGCGTAAAACGGAAGCATCTCCTGGATACTGTTAACTTCAATTTTTTTAAACTCTAAACTCATGAAACCTCCTGTGTAAAATCAAAGTGGGTTTTATTTGACTTCTCATATTATACCATAAATACTAAATTCAGCTATCGCCTTTGGCTCTGCTTCATTAAGTATTTAGGTATGACTCGCACTAAGCTCGAAAACACCTCGCTAAGTGCTCATATTATACCACAAATTTCCTACTTAAAAACAAGGATTTTCTTCCCTTGACTCTATAATTATTGTAGACATTATAGTCATTTCTGATAAACTATACTCAGAAAATGATTTCTACGACGTTTTCTTTCTGACGGCCGACGGCAGAGTCATCTATTTTTACCAGAAAGACGAGGATTTATTCATGGAAAAGAATCTCACCTCCGGCAGTGTGCTGAAAACAGTTATCTATTTCTCCCTGCCATATTTGTTATCTTATTTTTTGCAGACACTCTACGGCATGGCGGATCTGTTTATTATCGGGCAGTTTGGAGGTGTGGATGGGACGACGGCGGTCTCGGTCGGCAGTCAGGTCATGCATATGCTGACGGTTATGATCGTTGGTCTGGCGATGGGCGCAACGGTTCTCATCGGACGCGCGGTCGGCGCGGGTGACCGGAAGCTTGCGGCGCGCGGCATCGGTAACACGATTTCCTTATTTGCAGGTCTGTCCATTCTTCTGACCGGACTTCTGCTGACGGCGGTTCACGGCATTATCAGGCTGCTGTCTGTCCCGGAGGAAGCGGTAAACGGCACCGCGGCATATCTGATGATCTGCTTTGCCGGCATCCCGTTCATCACCGCCTACAATATCATCAGCTCTATTTTCCGCGGCATGGGCGACTCCAAAAGTCCGATGTATTTCGTTGCAATCGCCTGTATTATCAATATTGCGCTTGATTACCTTTTAATGGGCGTGTTTTCGCTCGGTCCGTCCGGCGCGGCGCTCGGCACGACCCTGTCACAGATGTGCAGTGTCCTGATCGCCCTGGTCGTAATCATTAAAAAACGGATGTTTCCGGGTTTTCGTCTCCGTGACCTCCATCCACATAAGACTACCATAGCCTCCATCCTGCAGGTCGGAATCCCAGTTGCAGTTCAGGACGGCTTTATACAGGTTTCTTTTCTGGTTATTACCATGTTTGCCAACCAGCGCGGATTAAATGATGCGGCGGCGGTCGGAATCGTTGAAAAGCTGATCGGAATCCTGTTTCTGGTTCCATCCTCACTTCTCTCCACGGTTTCCGCCCTCTCCGCTCAAAACCTGGGGGCTGGAAAACCTGAGCGTGCCCGTCAGACGCTGCGCTACGCGATCTGCATCACATTTTCTTTCGGGCTGATCATCGCAATCGCCATGCAGTTTGCTGCCGGTGCCGCCGTCTCCCTCTTTACTGATGAGGCAGAGGTTGTCCGGCTCGGAACCCAGTATATGAAGAGCTATGTGCTGGACTGCATGATCGCCGGTATCCATTTCTGCTGCAGCGGTTTCTTCTGCGCCTGCGGACTGTCCGGGCTGTCGTTCCTGCACAACTGCATCTCGATCGTGGTAGCGCGCATCCCGCTCGCATGGCTCGCCTGCCGCTATTTCCCAGAAACACTGTATCCAATGGGACTCGCCGCGCCGATCGGATCTCTCATCTCCGTTGCCATCTGCCTGATTGCATTGCGGTGGATTAGACGGCATCCGGAAAAGCTGGTTATGAATTTACATCCAGTTGAAACTGAATAAATGCTGCTTTCCCATCTGGATCTTGAAACTTCCATCCGCCAGTTCGACAAGTCTCAGACTGAAACAGCGGTCTGACCTGGAAAGGTCGGTGTCGGCATTTCGCCGGAAGCTCCCTCCATTCCGAGCACAGACAAATGGCAGGAAACTACCTGCATGGTTGTCCGCTTTCGCGGCAGCCATCAGGAAGCTCCTGCCCCATATAAAACTCTTCTGCAATTTATCCGGGATTATTCTTTCTCCATCACTGTCTTCTTCCGAGATCTCACCCGCTTACTTTTCCCGCATCTCCAGCAGTCTCCACGCCTTCTTATTCTGGACTTCCAGCACGGAACCACAATATTCACACTTTTTCAACCCCAGCTTCTGAATCGGTGCACCGCAGTTTGGACAGATAAGCGAAACCGCTGCCCCTGCTGTTTTCGCATCCTCATAGACATATACCAGTTCCGTCTCATAAACCGTCTGAATCAGATTCGAATGCAGTTCTGACTGCATCTCAGGCGTTTTCTCATATTCAGTCATTTCCTCATACTCGACCGCCGACTCACACAGAATCCGGCAGAGTCCTTTTTCCTTCTGATAGCGGCTGATGACCGTCCGGTGGATATGTACCTTCTGATACTCTTTTTCCAGTTTTTTTCTCAATTCTGTCTCGATCTGAGCCTTCCACTCGCTCCAGTTAAACTCCGGGAAATCTTTTGCAATCTGCGGCAGGCACAGCCGGTCCATTCCCGCCAGCGAACGCGGTTTGGATGCGTCTGGCTGCGTCAAATCACCTTCCGATAAATGCTTTGCCACATACCGAAGCACCTGTACCTCCGGCGTACTCGCCAGCTGCCGCATTTTCCTCTTTATTTTGCGGTAAATCCACCAGACAAGCGCTGCCGCAATCAAAATGCCAATGATCCACCCTATCGTTTCTGTCCGCACCGCTGCCTCTCTTTCTATGTTGCTGCACACACACGTGACCAGTCACTTTTCTTTATCTCCGTGCATGATACTTAAACCTGATACTCCTTATTCCGCCTTGCTCGCAGCCTTGTCGCTCATCGCCTTTGAATTTACCATGATCCGCAGATGGGACCCTTCGCCGCATTTGCCCTTCTCATCGTTTACTTCAATATCAAACCACATTTTCCGGCGCTCAATGCTGCGGAGTTTTGCAGTCGCTGTTACCTTCATTCCCACCGGCGTCGGCGCCAGATGGCGGCAGTGAATCTCCGCTCCGACCGTCGTCTGTCCTTCCTCCAGATACGATTTCGCCAGTTCCAGCGCTGCCGCCTCCATCAAGGCCACCATATTCGGAGTAGACAAAATTTGGGAACCTGCGCTTCCGATTCGCTTTGCCGTCATCTCATCCGTTACTTCCCAGGTCAGGCTGTATTCCTGTAATTTTTCTGCCATTTTCGCTTCCTCCATATTATAAAATGATTTTGTCGCGGCTATTTAAAATGCCGTTTCGTGAATGATTCTATTATAGCAGAAGATGTGAAAATCGGATAGCGCCATCTTACTTCACAGCTAATCAAACAGTTAAAATTCCGAAAATTCTTGTAAAACAAAAAAAGGAACCATCTTTCGATGATTCCTCAGAGGCGACAACCAGATTTGAACTGGTGATCAGGGTGTTGCAGACCCACGCCTTACCACTTGGCTATGTCGCCATAAATGACCCCAACGAGATTCGAACTCGTGTTACCGCCGTGAAAGGGCGATGTCTTAACCGCTTGACCATGGGGCCAGATATTAAATTAAAACTCCCCGAGTAGGACTCGAACCTACGACAGCGCGGTTAACAGCCGCGTGCTCTACCGACTGAGCTATCGAGGAATAAAAGGTATATACCTTCAAAACTGCACACTGAATTTCTTCTACTCTCTATCTTTCATCCTTCAGGAAATAACTTCCTCTTACCTATCCAATTCTTAACCATATCCTTTTGGTTAAGCCCTCGACCGATTAGTAACAGTCAGCTTCACGTATTACTACGCTTCCACCTCTGCCCTATCTACCTCGTCGTCTTCAAGGGGTCTTACTACTTGCGTATGGGATATCTCATCTTGAGGGGGGCTTCACGCTTAGATGCCTTCAGCGTTTATCCCGTCCCGGCTTGGCTACTCTGCCATGAGCCTGATGGCTCAACAGATACACCAGAGGCCAGTCCACCCCGGTCCTCTCGTACTAAGGGCAGCTCCTCTCAAATATCCTACGCCCGCGCCGGATAGGGACCGAACTGTCTCACGACGTTCTGAACCCAGCTCGCGTACCGCTTTAATGGGCGAACAGCCCAACCCTTGGGACCTACTTCAGCCCCAGGATGCGATGAGCCGACATCGAGGTGCCAAACCACTCCGTCGATGTGAACTCTTGGGAGTGATAAGCCTGTTATCCCCAGGGTAGCTTTTATCCGTTGAGCGATGGCAATCCCACTTTCTACCACCGGATCACTAAGTCCTACTTTCGTACCTGCTCGACCCGTCGGTCTCGCAGTCAAGCTCCCTTCTGCCTTTGCACTCTTTGAATGGTTTCCAACCATTCTGAGGGAACCTTTGAGCGCCTCCGATACCCTTTCGGAGGCGACCGCCCCAGTCAAACTCCCCACCTGACATTGTCCCACCTCCGGGTCACGGAGGTTGGTTAGAAATCCAGTACCACAAGGGTGGTATCCCAACAGCGACTCCGACAAGACTGGCGTCCTGTCATCAAAGTCTCCCACCTATCCTGTACATGCAGTACCGAATCCCAGTATCAAGCTAGAGTAAAGCTCCATGGGGTCTTTCCGTCCTGGCGCAGGTAACCAGCATCTTCACTGGTATTTCAATTTCACCGGGTGCATTGTCGAGACAGCGCTCAAATCATTACGCCTTTCGTGCGGGTCGGAACTTACCCGACAAGGAATTTCGCTACCTTAGGACCGTTATAGTTACGGCCGCCGTTTACTGGGGCTTAGATTCAAAGCTTCGATTGCTCTAACCTCTCCTCGTAACCTTCCAGCACCGGGCAGGCGTCAGCCCATATACCTCACCTTTCGGTTTCGCATAGACCTGTGTTTTTGCTAAACAGTTGCTTGAGCCTATTCTCTGCGGCCACATCTCTGTGGCACCCTTTATCCCGAAGTTACAGGGTCATTTTGCCGAGTTCCTTAACAATGCTTCTCCCGCCGGCCTTAGGATTCTCTCCTCATCCACCTGTGTCGGTTTACGGTACGGGTACATATCACACAATAGCGGCTTTTCTCGACAGCTCGAATCCCGGACTTCGCTACTTTAATTCGCTCCGCATCACGTCTTCGGCTTACTAAGCGGTTTTGCCAGCTTAGCACCTACCTCGCTTGCCCTGGTATCTTCATTCCCAGGTTCCGGTATCTCTCTGTGTCCCCACAGTTCTGATGATATGCAGTACAGGAATTTCAACCTGTTATCCATCGACTACGTCTTTCGACCTCGCCTTAGGCCCCGACTTACCCAGAGCAGATCAGCTTTACTCTGGAAACCTTAGATATTCGGCCTGGAGGATTCCCACCTCCATCTCGCTACTCATTCCGGCATTCTCTCTTCTTAAAAATCCACAGCTCCTTATCGGTACTGCTTCGTCTCTTTAAGAATGCTCCTCTACCAATGTATAATTACATTCCTAAGCTTCGGTGTTGTGTTTTAGCCCCGGACATTTTCGGCGCAGGACCTCTCGACTAGTGAGCTATTACGCACTCTTTGAATGTGTGGCTGCTTCTGAGCCAACATCCTAGTTGTCTTCGAAATCCCACATCCTTTTCCACTTAACACACACTTTGGGACCTTAGCTGTAGGTCTGGGCTCTTTCCCTTTTGACTACCCAACTTATCTCGTGCAGTCTGACTCCCGTACATCATTTATGCGGCATTCGGAGTTTGATATTCTTCGGTAGACTTTGACGCCCCCTAGGAAATTCAGTGCTCTACCTCCGCTAAACTAATACGAGGCTAGCCCTAAAGCTATTTCGAGGAGAACCAGCTATCTCCGGGTTCGATTGGAATTTCTCCCCTATCCACACCTCATCGCCACCCTTTTCAACGGATGTGCGTTCGGTCCTCCATTCCCTTTTACGGGAACTTCAACCTGGACATGGATAGGTCACCCGGTTTCGGGTCTGCACATGCTGACTTTACGCCCTATTAAGACTCGCTCTCGCTTCGGCTCCGGAGCTTTACTCCTTAACCTCGCCAGCATCCGCAACTCGCCGGACCGTTCTACAAAAAGTACGCGGTTGCACCTTAACGTGCTTCCACAGCTTGTAAACACAGGGTTTCAGGTTCTCTTTCACTCCCCTCCCGGGGTCCTTTTCACCTTTCCTTCACAGTACTATGCGCTATCGGTCACTAAGGAGTATTTAGCCTTGGGGGGTGGTCCCCCCGAATTCCCGCAAGGTTCCACGTGTCTCGCGGTACTCTGGATCCTGCCGCTGCTTATCGTTTTCATGTACGAGGCTTTCACTCTCTCTGGCCGGTCTTTCCAGGACCGTTCCATTAACGAATCAGCTCACTTATGCAGTCCGTAACCCCAGAGTGCACGCACTCTGGTTTGGGCTCTTCCCATTTCGCTCGCCGCTACTTTGGGAATCGATGTTTCTTTCTCTTCCTCCGCCTACTTAGATGTTTCAGTTCAGCGGGTTCCCTTCCATACGTTATGTATTGGCGTATGGATGACTGAGGTCTTCTCAGCCGGGTTTCCCCATTCAGATATCTCCGGATCAATGGATATTTGCTCCTCCCCGAAGCTTTTCGCAGCTTATCACGTCTTTCATCGGCTCTTAGTGCCAAGGCATCCACCCTGCGCTCTTATTAGCTTAACCAATTGATTCACACCGCGGGTACGGTGTTCCTCTCAGATGCATAGCGTTGCATCTTTGGCTTATGGTGTTTACAATTAATAATTGCTTGTTTTTGGTTTGTTTGGTTACACTTTCGTGTAACACCTCGGATGTCTTGATATTTGTTTCAAACCTCTCGGTTTGAACTTTGTATCAGATTTTCAATATGCAGTTTTCAAGGTACAT
>NZ_QUDY01000006.1:18988-224442 GCF_003477745.1 Clostridium sp. AF35-15 | reverse complement strand
TTTTTTTCCCCATTAAGTCTTGACTTTTTATTTGCAGGCTAAAGTAACGAGAATGCGGTGTGCCGTTTTTCAATGACTGATCGTTAATAAACTCTGAAAATGCCTGCATCGCCGCCTCATGATCCAGTTTGGCAATTTTGTGTACCATCAGACCAAATGGTGTATCTCCAAACTCCCTCTGGTAGTCTTCCTTACCGCCAAGTTCCGTCGTGAGAATCCGCTCTAACTCCTGATAATCTCCCTGTGTCAGCTTAATATTGTGCGTTAATTTATGAATCGCCAGTGTGTTTCCATGTTCCCCGATATATCGATTAACCTTTTCCCGATAATCCTCAAAATCATATGCCGCATCTAACTGGACACCCTCCTGCTGATCGATAATGGAATCTGTCAAATGAGTCGTGATCGTCCTGCCCCCCTGATCTTGATCCAAAAACCTCATCAGTTCCCGCAATTTCTGCCGGACGCGTTCAAATTGAAGAACATCATTTACCTTCCAAAATTCATCCGTCTGAATTTCTTGTATAAAATCAAGTTTTTCTTTTACCTGAGGAATACTGATCTTGCGCGACAGCAAACCAGCAATCTCACAAAGCACCTTTTTCGCTCTCTTAAAAGACGGCATCTGTTCCATAGAAGCCAGCATCAGACCATACATAAAATTGTCAAACCGTTTAGCCAGCTCATCTTCATCATTCAAATGCACCAGCGGCGCAATATGCTGTAAAAGTTCTCCCTTATCCCCTTCACTGATCACGTCAAAATCCGTCTCTTGTTTAAATTTCTCCACATATTGTAATTTAAGCTTTACAGAAATCAGCTTCGGATCCAACTCCACAAGCTGATTATGGCATCCCGATATCAGTTCCTTCCGCCACTCTTCATAAGTACCTTCCGCATAGCAAGCTTCCTGCGGCAGAGAAATGAGCCGGATTTGTTTTCCAAAAATATTTTCACTTAAGGATTTCGTCTCCTTCGACACAAAACCTTCTATATGTTCACGAAAATATTCAAAATTCCCACAATAATCAAAAATCAGGAAACGTCTTTTATCTGTATACTCCCCGTCTATCGGATCCATGCAGGTAAGTCCCTTGCACAAACGAGTGCCGCGTCCAATCATCTGCCAGAATTTTGCCTTAGAACGTACCTTCTTAAAAAATACAAGATTTACACATTGCGGCACATCAATCCCCGTATCCATCATATCCACCGATACCGCAATAAAAGGAGGCTTATTTTCAACCTTGAAGTCATCAATTACAGTCTGGGCGTATGCATCATCACAAATTACCCTCTGTGCAAATATCCCCTTCTTTTCCGGATAAATATTGGGATATAGCTTGTTGAAGCGTTCCAGAATAAACTCCTCATGCTTTTTATTCTGTGCAAAGATGATTGTCTTTCCAATCCGATCGCCGCAGAAGGAATAAATTCTGGCATCTGACCATCTTCCACAAAATCGTCCTCATACCGTTCCTTATCCTTATCGAATAAATCATCATACGTAATTCCTTCATCCAGAAACTTCGTCTTTACCTCATAATTATAATATGGAACCAGCACATGATCCTGATAAACAGCCGTCTCATAATCGTATGCATACGTCGGCACACCATGTTCCATTTCAAAGAAATCATACGTATTCCGATCCACATCCGTTTTCGGCGTAGACGTCAGACCAACCATGATTGCATCAAAATACTCGAAAATCGCCCGGTATTTCTTAAAAATACTGCGGTGGCTTTCGTCAATAATAATCAAATCAAAATGTGCCGGTGTAAACAAGCGGATGCCATCCTTATTTTTCGTATCATCAATCGCATTTAACATCGTCGGATAGGTTGAAAATACGATACGTGCATTCCGATCATCTTTATTGGTACACAGATTGCAAAGTGACATATCCGGCAGATAATTCTTAAAATCATCCTTTGCCTGTTTTACCAAGGCAGTCCGATCCGCCAAAAAAAGCACATTCGTCACATATTTTCCACGACTCAAAACATCCGTCAAGCTGGAAGCCGTTCTTGTTTTACCAGTTCCGGTTGCCATCACAAGCAAATGTTTCCGATAACCGCGCTGTATCTGTTCGCACACCGCCCGGATCGCTTCTTTTTGATAATAACGATCCGTGATTTTATCATCAATCGGAATCTGCATTAAATCCTTATGTTCCGAACGTCGGTTCATCATCTTCTGCAAATCATCTTTACTGAAAATGCCACTGACCGGACGCTGTGGAGAAGTCTTGTCATCCCAGAAATACGTTTCAAATCCATTCGTCGTAAACATCATCGGTCTGCGGCCAAACTTCCGCTCTAAACAATCCGCATACAGCATAACCTGTTTCCGACCAACATTCGGATCCTTGCTGGTGCGCTTCGCTTCCACCACCGCCAGAGGGCTGCCATCCTTTCCAAACAGGACATAATCACAATAAACGGCAACTTCCCCCATGTATTATAATCAACCGAGAAACGGAAACTCGGCTCATGAATCAGGGACTGCAAATTGTCCTTGTACGGCATTTGCATCGTATTATCCGCAGAATAGACCCATTTTACCGCCAATTCCAATGCCTTTCTGCATCCTACCGCGCACATTGCAGGGGCGGATGCATATACCCGTTCCGCTTCCATCACCGCTGGCGCAAATAATGCATATTCTTTTGTATTCTTTAAAAATTCAAAGTTTGACATAAGATCCCCCCTATTTGGAAGTATTCTTCTTTTTCTTTGGCGCTGTCAGCTCATAGCTTAACGCAAGTAAATTTTTAATCGGCTCATCCAGCCCCGCATCCCCCAGCAAAACACTGATCCACTTCTCCTTGTTCATATGGTATGCCGGAAAATATCCTTTCTGCCCCCGCAAAGAACCTATCAGCATCGGATCACTCTTTAGATTTATAACATATATGATATTATCATCCTCCAACCCCAGCTTACTCCCTGCAACACTCAAAATCACGCCATACCATTTATCATTATCCGCCCGACGCAGCACTGCATTCGAATCCTTCCACGGATATTCCGCTTCCGTGCCATATTCTTGTTTTACCCATTGAAATAATTCTTCTCTTGTCATTTTGGTGAAACGCCTCGCTTTCGGTTTAAAGGTAGAATATATTTGTTATTTGCAATGTTTGTGTTTGTGTAAATATGCTTTTATAGTGTAGTGTGATATTCTGTTTCAGCGACAATTTATCCTTTTACAAAAGCCACCCCAAAAGCTCTCTCTCGAACACCGCCAACGCCCGCTTCACATACTCCCTCCGCGCCGTTTCATCCACAAGTGAAACCGCACACGGATTCATCTGCTTAAAATCCGGCACTTCTGTCTCTTCGCAGTGGCGTTTTCCGTTCGGATAACACCAGCCAAACCACCAGTCCTCCGGCAGAATTATTTCCTTTTTGAGATATCTGGATGCCTCCTGCTTAAGCTCGTCGGTTATATCATCTACCTGATAGCCTTTCGAAAAGCCATCCTTGGATCTGGCTTCTTTATCAAACAGGCAGAATCCCGCAAACAAATTATGTTCTACCTCAATCCGAAACCAGAGTTCCAGACCCGCTTTTTGAAATTTTGCCTTTTTTACCACATAATTCAATCCAGGATAGGTGCTGTAACAATCATAAAATTTATCATGCTGTGAATCCTGATAGGAATAATATCCACTATCCTTTTCTAATTTCAAACCATATTTTTCTAAAATTGGCTGCATCTGCTGCTGAAATTCTTCAAACACCTGGCGAATCAGCCGCACCTTTGCCTTTTTCATTGATTTTTCAATCTCAATTCCGGCAAGAAATTTTTCCGGCGATTCGTACAATGCCTCCATCACTTTATCTGCCACTTTCTTCTCTCTTTCATCCGCTATGCTATGTACCGCATCCAAATATTGCTCCATCACTGCCCGAAATGGCTCTTTTAAATTTTGCAATTCACCTTCCAGCCACCGATAGATATCTTCTGCCCATGAAATACACTGGATTTGCCCTAATGGTAATAAATTTCCTCCGCCTTTCTTCTTCCGGCTGTACTCAGATGGCGGCGTTCCAAAACGGGTTAGATATATCAATCGGGAATTTTGTGCCATCTCAAAGTAATCCGAACACTGTCCTTCCTGTTCCCCCGCATAGATTTTTACCTCGATCGGAATCTGATACTCCGCATTCCGTATGAAAATATCAATTCTTCTCTCTTTATCAATCGGGTACTCTTTGACTACCTCCGTATGCAATAGCAATGTATCGCTTACCGGATCCATTTTCAACACATCTCGGATAAACGATTTCAGAAACCGGATTCCGCAGCCATGCATTCCCTCCGGGTTCAGCAGATCGGTCAAAAAACGGCACATGATCACTTCACGGCTCTGTATCTCTAATACATCAAAAATGTTGTAGGCTGATAATTTCTTATGAAATGGTATGTTTTTACAGTTTGTATGAATTTGCGATAGTAAATCTCTATATGTTTCCATTTCTCATTCTCTGGCGATTCCCGTTTGTCTCACTTTTCATTTATAAAACGATTTCTTTTTATCTATCATACCATAAAAAACACGGTTCTCACAGACTCTATCCAAGGCATCCCTCCAACTTTCTTCACACCAAATCATACCTTATTTATGAAATGCAAAAAAAGTCGATTTTTATTTGCATTTCAGTGCATAAACTTTATTTTTTTAGATTGTGCTTGTTTGTTCAGCAAGCGTAATACTGACATCACAAGCAACATAGCAAAAACACAGCATTAAGTTTTACTTTTTGCAAGGTAGAAAAGGTCAACAAAGTATTGCAGATAAAGGATTTTTAGACAATTATCTCTCATTCAACTTGTTCAACCACAATGAATATCTACGCTCACAGCTTTGAGGAACAGCAAGAGGAAGTTGCAACAAAGGTAAATGAGTTCTTGCGATTGAACGCATAAATAATTGAGAGCCAGAGGACAAAATCCAAAGGCTCTCATTTAGTCATCATTCATCTTTCAATTCCATGTGGTCAAGGGCATATTGCAAAGCCATGCTGATTAGTTCATTACGAGAACGATTCGTCTTAGCTGCTAAATCGTTATATTCTTCTTGCAAGGCTCTATCTATGCGTATCGTCATGGTGACAGATTTATCTTCTTTTGGTGTTACGATAAATTTCTCCATAATGCAATTCCTCCATTGGTTTTGATTATATTATAGTATTGACAAGAGGTGCAAAACTATGACACAATAGTGAGTTAAAATTATGCTGTACTTTTGTGTTACACTCTGCTATAATGCTACTATCAACCAAAACTTGGAGGTATGGCATTATGAAAGATAAATCAACCAAAAGCAATGGAAAGAAACCTATTTTCAAGAAATGGTGGTTTTGGGTAATTATTGTTGTTATTCTGGCCGCTATCTTTGGAAACTCAGGAACGAATGACAGCATTAAGGACGAAACAAAAGACGCAATCAATTCAACGGAACAGCAAGCAACATCTGACAAATTCGTTGAAGATGTGAAAACCGCTATTTCTGGTGCTATTGACAGCGACAATGAAGCAATCACAGATATTGCGTTGAAAGACAAAGATTTGTGTGTAACAGTTGATTTGAGTAAAGCAGACTCCAGCCCTCTTACAATAGAGGACTTGGCAATCTCTCGTACAAGTTCAATCACAGACGCTATACTTGAACTTACTGGTTACGACAGTCAATGGAACACGATAACAGTTGATTTTGGAGATGTTGGCAAGGTCGTATGTGACAAAGATAGCATAAAAGAAAATGAAGCAGGTGGACGATACTTCCCATCAGAAAACTTTACATTAAAATAAATGGGGAAAACAAAGAGAGCCTTGACAGGAACAACAACCAGTCAAGGCTTTTCTTTATACTATTGTTATACTAAACTTACGGCGTGATATGGTGTGATAGACCGAGTTAGGGAAAGTAGAAATCCCAAAAAGGTAATACGGGTATCACTTATGGAGAGTTATGGAGAGATAGGGCGAGTGCCTGTTAATCTTTTTTAAATTTATGCTATACTCACATTATAAGGAGGAACTGCACATGATTGATACTCACGAATTCAAAAAAAGAGATTTATACTTAAATAAAATTTTAGCGTTTCAGGATACTGCACCTGTAAAAGTTGTCACCGACATCCGTAGATGCGGCAAGTCAAGTCTTCTTAGATTGATGACCCTCCACCTGAAAGAAAACGGTATAACGGATGATCAGATTCTTGAAATGAATTTTGAATATACCGATAAAATCTATATTCAAGTCACTGAATCAATGACAAGCGAGGACGTCCGCAAACGTGAATTATTCCCTCTTCAAAAAATCAATGACAATTACGAAAAAATCGTCCTTTCCCTGAATCCCGGAATGGACTCTTCCTATGATGGCATAAAATCTAAAAATTTAATTGACTGGCTGATTTCAGAATAAACTTGAAAAAGAATGTGCCTTTTTGTGTAATGGAGAATTTCAAGGAATTTCCTATTACACAAAAATAGCGGCGGTCTGCACTCATCATGCAGGACCGCCGCTGAAATTGATTCTATAAAGTTACTTTCTCATAATGATCTCATCACGTCCCGGACCATTGGATACCATGGTTACCGGTACGCCAAGCTCTGCCTCGATCGTCTCGATGTAGTTGCGGCACTCTGCCGGGAGATCTTCGTATTTCTTGATTCCGCGGATATCACATTTCCAGCCCGGAAGTGTCTTCAGAACCGGTTTTGCTTTCTCCAGCTTGTAGGTTACCGGGAAGTCTTTGACAACTTCGCCGTCGATCTCGTAGCCAACGCAGATCGGGATCTCGTCCAGATATCCCAAAACATCCAGAACGGTCAGAGCCACTTCGGTCGCACCCTGGATGCGGCAGCCGTAACGGCTTGCTACTGCGTCGAACCAGCCCACACGTCTCGGACGTCCGGTGGTTGCGCCGAACTCGCCCTTATCACCACCGCGGCGGCGGAGTTCGTCTGCCTCATCACCAAAGATCTCGCTGACAAATGCGCCTGCGCCGACTGCACTGGAGTATGCCTTTACAACGGTTGTGATCTCTTTGATCTCATACGGCGGGATACCTGCGCCGATAGCGCCGTAAGCTGCCAGAGTCGAAGAAGAAGTAACCATCGGGTAAATACCGTGATCCGGGTCTTTCAGGGAACCTAACTGACCCTCAAGAAGGATGTTTTTGCCCTCTTTGATCGCGTCATGAAGATATGCAGATACATCACATACATACGGCTCTACCATCTTCTTGTATTCCATCAGCTCTGCCAGAACCTCATCCGGGTTCAGCAGCGGTTTGTGGTACAGATGCTCTAACAGGACATTCTTTGTCTCGCAGACACGCTGTACTTTATCTTTCAGAGCTGCCTCGTCCTCGAACAGTTCGCTGACCTGAAAACCGATCTTCGCGTATTTGTCAGAGTAGAACGGCGCGATGCCGGACTTGGTAGAACCGAAGGACTTGCCGCCCAGACGCTCTTCCTCATACGTATCAAACAGAACATGGTACGGCATCAGGATCTGTGCGCGATCCGATACCAGAATATGCGGCATCGGAACCCCCTGAGATACCAGGCTTTCCAGCTCTTTTACCAGAAACGGGATGTTTAATGCCACACCATTGCCGATGATGCTGGTTGTGTGTCCGTAAAATACACCGGACGGCAGAAGGTGAAGTGCGAAACGGCCATAATTGTTGATAATCGTATGACCTGCGTTGCTTCCTCCCTGAAAACGGATAATGATGTCGGATTCCTTAGCAAGCATATCGGTAATCTTACCCTTGCCTTCGTCTCCCCAGTTAGCTCCTACTATTGCTCGTACCATGAATTTTCCTCCCTCAGAAGAATATAAATACTTTTCGGCATGATCGAAAAACGATCATGCCTTCTTACTGTATAATCATACACAACTTTTCTATATAAGTAAAATCAATATTATTTATAAGCTACATAATTAACACTTATACTATTGATGCTCACACATATGCCAGGCAATGTAATTTGAAAAACCGCTACTTTGCAGCTCCTATTTTTCTCATGTGGTTACCTTCGCCAGCTGCTTAAAAAGCTTCGCAGCCGCTGGGGACATCCAGGATTTCTCAGCTGCCACCAGACAAAACTCACGGGATGGCATCTCTTCGTCAAATTCCAACGCAAAAACATCCCCATTTCCAAGAGCCTCCGATGCAAAATCCGACATAAGACAGCCGATTCCCAGATTCCGCTTAACAAACTGGACAATCATCTCACTGGTGGCCAGTTCAAACTCCGGCTCCAGCCGAACCCCGCGCTTTGCCAGAAACTCATCCATAAAGCGGCGCGTACTGGTATTGCGCTCCAGGAAGATGCAGGGGCAGTTCAACAGCTCTTTATATGAAAGTTTTCTGCCCTTTAACTGGGCTGCGTATTTGGGTCCGGCTATAAACACATTGCGGATCTCCTGAACCGGAAGACTCTTTACCGCCTGCTTGGTCTCAAAAGGTGTGCTGACAATACCGAAATCAATGTGTCCCTGATAGAGTGCTTCAAGGGTCTCGGGCGTCGGACCGTTTGAAACCGTCACCTTGATATTCGGATACTGCTCATGAAATTGTTCCAGATATGGAAGCAGATAAAACTGAAGTGTCATATCGCTCGCGCCAATGCGGATCTCGCCCGTTTCCAGGTCCTTCATGCGCCGCAGCATCGTCTCCCCGTCCTGTATCGCATCAATTCCCCGTCTGACATACGACAGAAGCAATTCTCCCTCGCTCGTCAGCTTCACGCCGCGGGATGTCCGCAAAAAAAGGCGGCAGCCAAGCGCGGTCTCCAGTTGTCGGACCGCCTGGCTGACCGCCGGCTGGGAAATGCAGAGTGCCTCTGCGGCCGCCGTGATGCCGCCGCATTCGCACACGCTGCAAAATACCCGGTAATACTCCAGATTCACACTTCCATGTAAATCCTGTTTAGACATTAATCTCTGCTTTCACGCCCAGATCTTCTTTATTTGCATCCAGAATCGGCTGGATTACCTCTGCCAAGAACTCATCTACCTGCTCTTTTGCACGGCCGGTGTAGCGCTCCGGTTTCATCGCTGCTTTCAGGTCATCTAAGGACAGATTAAACGCCGGATCCGCTGCAATCAGCTCGAGAAGGTTGTTATCCAGACCTTTCTCTTTCACATTCTTTCCAGCTTCCATCGACAGAGTACGGATCTTCTCATGCAGTTCCTGACGGTCACCGCCTGCCTTTACTGCATCCATCATGATATTCTCGGTTGCCATGAACGGAAGCTCTGCCATCATGTGTTTCTCGATAACCTTCGGATATACAACCAGACCGTCAACGACATTCAGGTACAGATCCAGAATACCATCAATTGCAAGGAAGCCTTCCGGAACACTCAGACGCTTGTTCGCAGAATCATCCAATGTACGCTCAAACCACTGGGTAGATGCAACCAGCATCGGGTTCATCACGTCTGCCATCACGTAGTTAGCCAGGGAAGCCATACGCTCGCTTCTCATAGGATTTCTCTTATATGCCATAGCGGAGGAACCGATCTGATTCTTCTCGAAAGGCTCTTCTACTTCTTTCAGATGCTGAAGAAGACGGATATCGTTGGAGAATTTATGGGCACTCTGTGCAATACCGGCAAGAACATTTAATACACGTGTATCCTGCTTACGGGAATAGGTCTGTCCGGATACCGGATAGCAGCCATCAAAACCCATCTTCTCCGCGATCATCTGATCTACCTTGCGGCACTTTGCATGATCCCCATCAAAGAGCTCCAGGAAGCTTGCCTGTGTACCGGTTGTTCCCTTGGAGCCAAGGAGACGTAAGGATCCAAGCACATAATCCAGATCATCCAGATCCTGCTTGAGCTCCATCATCCACAGAGTTGCACGCTTGCCGACGGTGGTCGGCTGTGCCGGCTGGAAATGGGTAAATGCCAGGGTCGGCTGTGCTTTATATTTATCAGCAAATTTAGCCAGCTCATCCAGAACACTGATCAGTTTCTTACGTACCAGCTTCAGGGCTTCTGTCATAATGATGATATCGGTGTTGTCTCCTACGTAGCAGGAAGTTGCACCCAGATGGATGATTCCTTTTGCTGTCGGGCACTGTACGCCGTACGCATACACATGAGACATAACATCGTGGCGCACCAGTTTCTCACGCTCTTTAGCAACATCAAAATTGATTTCATCCTTATGTGCTTTCAATTCATCGATCTGCTCCTGCGTAATCGGAAGGCCAAGCTCCTTCTCCGTCTCTGCCAGCGCAATCCAAAGTCTTCTCCAGGTGCGGAACTTCTTGTCCGGAGAGAAAATATACTGCATCTCCTTGCTTGCATAGCGCTCGGAAAGAGGGCTTACATATCTGTCGTACATGGCTAATTTACCTCGCTTTCTTTTTTCAGGGTATGGAAAATAGTCTCTTTCGCAGCCATTTGAAGGCGTCACCGACACTTTTTCTCAATATCCTACCTGCAAATTATAATACAGGCACTTTTCAAAATCAATCACTTTTCGCTGTTCCGGCTGCAGCTCTTTCGTTCTTGGTTACTGTTCACGCATACATTCCCAATAACGGAATTTGCCACAGTAACCGTTCCTGCTCTTCCATTCATCATTCATGCCCGGCCAAACGTTTTTCCTGCCGCAAACAGTCACTCTCCTTCTGATTCCACCCGTTCGTGCAGGATTTCCAGCTCTCCGGTCTTCAGATGCAGACGGATTTTCGTGGAAGTTCCCGTTTTTTCTGTCGCTCCGTATGTTTCCCCGGCATTTTCCCGTTCAACTGTTCTCTTCTCCTGCCAGTCTGCAGGCGCTTCCTCCGCCCCATTCTCTGCTCTTTCCCCCTCCGGCAGTTCATACTCGATCACATCCATCTCTCGGATCGACCAGATCCGTTCCCGCATCTTCCATATACTCGCCAGGTACATGGATACAGCCAGTGCAAGTCCATACAGAAAATACCTCTGCCTCCGCTTCCTCCGCCAGCGGACGCGTTTCAGATAGCGGCGAATCTTCCGTTTTTGATATTTAAACAGCTTTCTGCTTTGCGGCATTGATTTTTGTGCATTTCTATGTTTCTCTGACATCTGCATTCCTCCCGCAGGTGCCTCTCCATTTTTACTATAACAAATAGAAAAAAATCTGTAAAGATGATGCGGCTCACAGGCAGGGCTTTTCCGAACTGAAAGTTGTGGTTTTTAGGCAGTTTATTTTTTCTCATGATACGCTTTTTCTGTATTCACACTCCAGATATGCTCCTTATCCGCACTTCCCGCCAGAAGGAGATCCACTGCACAAAATGCTGTCATCATCGAATGATCCATGTTATTGTAGCGATGCTGTCCATTCCGTCCGATACACAACAGATTTTCGATTTTATTCAACCATGCAGTCAATTCACCCATCCGGTCATAGGTGCCAAAATAAGCTGGGTATGCTTTCTTTACTTTCTCGATATGAAAATCAAGAATTTCCAGAAAACCAAATCTATAATTTATCACATAAGCCGTCAAAAGCACCCCCAGAAAGCCAGCGCTGATCGCCCAGTCTCTCTTTTTTTCTTTCATGACAACACCCAACCTTCCAGCCATTCCAGCCACTGCTCGGCAAATTCCTGTTTTACCGGATATCCAGACAGCACCGGATAGAAAAGAAGGAACGCGCCGATCACTGCTGCAAGATACAGCAGCGCTGCTTTCCTGGTTCGTTTCGGATCTCTTTCCCAGAAAAAATGCAGACAATTTCCCAGCATTAAAATCTGTATCATACTGCACGCAAAATACTGATAGATAAACACGGTTCTGTGGATAAATAACCACGGAAACAGCATAGAAGCATAGGAAATGCACAGATATCCCGCTATTTTATCCTGTCGAATCTGCCACAGGTATATAGTATAAAATAGCGCCGGAATTGCCGACCACCAGATTACCGGGTTTCCAAAAGTTGAAACCACACTGATTTTACCAGACTTAAGCGACGTGTATGCATCCAGAAGCGGTCGTTTAATCCAGGCCCACTCATACCATTCAGAGGCATATGGATGTTCAAACACCGTTTTCTCATGATAATGAAGCATAAGCTGTTGATTTTCCCACATAGTCTGGAAAACATTTCCATTTCCCATACCATTTCCATAAGAAAGATAGGATGCAACGTAAATCACTGCCGGAATCAAAATGTATGCAGCGATACAGATGACAGACAGCCCCGCCAGGTAACTTATCGCCGCCTGTCCAGACATTCCCTTTCTGGTCCGTGCCGCAGCTGTCCCATATTCCTGGAACAAAAATGTAAAAAAGAGGACTGCAATCCCCGCGCAGGCATATACCCCTGTCCACTTCGATGCCATCGCCGCTCCAGCTGCCATGCCATTTAAAATCATCAGACACACCGTTTTCCAGCTGCATCCCATTTTCAGGTCATCCAGCACCAGATACATCAGATAAAAGGTAAGCAGGATAAAAAATCCCACTATCACATCAATGGTTCCGATTCTTGACAATGTAAAGTGCATGAAATCAAAGACTATCAACAGTGCTGCAAATGAGGCAATCCATGTACTCCGGCTGATTTTCCGCATAAACGCATAGCTGACCGGCACCATCAGGATGCCAAACAGAGCGCATACACACCGCCATCCAAACGGTGTCATTCCAAATACGCGGATTCCCAGACTCATCCACCATTTTCCAAGCGGTGGGTGCGTTGTCTCATAAATTGTACGCCCTTCTACTATCTCATTTGCCGTTCTGGCATGGTAAACCTCATCAAACATACTTTGGTATTCATAGGTTGTATCCGCCGGAAACAATTCTTGCTCATCAAATGCCTCTGGATAATCATCTGCATTGGATGGAAGGATCGGATTTCCATCCGGATCCAGAAGAACGATTTCCAGAACCTCTGCACTCTCATCCATCGACACGATCCCTAGTTCGTAAGTGCGGTAATGAATTTCCACTGGATTCCAGCAGTATACAGATAACAATTCTGTCTCTTCCCCGATGGCATCCCAACCATCTCCCTCGGCATTCGGAACCGAGCATACAAAATGTCTCTTCTCCTTTCCACCCAGATAAACCTGCGCTTCTGAGATAGTCACACTTCCATCAAACCGAAGCACCATCTCATTTCCGTGGCTATCATTTTTTTCAAATTCATACGCAGTCTGCGGTGCCTTCATGCTTCCAAGATTCACAAATGCCATCACAGCAAAGAGAACTGTCAATCCTGCTGCCATACACCAGTCACGGCCGGCCCAGGGCGCGCCGGTCTTTTCCGACTCTGTGTTCTTTTCACAGGATTTTATTCCCAAGCTCTTCCCGGCATCTATTTTTTCACTCCCCGTCATTCGTTTTGATACGCAGCGTGCCGCTTTTGCTTCATCCAGCTCGACTTTCGATTCAGGAATTTGACATTTTTCATGTATTATTCCAACATAAGAAGCGATTCCATATACACAGGTTCCCACACCCAGTACCGCAAAAAACATCAGCATCAGCGGATAAAATTCATCTCCCGGACTGCACTGTCCGAAGCGCTCTCCGGTGATATCCCGCGCCCAGAGTATGCCAGTTCCCGCAGCCGTGAGAAGAATTTCAATTTTTTTGAATCTTTCTATTCCAAGGCGCGCTCTGAAGCGCTCTATCCACGAACTGCCCATGAAAAGAATCAATACCGCCAGCCAGATAAAAAGCATCCGCTTTTTGCCCTGTGAAAGAACAGATAATACCGGGATCGGATTCCAGATATAAAGATACAGGCATTCCCACGCTGATTCCCGGCTTCTGTTTTTCCCGGACAAAATATATAAAAGTCCGGCTGTCACCAGATCCATTGCCATGACTTCCAGGAAGCCATGAACCTCCTGATTAGAAATGGCAAAGAATACAAAGCGCGTAATCAGATACCCGGCCGCTGCTTTCCAGCAAAGCTTTCCCGCCATCCCCCGCTTTTTCTTTTCCTCATACAGCCAGATGACAGTCAGGCACGCCGTAATGGCGATACAGTAAACTGATTTCATTCTGGCACCTCCTTTAACGACTTTTTAAGTGCTCCATTTCAGTGGCACTCCCCTCAGACACGCCGTTTCTTTCTCATCGCTCTAACTTATATACTCCCGGGCTCCTCCCTGCACATACGCAGGAAAGAGCTCGAGAGTATATGAATCTGTTTCCATCATCCTATATGCAGGAGAGCAAAAACAAGGTTAAATTATAGATGATTGTAATCGCCCCAAATCTGAACTTGGCCGATTATTTTCACTTCGTACTCTTAGTTTCAGATTGATCACGGATCTGTTGGCTGCGTTGTTGGCTGCGACGGCTCCGTTGTTGGCTGCGGCGGCTCCGTTGTTGTATCCCCTTCCGTCTCTTCCGGCTGGGTCGGTTTCACGCTCGGCGTCGGGTTTTCGGTCGGTTCTTTCGTCGCCGGTGCATCACTCGGTACCACACTCGGCGTTTCACTTCCACCGCCGCCTCCAGAATGTCTGCGTTCTTTGGATGTTCTGGAATTCAGCTTCGGTGTATCGGCATTGGTCGTCTCTAAGATGGTCATCGTTCCGTCTTCTGCCACTTTTACCTCAAAGCTTCTCGCCGGTCTCGGCTTGCGGCCGCCGAACGATGTGCCATCGTTTTCAAACGTATAAGGAATTCCGTTGATACTGACAACGCCCGTTGCCATCTCTCCACTGTCCGGTGTGCCAAAATAATAGGTTTTTCCATTGATCCAGACAACACCGCTGACCATTTCCCCCGACGCCGTACAGAAATACTGTTTGTCCCCGTCTTTTACCCAGCCGATCTGCGGTGCTCCCTGTTCATTCAGGTAATACCATTTTCCATCGATCTGCTGCCAGCCTGTCTGCACCTGTCCATTTAGGATGTAGGCTCTTGCAGCTCCTGTACCTACCCATTCGGCAAAAGCAGGTCCGGCATACAAGCCCATGATCAAAACGGCACTGAGTGCACAGGCACCCGCCTTCATCCATTTGCGTTTTCTCATAGCATACCTCCTCGTATTGATCGAAAAGCTGTCTTTCATGTATTTTTGTTCTGGAGTTTTTCTTCTTTTTCACGATTTCAAGCTTTTCTTGTTGTATTCATCTTATCATTTGTTTTATTTTTCTACAATTTGCACTGCACAAGATGTCATTTTTTTTACACAAGATGTAAAAAAATGATACACTAGCCTTGACAAATTGATTTTCAGAAGCTTTCATCCACAAACACAAGGGCGGGAAAAGTTCCAGAAATGAAAACCCCGGCTGTGAGTGGATAAACTTACTCACAGTCGGGGTTCCATTTTCACATCTGTATAAAATCTCTTAACCGATCACATCCGCCATATCATACCGTCCCTCCGGCTTTCCTGCCAGGAATTTGGCTGCCTGTACCGCACCCTTTGCGAAAATCGCCTTGGAATAAGCTGTATGATTAAAGGTAATCACCTCATCCTGACCAGCGAAAATGACATCGTGTTCGCCTACGATTGTGCCGCCGCGGATCGCCTGAATACCAATCTCCTTCGCATCACGTTTCTCACGTGTAGCGGAACGATCGTATTTGTAATGGTATGTATTGCCCATCGCCTCGTTGATCGAATCTGCCAGCGCAATCGCCGTACCGCTCGGAGCATCCACCTTCTGATTGTGGTGTTTCTCCAGAATCTCAATATCAAATCCAGCCGGAGCCAGAATCTGCGCTGCTTCTTTCAGAAGCTTTAAGAGCATATTGATACCAAGAGACATATTTGCAGAGCGAAGAACAGCTGTCTTCTCTGCCGTCTCTTCTACCTTTGCCAGCTGTACCTCGGAAAGTCCTGTCGTACACAAAACAACCGGCATTTTCTTCTCTGCACACCAGTCGAGAAGTTCATCGACAGCTGCTGCATTGGAAAAATCAATCACAACATCCGCTTCTACCTTACATTCGTTCAGAGACGCAAAAACCGGATAATCATTTTTCTGCTCGGTTCTCATATCAATACCCGCAACGATAGAGATCTCCTCGTCCTTCGCTGCGATTCCGGAAATAACCTGTCCCATGGCGCCATTGCAGCCATGCATAATTGCTCGTACCATCTGTTAAAACCTCATTTCCCTATCTCATCCTAATTTTAACGGTTCTTATCACTCTTTCAGGCTGATTCCGTAATTTACCAGTTCTCTTCTCAGACGATCGCGGTTTGCCGGTTCCATATCCACTAACGGTTTACGGAACGGACCCACTTCCTCGCCCATCATGTTCATCGCTTCCTTAACCGGAATCGGGTTTACCTCGCAGAACAGCGCCTCAATCAGTGGAATTGCATCTATCTGCATCTGTCTTGCCTTCGCTACATCGCCAGCCTTGAATGCCGCGCACATATCATGTACCTGACGCGGTGCCACGTTGGATAATACGGAGATAACGCCCTTTGCGCCCAGTGCCATCATCGGAACCGTCTGGTCGTCGTTGCCTGAGTAAATATCTACTGTTCCGCCTGACAGGCTTGCAATCTGTGCGATCGCGGAGAAATTGCCGCTTGCTTCTTTGACACCGACGATGTTCTCATATTCCTTGCACAGTGCCACGATCGTCTCCGGGGTGATATTGACGCCGGTACGGCTCGGTACATTGTACAGAAGGATCGGAAGATCAACTGCCTTTGCGACCTCTGAGAAATGAACCTTTAAACCCTTCTGGGTTGATTTATTGTAATACGGGGATACGAGCAGAAGTCCGTCTGCGCCTGCCTTTTTCGCTTCGGTAGACAGATATACCGCTGTCTCTGTGCAGTTGGAACCGGTTCCTGCTACAACCGGGATTCTCTTATTTACGACCTGACATACGAAACGAATCACCTCGATGTGCTCCTCATGGCTTAATGTAGCCGCCTCGCCGGTCGTACCGCAGGCGATAATACAGTCTGTACCGCCAGCGATCTGTTCTTCTACGATCTGCTCCAGTTTCTCATAATTTACGCTTCCATCCTCATGAAATGGCGTTACCAGCGCTACGCCTGCTCCTTCAAAAATAGACATTTTGTTTCCTCCTTATTCTTTTGCACGATGGCTGAGTTTCTATTCCAGAGTCCGTTTCTGTCCCTGCTTCAAACGAATGTTTGCAGCCTGTCGATCCTGAGCGTACAAAAAGCTGGCACAATGGCCAGCTCTATGAATTCAAATCCAAACTCCCAGTAGCTCCCCATCTGTCGATGACAGTTACAGAATTCTTCATCCTGCACCCAGGAACTGCAGATACAGGCGCCGCAGCCCTTCGGCGTATCATCCTTTCAGCTGTCTTCTCCTGCACCTGCCGCATCCGACCGCTTACTGATAATCAACGCAACCTCTACTTGTTTTTTCTATCTTAGCATTACTTTGAATACTTGTCAACCGTTCATGCACGCATGATCGTTTGACGGCTTCAGGCATTCCAGGCGCGTCACCTCGTCTGCATGCTCCTCTGCCCCAGCCGGGCATACTTTTCCGGTCAGAATCAGATCGACATTCTCCTCGCGCGCTGCCAGCAGTGTTTCCAGGGCATCGTCTCCGACCAGTTTCTGATCTAACACCCCAAGAAATTCATCCAGAATCAGCATATCGCATTCGCCGGTACAGAGTACTTTTTTTGCAAAATTATACCCGTTCTGAATATTGCAGAGCTCTTCCTTTTTGCCTTCTTCAGAGAGATTTTCATAATACTCATTCTGTTTTTCAAATCGGAATACTTTAAATGCCGGCTCCAGCTGTTTTAACCCATCTGCTGTCTCATGGCTCAGCACTCCCTTTAAGAATTGTATCATAATTACCTTCCGGCCGTGCATGGCTGCACTGACACCACGTCCCAGTGCCATCGCTGTTTTTCCCATCCCGGTGCCGAAGATGATATGAACTTTCCCCTTTTTCATTTCCCTCTCCTCTTTCTGTGCCTCCCGCTGCGCTGGCGCACAGACTGTCTTTCCTGATGTCTTTTTACACACAGGTCTGTGTGTTTTATTTCTATCCATCCAATAATCGTTTTACGAATTCTGTAAACTGCCTTATTCTAGCATATTTTATCTGTTTTGGCAAGCTATGGCAAAACCAGCCATTTATCATGTCCTATAGATTGCATAACCGGCTTCAAAATTTGCTGTAACATCCTAAACCTATCCTATTCTTCCACGCACTCCAGCTTGCTGACCGACACCTCGTATGCCACACGTTTCTCGCACTCTGTCTCGCTCAGTTTCTTCGTATATTCACGGCTCTGCACGCGCCCCCACACGCACACGTGGCTTCCCACGCCAAATCCGGACGCATAGCGGGCATTTCTGCCCCACGCAATACACGGTATGTAATCGGATTTTCCATACGGACGGTTGACCGCCAGCAGCATATCGGCAATCTCGCGTCCCAGCGGTGTTTTCCGGTAGATTGGCTCCTTGCAGATATAGCCTTCCAGAAAAATCTGGTTGGTTTTGGTGTAATCCGTAAATTCTTCCAGGAAATGAATCTCACGGACAAACACAGACAGCACCAGACGGTTTTTCGCGCCCTCATGACGGTTGTAGGAACGGAACTGGCCGATCGCCTCCATCGTCATTCCGCGGTAGTCTTTCGATACATCCAGAAGCCGTTCTGAAATCATGAGTGGAATCACGTCCACCTGATCGCTCAGACGGCTGACTGCCAGGTCTGCGATATAAAATCCTTCCCCGAATACTTCGTGGCTGAATGTAAATTCCGATACGACCTCACCAATCACGCTAACCTTGTTGTTTTCAATCATTTTTTCCGACATAGTATCTCTCTCCTCTTCTTTTTTGCAGTTTTTCACGGCAGGTTCTTGGAGTCCTGCTTCTTACTGTATATATGTATGAGGGGAATGACCGTTTTAGAAGAAGAAGTGAGGGGGAAATTTCGACAGGGTGGGGGACATGAATCGACAGAGGGAATGGGATCGGCAGAGGGACGGAAACGGCGGGGCGCGTCGTTTCCTAGATATCTCTCGCTTGAATATACGAAAAGGAGCAGCTGGCTTGCGCGGCTGCTCCCACTTTACGATTATTTAGCTATTTTTACGGCTGATCATCGCTCTCTTTCTCAGAGTCGGATCAAGAATCTTTTTACGGATTCGTAAGCTGGTCGGGGTGATCTCGAGAAGTTCATCGGTATCGATGTAGTCGAGGCACTGCTCCAGGCTCATGATTTTCGGCGGAACAAGGCGGAGGGCTTCATCGGCGCTGGAAGAACGGGTGTTTGTCAGCTTTTTGGTTTTGCAGACGTTTAACTCGATGTCTTCCGGTTTTGCGCTCTGTCCGACAATCATGCCGGAGTAAACTTTAACGCCCGGTCCGATGAACAGGGTTCCGCGCTCCTGGGCATTGAACAGACCGTAGGTGATGGACTCGCCTGCCTCAAATGCAATCAGGGATCCCTGTTTGCGGTAACTTAATTCGCCCTTGAACGGTGCATAGCCGTCAAAGCTGGTGTTTAAGATACCATTTCCCTTTGTATCGGTCATGAACTCGCCGCGGTAGCCGATGAGACCTCTGGACGGAATCGAGAACTCCAGTCTTGTGTATCCGCCGCCGATCGGGCTCATGCCCTGCAGCTCGCCTTTACGGCTGGTCAGCTTCTGGATAACAGCACCGGTAAAGTCATCCGGTACATCGACGTAAGCGATCTCCATCGGCTCTAATTTGCGGTTTCTTTCGTCATATTTGTAGAGTACCTCCGCCTTGCTGACTGCGAACTCAAAGCCCTCGCGGCGCATGTTCTCAATCAGAACGGACAGATGCAGCTCGCCACGGCCGGACACCTTGAAGCAGTCAGCGGAGTCTGTCTCCTCTACACGCAGGCTGACGTCGGTATTCAGCTCCCGCATCAGGCGCTCGCGGATATGGCGGGAAGTGATGAATTTACCTTCCTGACCTGCCAGCGGGCTGTCGTTTACCATGAAATCCATGGAAATGGTCGGCTCAGAAATCTTCTGGAACGGAATTGCCTCCGGTTTCTCCGGGGAGCACAGGGTATCACCGATGTGGATATCTGCGATACCGGAAATCGCTACGATCGAACCGATCTTTGCTTCCTGTACTTCTACTTTATTCAGACCTTCAAACTCATAGAGCTTACCGATCTTAACTTTGCGGAACTTGTCCGGCTCATGATGGTTGACGATGACGCAGTCCTGATTTACTTTCAGGTAGCCGTTGTCGATCTTACCAACGCCGATACGTCCTACATACTCGTTGTAATCAATCGTGCTGATCAGAACCTGTGTTTCTGCATCCGGATCTCCCTCCGGCGCCGGGATGTAATCCAGAATGGTCTGGAACAGTGGCTTCATATCCACATTCGGATCGTCCAGGTTCTTCTTTGCATATCCAGAACGTGCAGATGCATATAAGAATGGACAGTCAAGCTGCTCGTCTGATGCATCCAGATCCATCAGAAGTTCGAGAACCTCGTCCACAACCTCCTCCGGACGTGCTTCCGGACGGTCAATCTTATTGATACATACGATAACCGGCAGATCCAGTTCCAGTGCTTTACGCAGAACGAATTTGGTCTGCGGCATCGCGCCCTCGTATGCGTCTACCAGAAGGATAACGCCGTTTACCATCTTAAGAACACGCTCTACCTCGCCGCCGAAGTCCGCATGTCCTGGTGTATCGATAATGTTGATCTTGGTGCCGTTGTAATTAACAGCCGTATTCTTGGACAGAATCGTGATACCTCTCTCACGCTCAATATCGTTAGAGTCCATGACACGATCGACTACTTCCTGATTGGCACGGAATACACCGCTCTGGCGGAGCAGCTGGTCTACCAGCGTCGTTTTACCGTGGTCAACGTGAGCGATAATTGCAACGTTTCTGACATCTTCCCGTTTCATTTTCATATCTGCTTACTCTCTTTTCTTATGATGATTCATTACATGTACTAATTAATAATTATTTTCTGTCACAGACAAGCATCCTGCCGTTTCGTCTTTGGCAAAGGATCCGCCCACAAAATAATACAGCTTGTTATTTTAGCATTTTTTTATCCATTATTCAATCTTTTTTTACAATAAAATGATTTTTCCGTCATCCATGCCAAAATAAACTTCATCCAGTTTTTCGATCCGGCATCTTCCATTTGTGCCCTCTATGAGCTTCTTCTCCGCTGCTCCCGCCTGGTCAAACGGCACCAGGATCGTCAGATCCACGCCCTCGCCGTACTCGCTGTCCAGAATCGGCAGCTCTGCTTCTGCCAAAATGTACTGCACCTTTCCAAGCCCGCTGTAGTCTGTCCCGATCTTCCATTTGCGAGCCAGGCATTTTTCCAGAACCACACAGCTTTTAAGCCCTTCCTGAACCGCGCCGCCATATGCCCGCACCAGTCCGCCGGTTCCTAAAAGTGTCCCGCCAAAGTACCGGGTCACGACCGCACAGACGTTGTGAAGCTCACGTCCCAGCAGCACATCCAGCATCGGGCGTCCCGCCGTCTGCGCCGGTTCTCCATCGTCGCTGCAACGCGCCACCTCGTTATTTTCTCCGATCGTAAATGCCGAACAATGATGTCTCGCATCCCAATATTTTTTCTTGACTTCCGCAATAAATGCCGTCGCCTCTTCTTCCGATTCCACCGGGCGGATCTCCGCGATAAAGCGGGACTTCTTCTCCACAATCTCGCCCTCTCCGCCCTGATAGACGATTTTATAGCGCTCTTTCATGATTATTCCTCCATCGTAACTGTTCAGTAAATGCGCAGACCTGCTGAACAGTTACCCTCCATCTATACACTACGCATCCTTAAAACGGACGTTTTTTCACTTCTTTAACCGCTTGTAAACCTTAGTTACTGTTCACGCATACGTGCCCAGTAACAAACCTTATCTTTTATGATACCGTAAAAAAAACTTCATGACAATAGTATTTATTTATCCCATGAATTTTGATATAATTGGAAATACTGTATTTATTAATAGAATGAACCACTACGAACCCAAAGGAGGTTCTCATGAATTACGGTGTAAAAGCAACCAAGAAACGGATCCGGGCAGCCAATTCCCGGAAGAAGAAATACGCCAACCGGCTGTTTCTGACCTTCTTCAAGACTGCCTTTGTTCTTGTTCTGTTTCTCTGCGTGACAGGTGTCAGCACCTTTATCGGCATGTTTAAAGGCATTCTGGACAGTTCGCCGGACTTCAACCCGGACAGCTTCACTCCAAGCGGATATTTTTCTACTATATATAATAGCGCCGGGGAAGTGACCGACACGCTGGTTGGTTCCAACTCGAACCGAATTGAAGCATCCTACGAGGATTTTCCTCAGGATCTGATCGACGCATTCGTCTCCATCGAGGACTCGCGTTTCTGGCAACACAGCGGTATCGATCTGCGCTCCATTTCACGCGCCGTGGTCGGTGTCCTGACAAATAATTATAAAGGCGGCGCCAGCACCCTGACCCAGCAGCTCATCAAAAATACCGTCTTCAACGGCGGTATGGAGACCAGCAAAGGTTCCAAAATCGAACGAAAAATCCAGGAACAATATCTGGCGCTGCAGCTGACAAAAAACGTCGATCGGAAGGTCATTTTAACGAACTATTTAAATACGATCAACCTCGGCAGCAATACGCTGGGCGTCAAAGCAGCGGCGCTGCGCTATTTTAATAAGAACGTCTCCGATCTGACCCTTTCTGAGTGCGCGGTCATCGCCGGTATCACACAGAATCCGTCAAAGCTGAATCCGATCAGCGGCGCGGAGGCAAATGCCGCCCGGCGCAAGGTCATTTTACAGGCAATGTATGAGCAGGGCTATATCACAAAAGAAGAACAGGAGGAAGCACTGGCGGACGACGTCTACGCCCGTATCCAGAATGTCGACACGGCGCTCAAGAAAAATGAGACACCGTACTCCTATTACACGGACGAGCTGATCAGCCAGGTCACCGAAGCACTCAAAGAGCAGCTCGGCTATACTGACACGCAGGCGTCCAATCTTCTGTTCAGCGGCGGACTGCAGATTTATACCCCGCAGGATCCGCAGATTCAGGCAATCGTCGATGAGGAAGTCAACAATCCTGCCAACTACGACGCGGCTCGCTATTCGGTTGAATACCGCCTTTCCCTGACCCATCCAGACGGGGAAACGCAGCATTATTCACAGGAAACTCTGAAAACATGGATCCAGCAGGTCAAGGGACAAAGCGGTTTTGACGGGCTGTTTAATTCCGAGGAAGAGGCGCAAACGGCGATCGATGAGTACCGCACCGCCCTCACGCAGGACGGAAGCACCGTTCTCGGTGAATCAGTTACCATGATTTTAGAGCCGCAGACCTCGTTCGTCCTGATCGAACAGTCCACCGGCTATGTCAAGGCAATCAACGGTGGACGCGGACAGAAGACGGCAAACCGCACCTTAAACCGTGCGACCGACTCCCTGCGGCAGCCAGGATCGACCTTCAAGGTCATTTCCTCCTTTGCCCCGGCATTGGATGCCTGCGGCGCGACCCTATCAACCGTTTACTATGACGGACCATACTCTTCCGGTGAAAAAGAGTTCCGAAACTGGTGGGGCAGCGATTACAAGGGCTATCACACGATCCGCGACGGCATTACCTATTCCATGAACATCGTCGCCCTGCGCTGCATGGCGGACACGGTAACGCCGCAGCTCGGTGTCGAATATGCCGAACGGCTGGGAATCACTTCCCTCGTAAGCCAGGATCAGACTCTCTCGACAGCACTCGGCGGTCTGACAAAGGGCGTCAGCAACCTGGAACTGACAAATGCATTTGCGGCGATCGCCAACGGCGGCACCTACACGAAGCCTATCTTCTTTACTAAGATTCTGGATCGCAACGGAAAGATACTGATCGACAATGAACCGGAGACGCGGCAGGCGCTCAAAGACTCTACCGCCTATCTTTTAACCAGCGCGATGCAGGATGTTATGCAGAGCAATACAATGTATACGCGTTCCGGTTCCGGGGTTAAATCGACCGGTACGACAGCGGCGATTCCCAATATGAGCTGCGCCGGAAAGAGCGGTACGACCACCAGCAACGTCGACGTCTGGTTTGTAGGCTTTACGCCGTACTACACTGCCGGTATCTGGGGCGGATGTGACAATAACCAGCCATTAAAAGGCGGCACCGTTTCAAACGGCGGTACCAGTTACCACAAGCGCATCTGGCGAAATATCATGACACGTGTCCATGAGAGCTTAAGCGACCCCGGATTTACGGTTCCGGACAGCATTGAAACTGCTGAAGTATGCCGCAAATCCGGCAAGCTTCCGGTTTCCGGCGTCTGCAGCAGTGACCCGCGCGGAACGGCCGTCTACACTGAATATTTCGCGAAGGGCACGGTTCCGACCGAGACCTGCGATCACCACACCCGCGTGACAATCTGCTCCGCCTCCGGCGGCATCTCGACTGCCTTCTGCCCGACGAACCAGCAGATTTCCAAGACAGTTATGGTCGTTCCGGAAGACGGCGGAGAAACGGACGATTCCCGCTTCTCCATGCCGGGCGAGTGCAAGATTCACAATGGTTCGTCCACGATCATCCATCCTTCTGAGAGCGCCGATTTCTCAGCTCCGGGCTACAGCCCCGATTCAGATAATCTATCGGCTCCGATCCACTCTGTGGTTCCACGCCCGATGACGGGAAGTGGACGGAATGGAAATAATATTCCGATTGTCCCAGCGAATCCGGAGCATTAACAGCAAAATAATATATCTGCAAAAAGCTGCTGTAAAAAGTGACATTCATATGCCTCTTTTACAGCAGCTTTTTATTTCCTCAACTTGATTTTCTTTTGCTTTGCTTTCTTTTACTTTTCCTTTTTTCGTCTTCTCTCTAATCCTTCATCTTGGGTTTGCAAATCAGCGACGACAGATAGCCGAAGATCAACGCCCCGGAAATCCCCGCCGCACCCGCCGTGAATCCGCCGGTGAACAGCCCCAGAACCCCATCCTTATCTATTCCATCCCGCACACCCTTCCAGAGCGTATTCCCAAACCCCAGCAGTGGCACTGTTGCCCCGGAACCCGCCCATTTGGCATACGGTTCGTACAATCCGATCGCACCGAGAATCGAGCCACATACCACCAAAAGTACCATGATCCGCCCCGGCATGAGTTTCGTTTTATCCATCAGAATCTGCACGGCGGCACAGAGGAGTCCGCCGGTCACAAATGCTTTGATATAGTCCATTTTTTTACTCCCTCTCTAAAGTTTCTTGCAAATACCTATCATTCACCGAACGATTCTTTTCCCTCAAGCACCACTCCATGGGCAATCCCCGGCATATTCTGCCCCTCATTAAAGCTGATCTGGGACAGCAGCGCCCCGGTCGGCACAAACAGGACGCGTTTCCACTCACCCACCTGTATTTTCGGAAGAATATAGCCGCACAGCACCGCCGCCGAGCAACCACAGCCGCTCCCGCCCGAATGGGTATCCTGCGTCTTCGGGTCAAACATTTCGATCCCGCAGTCCATATGGATGCTGGAAATATCCTGTCCTGCCTCGCGCATAAAATCAAGCAAGATTTCCTTCCCCACCATTCCCAGATCGCCAGTGATGATCCGGTCATAGTCAGATGGTTTCCGGTTAAAATCACGGAAATTCTGCAAGATTGTGTCAACCGCCGCCACCGCCATTGCCGCCCCCATGTTCATGGAATCGCGCATCTGCATATCGACGATCTTTCCGGGGGTGGCAGCTGAGATACAAGGTTGAAATTTGGGATGCAATTTTTCCTGTCCAGCATTTTTCAGTGATTCTGACGCATTTTCTTTCGCTCTGCGCCCATTTTTCCCTTCATTTTTCTCATTTCCCTCGATCATCACACACCCGCACCCGGTCACCGTCCAGGTTGTGGACTGCGGTCTCTGATTCCCATACGCCAGCGGAAACCGGAACTGCCGTTCTGCCGAGGCAAAATGGCTCGACGCCAGCGCCAGAACCCGGTCCGCATAGCCAGCCCCTGCTGCCATCGCCCCCAGAATCATCGCCTCTCCCATCGTCGAGCAGGCGCCGTAAAGCCCGAAAAACGGGATATCAAACGACTCCACACCAAACGAGGTCGCCACAATCTGTCCCAACAGGTCTCCCGCAAACAGGCAATTCACATCCGCCGCCTGTCTGCCCGCCTTATCCAGACATTTCTGCACCGTCTGGCGCTGCAATTCACTCTCCGCCTCCTCCCACGACTTTTTCCCAAACGTCGGATCCGGCTCCACCCGGTCAAAAAAACTTGCCAGCGGTCCCTCGCCTTCCGTCTGCCCCACGATCGATGCCGCCGATGTGATGATGGGCGGATGCTCAAACTGGATGCTTGATTTACCTGCCTGCATAAAATTCCTCCTGAAACATAAAAACATTGTCAAAAATATACTGTTCAAACTTTCGCTACAATCTCAGTATTTACACAAACATACATTTTTATGTTTTCTAGTAATCTGCATTCCTCGCAGGCTTCATTCACCCGTTTTTACCATATTATTAATACTGCACCGCCGCCAGTTTCTCTCTCAGTTCCTGCGGATCCTGGGACGCATCGACTGCCGTCTGCGGTGTGATCACGCCCTCTTTCGCCATACGGATCAGAAAATTATCCATCGTAATAGAGCCCTCTTTTGCACTAGAAAGCAGATAGCTCTGCATCTGCGGTGTTTTTCCATCGCGGATCAGATTCCGGATCGCCGGCGTGAGCATCATAAGCTCACAAGCTGCCGCCCTGCCCTGGCCGCCCGCCCTCGGCACCAGCTGCTGTGACAGCACCGCCCGCAGCGTCATCGAGAGCTGCATCCGGATCTGCGGCTGTTTATCCTCTGGAAAAACACCCACAATCCGGTCAATGCTGTCGATTGCCGAATTGGTATGAATGGTGGAAAAAACAAGATGTCCCGTCTCCGCCGCCATCAGCGCCGTCTCGATCGTCGCCGGATCACGCATTTCTCCAATCAGAATGACATCCGGGTCCTCACGGAGCGCCGCATAAAGCCCCTTATCATAGCTCTCTACGTCCACGCCCACCTCGCGCTGGTTGATGATCGCCTGCGCCGGTTCATAGACATACTCGATCGGGTCTTCCAGCGTAATCATATGGAGCGGACGATTCTGGTTGATCTCATTTAAAATTGCCGCCAGCGTCGTTGACTTGCCGCTTCCCGTCTCGCCGGTTACCAGAATAATGCCTTTATTCCAGCTTGAAAACTGATTCACTGCTTCCGGAAGCCCCAGCTCCGACAGGTTCGGAATCGTACTGCCCAGAAGACGGATCGCCGCAGAGAGCGCGCCCTGCTGCCGGAACAGATTCACTCGGAGACGCCGTCCCGCAAACGAAGCACTAAAATCCAGCTGTCCGATGGCCTCGATCTGATCTGCCGCATTGCCTGCCAGCTGGCGTCCATATTCCTCACAATCCTCACGCGTCAGCCCGCCATCCGTCAGCGTCTCGATTCTGCCGTCAATTCTGCATTTTGGCGGCAGCCCTGCAATCAGATGCACATCCGATGCCCTTTTTTCAGCTGCCAGCGCGATTAATTCTTCGATTCCATACATACCATCTGTCTCCTCTTCTCTTTCTACACCATTTACAGTGCCAGTAGCGTCCGGATTATCTCGTCCACCGTCGAAACACCCTCTTCTACCAGCTTCTGCGCGTGTTCTAGCATCGGAATATACTGGCTCGTTCTTCTGGCTACCTCTAAGAAACGCGTCCGGTCAGCCCCTTCCAGAATACACCGGCGAAGCTCCTCCTGAATCAGCATTACCTCAAACACACCGATTCTGCCCCGGTATCCCGAATGGAAGCACTGATCGCATCCGGCTCCCTGCCAGTATAATTTTCCAGGAATCTCCGGGATTCCTGCCATCTCAAGTGCTTTTTTCGGCGGCTGAATCTGAGTCTTGCAGTTCGGACAGATTTTTCTCAGCAGACGCTGGGAAATAACGCCTCGCAGTCCCGCCGCAATCAGGTATGGCGCCACGCCCATATCTCGCAGACGGTCAATCGCCGAGATCGCATCTTCCGTATGAATCGTGGTGATAACGAGATGTCCCGTCATTGCCGCACGCATCGCGATCTCTGCCGTCTCACCGTCACGGATCTCGCCGACGCAGATGATATCCGGATCCTGACGCAGAACTGAGCGCAGACCCGATGCAAAGGTCAGCCCCACTTTTTCATTGATCTGCACCTGTGTCGCGCCTTTGATATGGTATTCCACCGGATCCTCCAGTGTAATCAGGTTGGTCCGATCCGAAAGAAGTTCGCGGATCAGCGTATACATCGTCGAAGATTTACCTGAACCAGTCGGTCCTACAATCATGATAACTCCGGAAGTAAGCCCTAAAAGTGTATCAATCTTTGCATCCTCCACTGCCGGAATACCGATACCGCGGCGGTTCAGCGTCTCCTCATTTCGTTTCAGAATACGGATAACCACTTTTTCTCCATACAGGGTCGGAAGGGTGGATATACGCATATCAATATCTTTTCCTCTTAAATGCATCACCGCACGACCATCCTGCGGAATTCTTTTTTCGACGATATCGAGCTGGGACATGATTTTAAGCCTCGAAATGACCGAATCCTTGAGTTCCGACGGGATCGTCATGATCCGGTGAAGCTGCCCGTCGATACGCATCCTGACGACCATTTCCTCCTCCGTCGGCTCAAAATGGATATCCGAAGCATTTTCCGAAATGGCGCGCTCAATAATCGAATTGACCAGGCGGATCATCGGCGTCACATTTTCCTGTCCTTCTCTTGCCGCCGTCTGCCCCTGACGCACCTCTTGTGCCGCTGCCGTCTCTGCCTGCATCTGCGCCATCGCTTCTTCCGCTCCCTCGTTGCCATACAAAATATTGATCGCACGCTTCACCGCCGGTTCAGAGGCGATCATCGGCACAATTTTCTTTTTGGAAGTATGCTGTGCTTCCTCAATCGCCATGAAGTTCAGCGGATCCGCCATTGCCAGATAGAGCTGGTCTTTGGAAATACGCACCGGTACGATCGTCATTTTCTTTGCCAGGTTTTTCGGCACAAAACGCGACAGTTCCGGGCTGATATCGACCCGCGTCAAATCAATATAGTCAATGCCCAGCTGCATGCGAAGCGCATCGATCAGCTGACCTTCCGTGATATAATGATGCTTGATCAGCGTTGTTCCCAGACGTTCTTTCTCCTTCGCCTGATAGTCAAGCGCCTCTTTAAGCTGCCCTTCTGTGATCAGTCCCAGCTCCAAAAGCATGTCTCCCAATCGCTTTGTACGCATTCTCTCTACCTCCCTATAAATATGGATCTAGTTATTCAGCCATTTTACTGCGGAAATCCCGGATCCGGTCAAAGCAGTCCCGATCCATCTCGATCGCCGTCTGATTTCCAGTCGTCACAATCCACGCTTCTTCCAGAAGCCGCCGGATGATCCGCGCCGCCTCTTTCTGATCCTCTGCGGTCGTCTCACAGATCTCCTCTGTCCAACGACGGATCTGTACAATATCCAGGCCATTGTACGCATACTGCATCGCTGCCATCCGCCGTCCCAGGCATCCGCACGGCGCCGTCGCATTGCCGTAACTGCTTAAAATATAGCCATTCCGATCTGCCTCCGAAAGCTGCAGTTTTTCCAATACACCCGCTGCCGCCCGGATCGCCTCGATCGTCTCACTGACCTTCGGATCCCGGTATGTACTCGCCACGATCCGGTCCATCGTCGGCGTAAATGCAAACGACGCGCTGTAGGCGCCGCCTTGAAAACGGAGCTGCGGCACAAAATACCGGTCATCCAGCGCATTTACATACGGAAGAATCCGCCCGGAAAATCCATCTACAGCGCTCAGCTCTGCCGAAAAGACGGTATACTGGCTGGAGCTCTCCACAATTACCGCCTCCCTGCGAGCCGGAACCGGGAAAGTATACCCAGCATTTTCCCCTCTGTTTTCCGTTTTATTCTCATGGTCTGGCATCTGTTCTCCCCGCAGATTTCCCAGAATCCGCCCTGCACAGTTCCGCATCCATTCCAGATTTTCCCTCGGTGCAACATGAAGGATCGTCACCGCTGTTCCATGCAGGATGCGGTCGCGCACCTCCTCCATCTTCTCTGCCAGCTGGAAGATCGCTGCATCCTCCTGTTCCAGTCGCCCGCGCAGTTTTTTCAAAAACTCATAAAACGCCTGTCCGCCGACATATTCCTGATACCGCGTATTGATGCTATAGCCAGATGCCGCCAGACGCACCGCCAGCGAATACGCATCACTGCGCGACTCATCACAGGACGGAATCGTCTCATCCAGTGCCTGAAGAACCGCATTCTTATCTCTCCACAGTGGATGTGATAAGAGTTCCAACAGGACATACAGGCTCTCTTCATAATCCTCCGCCATCCCATACCAGCTGACCGCCAGCGTCGGATGGCTGTTTCGTCCCGCCCGAACCTCCGGATGTCCCTCATTCATGGAAAAATCATGCAGATAGCGCTCAATCTGATTTTCCTTTTCCATTCTGCCATACCGGGCATTTTCAAGCTCTGAAACAAACATTGTATATAAAGGAATGTAAAAACGGTCCTCTTCCGGCACGCCGCTCAAATCCAGGTATAAACGGTTATAGCTGATCGCTTCCAGATCCGACGGCGATTCATAGACCGAAATCCCATTTATCTCATATATCTGATATTCCGGCGTCTCTTCCGGCGGCGGAAGCTCATCGACCCGGATCATAAAATCCGCATTCGAACACTCCGACGCATTCCACGCATCAAAATCCAGGGTTTTCGCAATCAGCGCATCCAGCTCTGCCTCACTCATCTCCGCCTTCATCTGCGCCAGATACGCGTCGCGCTCCTGCTCCATCGCCTCTGCCATCCCCGGTGTCGGAACCGTCGTGACAAGAACCCGCCGCTTCGCCGCGCCAAGCTCTGCCGCAAACCGTCGAATCTCCGCCTGTGCCGTCCCTGCATCCAGAGAATCATAGGCTGCCGCCTCATCCGCATACACATCCGCATCGCCCGTCAGTGCCCATTTCAGGCTGACTTCCGGCACGATCGAATCCGCAAAAACATCCGTATCTTCGCCTGCCGTATAATCATGTATCGCCCGCGCCTTGAGCGCCGTCTCCACCACTGACGGGTCGATCCCGCGCTCCTGCATCTCGCACAATGTCTCATCCGACACCTGCCGGAACCGTTCTGCATCCTTCGGACTGCTGTCTGTCATTTCGAAAACAAAAAATGGCTTTTCTGCCTCCATCATCACCGATGCGCTCGCATCACAATGGATGCCCGCCGTCCGCAGCTTTTCCCTGAAAACCGATCCATCCACATTCATCATTCCCGCAATGATGCTGTACTGGATCAGCTTTTCCCATGAAATGCCGCTCAGATCCATCGCATACGATACCACCGCCGCATTCTCCGATGCGTCTCCCCGGTAAGCAGGACTGGGAACGGTTGCCTGACGGAAGAATGATTCTCCCCCATTTTCCAAACCATCTGGCTCGGGGCTGTAAAACGCACTCATCCCTATATTCTGCATTTCCTGTTTTTCCTGTCGCCCGCTGCCTGACTGGAAACTCCATCCGTCTTCTTTTCCATAGCTTTTCTTTGCATCACACAGATACTCTTTATCCAGGAATGCCAGAAACCGTTTCCAGTCCAGATCCCCATACAACAAAATCAGAGCATTATCGAACCGATAAAATCGATCATACATCTCCATCGTATGTTCATACGTCAGATCCTTATAAAAACGGTGCGCCTGTCCATTCGCATTTGCCGCCGTCTCCCCCGGATACAGCGCCCGCAAAACATTCCGCAGTGCCTCATTATCTGTATCATTCAGCATGCCGAAATCCTCGCTGTACACCGTTCCTGCCAACGTAATCGGGCTTTCGCGGTCGCGCAGCTCATAGCGGACCGCTTCACGGTCAAAAAAGCGGCGTTCCCGCCGGATTCCCGGCGCTTTCATGCAGCTTAAATACACATCTGCCATCTTAAGCAGCTGTTCCTCGCTCTGGCTGCACACCGGATATGCCGTAAATGGTATATAGGTAAATGCATTTACAAATGTGTGGTATGTCTTGCTGCAAAGATCAAAAAAAATATCCTTACTCGGATATTTATCAGAGGAAGCAAGTACCGAATGCTCAAACACATGATTCGTGTCCGTCTCATCCAGATGCGGTGTCCGATAGGAAATCGAGAATCCCCGGTTTGTATCTTTATTTCTGATATAAAACAGGGACGCCCCGCTTTTCTCATGTTCAAAATACAGTGTCTGCGCTCCCAGCGCCTGCAGTTTTCCCACCTGTTTCAATGTAAAACCTGCTGTCTGAAATCCCGGCTGCAGTCTCCCATCTGCCGCCCTCCACTGCTTTGTACCTGCCATTCTTTTATCATGCCTCCTGCCATCATTCGTCTGCTGTCTTTTCTCTATATCTATTATACAAAAGCACGTCCTATATTTCCATAGAAAAAAGCACATCCGGTTCACTCTGTGTTCCGGATGTGCTTCTGATTCATAAATCTATTATTTATTCTTTCCGCAGCACTTCTTATATTTCTTACCGCTTCCGCATGGACACGGATCGTTCGGGTAAATCTTATGTGTATTGCGGACTGTGCCAGATGCCTTCTGCTCGCGGTACAGCTCTGTTCTTCTCTCCTCAGTCAGGATTGCATCCCACTGCGGAAGCTCATACAGCCAGGTAGCCTTTGCCTCTACCATGTTGTAATATAACTTCTCCGGGTCGATCTCAATCTTAACCTTGGTATCCTCATCCATGGTCTCGATCGGGTTCTCATAGCCCTTTAAGCTCTCATTGATTCCATCCAGGAAACCGGTCATGATCATAACTTCGGTATCATACTTCTCAGCCAGTTCCTTAACGGTACCTTCTACAACCTCAGTCGGGTTTGCAAGAATCTGCTCGTAAATGCCTTTCTCAATCGTAAAATATCCAGACCAGAGTTCCTCTTTCTTTTTATCATCCAGCCCGTCACCATATGCCAGATTGCGCCAATTTTCTAACAGTGTCATCGGTAATTCCTTCCTTTTTTCGTTCTTTCATTACTATAATAACATAGTATATTTAAGTATATAACAAGTTGGGGGGATTTGCAAGGAGGAAAACTGGCATCTGCCTATTTTATCGCATAAGCAAACGTATCACTCATTCCGTATCGCCGCCAACGGACTCAGCTTCATTGCGCGCATCGCCGGGAAGAATCCGGCTGCCATGCCGATGATGATGGCAAATCCTACCGATGGAACTGCCAGCCAGATCGGGATCACGGACAGTTTTCCATCCATTCCATATAAAAAAGTCGCTGCCAGAAACTGGTTAATCAGCACGGAAACCATAAAACTCAGCATCAGTCCGATGAGTCCTCCCATGAAACCGATAAAACCTGCCTCAATCAGAAACATATTTCGGATGGTTGCAAGGGAACATCCTAACACTTTCAGCACGCCAATCTCCTTCGTCCGCTCATAGATGGACATCATCATCGTGTTGGCAATGCCGATCGCAGCTACCAGCAGGGAAACAGCGCCGATGCCGCCGAGGGCTGCCTGGATCATGTTGGACTGCTGTTTGGACTGTTCCAGCCATTCCATCTGGCTGTTTGCCTCATAGCCCATGTTGCTGATGGCTTTCTGTACCTCTATTACATGATCCATATCGTCCACATTGACCGTTGCTTCCTCATATACAAAATAATTGTACGGTTTTCCTTTTTTATTGGTCGGCTGACCCGGAATCGGCTTTTTCTTGAACACCTGTTTTAGCTGTGTCTTGAGCTTATCCAGATCAACGTAGACGCCGTAGCTATAATCACTCCACTCATCCGGTCCGCCTGCGACCAGACCGGCGGTTTTCAGCATATATTTCTTCGGAGCCGCCACCTTCTGGCTGCCGTCATCACCGCCGGAATTACCCTTAGACTGATAGTAGGCATCCGTGTCAAAGATCGTGAACATCGGCTTATTGATAAAATCGATATCCGGCATCTCTCCGGTGTCCCAATAGCCTTTTCCCGTCTTAGCATTGCTGAAATTCTGCGCGACCATGTTTCCGACCACCATCTCCATATCCTTCGTTTCGGCAGTCGGCAGACTTCCTTCCCCCAGCTTGATATTCTTCATTGCTCCCAAGGGGATCCCATGCAGCTGCACATTTCCCTCGTAGACACCCTGACGCATAATCACATTCAGGTTCAGATCCGGATAAGCACTTGTCACATGCGGAATCTTCTCAAATGTCTTCATCGTCTCATCCGTCATAAAGCTGTCCTCTGGATTTTTCTTATCGCTGGAATTTCCATTGTCATAATTATACACCTGAATCGCGGTCAGGCTTCCATAGGAAGAATACTGTTTGATGGTAAATTCTTTCAGTCCTATTCCGATGGAAACCATGACAACGATCGATGCCGTACCAATCACGACTCCCAGAACCGTCAGAAAGGTACGGAGCTTTCTGCGAAACAGGTTGTTGACGCTCATCGTCAGCAGATCACTGAATCTCATTTTCACCGGTCCTTTCTATTTTTTCTTTCTTTTCAGATGATCGTTTTGTTCTTTTTCAACGTCCTTTGTTTCGTCTTCCGATACATCTGCTGTCGTCATTTCCGGCTCGCCCAGCTCATTGTCCAGTTCCTCTTCTAATTCGTCTTCAAGCGCCTTTTCTCCTGCTATTTTCTTCTTTTTCCTCTTCCAGACAACTACACCGACACCTGCGCCCACCAGCGCAGCGATCACAAGCATCGGAGCGATCCGCCCAGCGCCGCCCGCTTGCGCCGCATCGGCATCTGCATCCATGCCGTTGTCCATTCCATCCATGCCGTCCATCCCGTCATCGGAAAACGCCTCACTCACGTTCAGAAGCATTTCTTTTTCGGTCTCTGAAACGACTCCATTTTCATCCTCATAGGAAATGATAATCTTCACTTTTCCATCATCGGTTGTCGGCGCAATCGCGGTCAGCATCGTATCGACATTGCCGGTTTCGCCCGGCTTGATATTTCCCACGTAAGCGTCAGATGGTTGGATAGAATCTGCCTCAAAACGCGCCATAACATTGTAAAGAATTACTTTTCCGGTGTTGTTGATGCCAAACATGACATTCGTCTCAGAACCAACCTCGATCGCATCCGGCATCACATCGATCGTGCTGGTGTTCAGCCGCGGCTCCTGTTTTACCGGGAGGGCAATTTTGACTTCTTCCTTGGCATTTTTAAATTCCGGGCTGTCGTACTGCTCCTGAATCGTCATGCGGTATGATTTCTGCTCCGCCGTCGGCGCCGCCTTGAACACCATCGAGAGATCCGCCGTCGCCCCCGGCGCCATGTTATTGACAACTACGGAGGTGGAACCGCTCTCGGATGTAAAGATCGGCGTATTTTCAACTTCTTCCGAAGCAAATGTAAACATAATATTGGAAGCTGCCACATCCGAAGACGCATTCTTCATCCGCACACGCAGTTCAAACGGCTGTCCGGCATAGATCTCTGCCGGGATCGTCTCGAAGCTGTCCACGATGATACGCGCCTTGGTTCGATCCTGCTCGCCCGCATCCGCCGACAGCTCATCGTCATCTTTTCCCTTGACGCGCACGTAAAACACCTTGTCCACCGGCTCCGAAAACTCGCCGCCCTCTTCTTCGCGGTATGTAACCAGATAGTGAATCGGGAAAAAGCCCGATTTTACGTCCTCACGCACCATCATGCTGTACGGAACCGTCACCATCTGCCCTGATTCCATATCCCCCATTTTACGGTTATAGTTGCCCTCATTGATATCAAACGGGAATTTTGTTATATCGGCGTCAAGCTGCATATCCACGCGGACATCGTAAACCTTTTTAAGTCCCGTATTGGTCAGGTTCACGCCAAAATCCATGACCTGATTGTACCCCGCATACGGCGTCTGCTGGTTATCGCCGATGGAAAAATCGTAGTCCAGCTTCGTGTTGTCGTCTTCCTCGGTGGAGGAACCGTCGTAAGCGGAAACCCAGATGTTGATGCCGACTTTTAGGCTGTCATCAATATAGAAAAACGCCTGATAATATCCTGCTGCCAAATCCCGGCGCAGTTTATACGTCAATGTTACACTTTTAGACGAACCTGGCTTTACATCAATTCTTTTTTCTTTAAACGTATTTGAATCAGCTTCAAATGGAAAATGTTTTCCAGACCATGAAATATTGGAATCCGAATCACTGTCATCATCATCGTCATCATCATATGTATAAAATTGATCGTATTGATCCGCATTGGCTAAACGAATTGTTCTTAAATAATTATCTCCTTTGCTGCCATTATTATGAACCGTCATCTTAATCGAAATTTTATTTCCGGCCTTTCCGTGCGGCACTTTACTGACGGTAATTAAATCATCGTTATATTTTGTCATATCCAGCATCTCCGCCTGCGCTGTCCGGCTTCCTCCCACCGCCAACACCACAAAAAGCAGCAAAAACACCGCCCATCTCTTCCACTTTCTCATACCTCTCATTTTTCATACCTCCATATCCTCTCACATTAAATGCTGCTTTTATCAATTTCTCATTCTATCGTCAGCATTCCTGTGTTTTAGCCTTCTAAATTCCAGACACAGCCAACACTCTATTTTTATCTGTCTATTTCATATCTGCTCCGTCTTTCGCTCTCTTAAATTTCCTCTATTCTCCCATCTTCCTTGCCCATTTGCCGATTCTCCTCTATCTTCACAATCTTACCATCGATAATATGGAAGATCCGGTCCGCATACGCCGCCAGATGGTTATCATGCGTAACCATAACCAGCGTCTGGTTCTGTTCCCGGACGATCCGCTGCATCAGTTTCAGCACATCCATCGTCGTGTGCGAATCCAGATTTCCCGTCGGCTCGTCTGCAAAAATGATCTCTGGATGTACCACCAGCGCCCGTGCAATGCCGACACGCTGCTGCTGCCCGCCGGACATCTGGTTCGGCATATGATCGCCGACTTTTTCCAGTCCGACCATTTTCAGATATTTTTCCGCCATCTCCCGACGCCTGCCGCGCGGCACACCGCGGAAGGACAGCGGAAGCGCTACATTTTCAACCGCATTCATCGTACCGAGCAGGTTATATGACTGGAAGATAAATCCGACCCGCTCCCGGCGGAATGCCACCAGCTGGTTCTCGTTTAATTTTTCTATGTGCTGTCCGGCTATGACAATCTCGCCCTTCGTCGGCTTCTCCAGCCCCGCCAGCATATTCAATAAGGTAGATTTACCCGAACCGGAGGTACCTACAATCGCACAGAATTCGCCACGGTACATCGTAAAATCAACGCCGTTCAGCGCGTATACCTTCGTCTCGCCGACGCGGTAGACTTTATATAGATTTTTTACCTGTATGACAGGTTCCCGTTTCCGGAGTTCATTCTTCCCCGGCACTTTCCGCTCTTCCATCAACCTTCTCCATTTTCTAACTTATTTCATGCTCCTGAATATTCCATCGAAATCCATTCCTGACAACCTGGATTTATACAAGTTTCAACCATTGCAATTCCAGTTCTTCTTTCTACATTATACCGGATTTGTTTCAATTCTCCTACCTTATTTTTCTTAATGTTCCTTACGCTTTTCTTACCAGATTTTTCTCCCTGTCTGACCGTTCCTTACGCTAATCCATTTTGCCCTGTAAAGTCATTTTTATTTCCTATTTCATCGCAGGTAATCTTCCAGCCGTCATCACATTGTCCATATTTTCTATCCCCCCTATTCATATTTTTTATATCACAGATCATTAAAAGCTATAGCAATCCATCTGGAAATGTTTTATAATAGTTGGGAAAAATATGCTAATACGAATAGAGAAGGAGAATCAAATGAGACATTTGCTGAATCCACTGGATTTTTCCGTTGAGGAGATCGACCAGCTTCTGGATCTCGCTTCCGATATCGAAGCCAATCCAGCCAAATATGCACACGTCTGCGACGGAAAGAAAATCGCGACTCTGTTTTATGAGCCAAGCACCCGTACACGCTTAAGTTTTGAGGCTGCTATGCTGAACTTAGGGGGACGGGTTCTTGGCTTTGCTTCTGCCGATTCAAGCTCTGCTTCCAAGGGCGAGAGTGTGGCAGATACCATCCGCGTTATCTCCTGCTTCGCAGATATCTGCGCGATGCGCCACCCGAAGGAAGGTGCGCCGATGGTTGCTTCCCTGCACTCTTCCATCCCGGTTATCAATGCCGGCGACGGCGGTCACCAGCATCCGACGCAGACCTTGACCGATCTAATGACGATCCGTTCTTTAAAAGGACGCCTGAACAATTTAACAGTCGGTCTGTGCGGCGATTTGAAATTCGGACGCACGGTTCACTCCTTAATCAATGCGCTGTCCCGCTACACAGGCATCCGTTTCGTCCTCATTTCCCCGCCGGAACTGCGCGTCCCGGATTATATCATTGAGGATACACTGAATGCAAAGGGAATCGAGTACAAAGAGGTCGAAAACCTGGATGAGGCGATGCCGGAGCTTGATATTCTCTACATGACACGTGTCCAGAGAGAGCGTTTCTTCAACGAGGAAGATTACATCCGTATGAAGGACTGCTACATTCTCGACAAAAAGAAGATGGAGCTTGCCCGTGATGATATGTTTGTGCTCCATCCGCTTCCGCGTGTCAATGAGATTTCCGTTGAGGTGGACAACGACCCGCGTGCCGCTTACTTCAAACAGGTTCAGTACGGCGTATACGTCCGTATGGCTCTGATCATGACTTTACTGGAGGTGGAAAAACCATGTTAAATATCAGCGGATTAAAAGAAGGTTTTGTTCTGGACCACATTCAGGCAGGACGCAGTATGGATATTTACTTTAAACTGGGGCTGGACAAGCTGGACTGCCAGGTGGCTATCATCAAAAATGCGCGCAGCAGCAAGATGGGACGCAAGGACATCATCAAGATCGACGGCAGCCTTGATCTGGTAAATGTTGATGTGCTCGGCTACATCGATCACCGTATCACGATCAACATCATCAAGGATGGAAAAATCGTAGAGAAAAAAGATGTCAAGATGCCGAAAAAAATCACAAATGTCATCCACTGCAAGAACCCGCGCTGCATTACCTCGATCGAGCAGGAGCTTCCGCATATCTTCTATCTCGCGGATGAGGAAAAAGAGGTATACCGCTGCCAGTACTGTGATGAGAAGTATTCGCTGTAAATTCTCCTGAATATATCAAATGAATATCAAAAAAGCCATGAACGACTTTTCTGTAGATTTACAGATCATAAGCGATTTCATGGCTTTTTATTATTTTCCAGATTATAGATTCCAAAAGTGCCTACCCTTGAACATCTTAATTCCAGAACTCTGTCTTACCTTCCAGCCCGATACTCTCAGCCTTGAAGCACGGATTCTTGCCTTCCTTTTTCTGCACCAGGTAATCATCCAGACATTTGAGCGCTGTATTTCCCAGAATCACGATAACCGGCAGGTTGATGATCGCCATGATACCCATGAGGACATCCGCGAGATCCCATACCAGACCGAACTGGAGCTGTGCGCCGATGAAGACAACTACCACCGCAAACAGGCGGAACACGTTCATTTCTTTGTTTTTCAGTGTACGACCTGCGATGTAGTTGAGACATCCCTCACAGTAGAACAGGTTGCCGAGCAGTGTCGTAAATGCAAACAAAAGAAGTGCAAATGTAATGAAATACGGTCCGATCACGCCAAATACCGTTCCCAAAGATTCCTGTACGAACGGAGCGCCTTTCAGCTCTTCGGACGGAACGATACCGGTGCAGAGGCACATCATCGCTGTTGCCGTACAGATGAGGATTGTATCGATAAAGACGGAAAGCATCTGTACCAGTCCCTGCTTAACCGGATGGCTGACATTAGCTGCTGCCGCCGCGTTCGGTGCAGAACCAACACCCGCCTCGTTGGAATACAGACCTCTCTTGATTCCCTGCATCATGGCAGAACCTGCGAATCCGCCGAAGATCGCCTTGAAATCAAAGGCATTGGAGAAGATATTGACAAACACTTCCGGTAGTCTTCCGATGTTTAAAAACATGACCGCAATCGCCATCAGGATGTAGAAAACGCCCATAAACGGAACCAGCACACCGGTAATGCGGACAATCTGTTTTCCGCCGCCTATGATACAGATGCCAACCAGAATCGCCAGAATGGCGCCGCCGATCATCGGAACCAGGCTCCTGTCCCCCATCATAAATTGATGGTAAAAACCGTAATTCGACATGCTGTCAATCAGGTTAAAGGACGCCAGCATATTAAAACCGCCAGCATAAGTAGCAATCAGGGCAATCGCGAAGACAACGCCCAGCGCACGGCTCTTCAGCGCCGCCTCGATATAATAAGACGGACCTCCGTAGCTTCCGCCGGATGCGTCGCGCTTCTTATAAATCTGTGCCAGCGTGCTCTCAACAAAAGCCGATGCGCCGCCCACAATCGCGATCAGCCACATCCAGAACACCGCGCCGTAACCGCCGATGGCGATCGCATTGGCTACACCTACGATATTGCCTGTGCCGACGCGGCTCGCCGTCGATACCATCAGCGCCTGAAATGCGGATACGGAGTTGCTGTCTGTCTTTTCTCCGACTACCCGGATTGATTCCGGAAGCAGACGGAGCTGTACGAAACGGCTTCGGAGTGTGAAATACAGTCCGACCGCCAGCAGCATGATAATCAACAGATAGCTGTACATAACATTGCTGATCACACCAACGAGTGATGCAAATCCTTCTAACATAAAATTTCCCCCTTTTCTTTTGTATGCAATATAGAAAAAAGAGCCGCTGCCGGATAAAGATGCTCTTTGGTATCTGCATTCGGCAACAGCCCTCTTAAATGATTTGAGCAAAACGGTAAGCCGGGTTATGTCGTTGAATGGTCATCTATCTAGTCCTGCTGTCGCCAGCAGGCTCAAGCAACCTACCCGAGAGCAGACGGGCCGCCTTGCGCTCTCTGTTCGGTCTTGCTTCGGATGGGGTTTACATGTGCCCCGGCTGTTACCAGCCGGGCGGTAGTCTCTTACACTGCCCTTCCACCCTTACCCGGTAAACCGGGCGGTACATTTCTGTTGCACTGTCCTTGGAGTCGCCTCCACCAGACGTTATCTGGCATCCTGCCCTGTGAAGCCCGGACTTTCCTCACCTGCAGCCTTTCGGTTCTGCAGCCGCGACCATCTGTCTTACTCAAAACATCCTAACTCTACCATATTTTCAGGCATTTGTCCAGTCAATCATACTTTAAAACAGCTTCCGCCGATAAATTCGCGCACAATCGAATTGTGCGGCACCTGTTCGCTGCTGACACCCAGAAAATAATCGAGAAATTTGAGCAGCCGCTTCGCCTCGTTGTACTCCGCCGAATCACGCGGAACACTATATAAGATCGGCTCCGCATACTGTTTGAGCACCGAAAGCTCATATAAAAACGCAGAGTTGAACATCGCATCCGCCTCTTCCTGATACGGGAAAATATTCCGCTCCTCGCCCCGGCGTACGGAATCCCACATCCGGATCGTGTCCTGTGCCGACGCACCGCGCGTTCTCGCATCGCGGACCATCCGCCGGATCAGACGTCCGTCCGTCGTCGGAACTCGGTTGTGATCGTCGATATTTAACTGGGTCAGCGCACTGATATAGATCTTAAATTTCTTATCACGCGGCAGTGAATACGACAAATCATCATTCAGGCAGTGGATTCCCTCGATGACCAGAATATCCTCCGCCCCAAGCTGCAAAAAATCGCCCTTATATTCGCGCTCGCCCTTGACAAAGTTGTAAACCGGCAGTTCCACGCGTTTTCCCGCCAGAAGTTCTTCCATATCTTCATTAAACTGTTTCACATCGATGCAGTTTAATGCCTCATAATCGTAATTTCCATTTTCATCCCGCGGGCTGTCCACACGGTTGACAAAATAATTGTCCACCGCGATCGGATGCGGTTTCATTCCCAGCGCGCCGAGCTGAATCGACAAACGGTGTGAAAAGGTCGTTTTTCCCGAAGAGGACGGTCCTGCAATCATGATCAGTTTGCGTCCGCTCTCATAAATCTGCTCCGCAATATCTCCGATCTTCTTTTCCTGCAGCGCCTCCTGCATCAGGATCAGGTCGTTCATGCGCCCCCGCGCGATCGTATCGTTGAGTGTTCCCACGTCAAACACACCGAGCTTGTGACCGAGCTTTTCCGCCTCCTGCTGGACATCAAACAGTTTTTTCTGCGGATGGAACGGCTGAATCGCCTTCGGCTGCTTCTTGTTCGGCAGACGCAGGATAAATCCTTCCTCGTACATCTGTAAATCAAAATATTTGAGATACCGGGTGCTCATGACCATATATCCGTAGAAATAGTCGTCATAATCGCCAAGCCGGTAAACATTGACCCGCGACGCCCGCCGGTAATTGAACAAACGCGCCTTGTCATACATGCCCTGCTCCTGGAAATGATCCATCGCCTCATCCGTATTTTCACTCCGTTTCTGCAGCGGCAGATCCTGCTCAGACAGGCGCTTCATCTCCGCTTTCACACGGTCTAAGAGCTCCTGGCTGAGTGTTACCCTGCCTTCCACCTCCACATACAGGCCATTTTCAATAGAAAAGCAGACCGTGATATTTTTCACATTTTCCCTGCCTGCCACATCCTGAAAGGCTTTCATCATCAGAAAGACGGCACTTCTCTGATATGCCAGATAGCCAGCCGTATCTGCCGCTGTGATAAATTCCATCTGGCAGTCCTTCTGCAGTGTTTTATGCAGCTCCCGCAGCCGTCCATTTACCGAGACCAGAAGAATATCATTCTCGTAATTCTTCTGATATTCCTCCGCAATCTCCGCGTAGGCGGTTCCCTGCGGATATGTTTTTATCTCACTCCCAATCCGTACCTCCGGCATGTAATCCCCTCCCTAAACAATCTGGATTGGAAACGCCGGTTTCTCCCGCACAACCTTCACGGCATCACCCAGCTTCCTCATCAGATATTTCTCCATAAATTCTGTAAAAATGTGTTCAATTCCATAATGTCCGGCGTCAATGACCGCCATGCCCTGTGCAACCGCGTCGATTCCTTCATGATGGCTGATATCTCCTGTGATATAAACCTGCGCCCCGGCTGCCAGTGCCTCTCCCATCGTGCTTCCTCCCGCGCCCGGGCAGACCGCCGCTTTCTGAATCACTGCCTCACCGTCCAGCTCACCGAAGACCGCCGCATACGGCAGGCCAAATGCCTCCTTGACCTGCTCGGCAGCTTCCCGCAGCGTCATCGGCTGTTCGAAGCGTCCAGTGCATCCGATTCCGTAGGAAGTGCCGTCTCCGGTCTCTCCCATTTTCTCTAAAACTTCGCAATCCGTCAGTCCCAGCTTCTTTGCCGCCAGATCTGCCATGCAGCCCGGCGCTGCGTCGAAATTGGTGTGCATCGCATAGTAGGAAATATCATCCTGAATCATCCGCAGGACTCTTCTGCCGATGAAATTCTGATCGGACACCTGCTTGATTCCTTTGAAAATAAGCGGATGGTGCGTCAAAATCATATCCGCCCCCGCCTGCTCTGCCTGCTCAATCACAGAATCGGTGGCGTCCACCGCCAGAAAGATCGTCTTCACTTCCTTCCCGCTGCGCCCCGCTAAAAGCCCCGGATTGTCCCAGTCACATGCCATGCTGCGCGGCGAAAGTGTTTCCAGGATCTTGATAATCTCACTGCATTTCATGTCTCGTCTCCTCTATCAGCGCCAGATAGGCGGTCAGTTCGTTGATGCGCGCTGCTCGGCGGCTGATCGCCGCCTCTCCCGCTTCACTGGCTTCTAAAGTTCCCTTCTTGTTCTGGGCATCATTTTCTGTCAGCCCTGCCAGCACCTGCCGCGTCATCTTCTCTTCTTTCTCCAGATACGCAAGCAGCACCGGATCTTTCTTCCGGATCAAATCGGCTCCAAAACGGTAATCCTGCTCTCTCCCTGGCCGCATCGTGCCTCGCGCCGCTTCTATCACTATGTAATATTTTCCCTCGACCGTCAGCATCGCTTCCCGGAGAATTAAAAATCCTTGTTCCTCCAGAAAATGACGCACTTCGTCCTGCTCCGACTGCGGCGACAGAATCAGGCGTTCTTTTCCCTCGCTCCAATTCTCCCACACATGGCGTCCCTGTTCCAGAATCCGGCAGGTCAGTTTTCCGCCCATTCCGGCGATCACAACTGTGTCTGCCTCGCCTGCCTTCAATTTTGCCAGTCCGTCTGACAGGCGCAGTTCAATTTTCCCGGAAAGCCCCACCTCTTCCACGTGTTCTTCCGCCCGCTCCAGTGGGCCTTTCCGCACATCCATCGCCAATGCCGACGGGCACACGCCCTTCTGCACCAGCCAGATCGGCACATAACCGTGATCGGTGCCGATATCTGCTACCCGGCTGCCCGGCTGTACAAAAGAAGCGATCCGTTCCAGACGCTTCGAGAGTTTTACTTCTGTCCGCATGATTTATTCTCCTGTGTTCTACTTTTTATTTCTTCTTTCCAGATCATTCATCCAGATAATCCTTCAATTTTTTGCTCCGGCTCGGATGGCGCAGCTTCCGCAGCGCTTTCGCCTCGATCTGGCGGATCCGCTCGCGGGTGACATTGAACTGCCGTCCTACCTCTTCGAGCGTGCGCGGTCTGCCGTCGTCCAGGCCAAAGCGCAGACGCAGCACCTTCTGCTCCCGCTCGGTCAGCGTATCGAGCACTTCCATGAGCTGTTCATGCAGCAATGTATAGGTTGCCGCATCGACCGGAACCTGCACATGATCGTCCTGAATGAAATCGCCCAGATGACTGTCTTCCTCCTCGCCGATCGGTGTCTCCAAGGAAACCGGATCCTGTGAAATCTTCATGATCTCCCGCACACGCTCAACCGGCATCTCCATCTTTTCCGCGATCTCCTCCGGGGTAGGTTCCCGTCCAAGTTCCTGTAAAAGCTGTCTGGAAGTCCGGATCAGACGGTTGATCGTCTCCACCATGTGAACCGGAATCCGGATCGTCCGCGCCTGATCCGCGATCGCGCGCGTGATCGCCTGACGGATCCACCAGGTTGCATAGGTGCTGAACTTAAATCCTTTTGAATAATCATATTTTTCAACCGCCTTGATAAGACCCAGATTTCCTTCCTGAATCAGGTCAAGGAACTGCATACCTCTGCCGACATAGCGCTTCGCAATGCTGACAACCAGGCGCAGATTCGCCTCCGCCAGACGTTTTCTGGCATTTTCATCTCCCAGCTCCATCCGCTTCGCCAGCTCAATTTCCTCTTCCGGGGAAAGCAGCGGCACTTTTCCGATCTCTTTCAGATACATCCGGACTGGATCATCGAGGCTGACGCCATCCGGGATGCTGAGATCCAGGTTGTCCACGTCGATCGGCTCCTCCTCCTCGCCGTCTTCAAAAAGTTCTGGCTCCATGTCCTCATCGTCATCCATCCGGAGAACGTCTACATGATGATTTTCCAGAAAATCGTAGATCTGATCGAGCTGTTCCGGGCTCAGTATCTCACCATGGAAATAATTCAATATTTCTTTATTGTCCAGTACATTTTTCTTTGTTTTTGCCAATTCCAGAAGCTGTGTGAGTTTTTCTTCAAATGTAACTTTTTTCTCTTCCATAGTTCATCCTTCCTTCCATCCTCAGAACCTGCCCGACCATTTCCAATTTTGTTACTGAACACGCATACGTGTCCAGTAACGGAATTTGCCGTGGCTTCGCATTTCAATACGGCAAATTCCTGCTGCCACCACGTTTTCTTACGGCACTTTCGGTTCCAAAAGTGCCTACCCGTGTACAGTAACCCAATTTTTCCCAATCCGCAATCACTCCAACGTAATTACGAGCGAAGACAATCCCGCCTGTTCCCGTATGAGCCGCTGCAGCTCATTCAAATCCGACGCCCGCCGGATCTGATCGTCGAGGCTGTTCTTCTTGATCCGGCGCACCGTCTCCGCAAATGCCTTTTTCTGCTCCTCATTGTTTAAGGATTCTTCCAGACTTGCATTGAAAAGCGCCGCGACTTCTTTATAATTGCCCTCGTCGTCGATAAAGCGGTTCAAAATCGCCGCCGGATTGACATTTCCAGCTTCCAGACCCTCAAATACAGCTTTTGCCGCTTCTTTATAAAGTGGTTTTACAAAATCCTCCGGTCCGATGATGTCCTTGATCCGGGCATATAACGATGGTTCTTCAATCAGCCATGTAAGAAGCAGGCGTTCTGAACGGCGGATGCCCTCGTCCTTTTCCTTCTTCCTGCCCACCGGTCTCACCGCCGGTCCCGCATTTCCCGGAAACTCTGCATTTCCAGCACCGCGGTTTTCCGCCACTGCCCCGGCACTGCCGACGCTTCCGCCTACCTCCCTGTTTTGTACCGCACCAGTCGTATTTCCGGTTCTATATGAATCACCATAGCGACCCGCATATCCGCCTGCTGCCGTCTCCCCGACGCCATACCGGCTTCCGAGCTGGTTGACCAGCCGCCGCAGATCTTCATAATTGATAAAGTATTCCCGCGAAACCGCCTGTATATAATTATCCCGCTCCAGCGCCTCGCCAAATTCAAGCAGCTTGCGCGCCGTCTGATTGTAAAATGCCGTCTTCTGCTCCGGATCTTCCATATCAAAACCGGCTTTCAGCACATCGATCTCATAGAGAAAGCTGTTTCTAGCCGTCTCGATCCGCTTTTCAAACTCCTCTGCTCCCAGGTTTTTCATAAATTCATCTGGATCCTTATACGGACGCATATTCAATACCTTGGTTGAAATTCCTGCCCGCTTGAGGATCGGAATCGCCCGCAGCGCCGCTTTGACGCCCGCGCCATCGCTGTCGTAGGTCAGAATGACCTGATCCGTATACCGCTTCAAAAGCGCCGCATGCTGCTCGGTCAGCGCCGTTCCCAGCGATGCGACCGCGTTCGTATAACCTGCCTGGTGCATGGAAATCACATCCATGTAGCCCTCGCAGAGCATCATATATTTCTTTCTCGAAGTACGCGCGTAATTAAGTCCGTATAGATTCCGGCTTTTGTCAAACAGCATCGTCTCCGGTGAGTTTAAGTATTTCGGTTCCCCGTCCCCGAGGACACGTCCGCCAAACCCGATCACCCGGCTGTTGACATCCATGATCGGAAACATGACACGGTTCCAGAACTTGTCCCTGGCGCCGCGCTCCTCGATCGTCACCAGCCCCGTATCCTTTAAAAGCTCGTCCTCATAGCCCTTGCTTTTCAGATACCGGTACAGATCATCGCTGATTTTATTGGAAAATCCCAGTCCGAACCGCCGGATTGTCTCATCCGTCAGCTTCCGCTTTACCAGATAATCATATCCTATCTTTCCCTGCGGCTGCTTGAGCTGGTAATAAAAATAATTGGCTGCCAGCTTATTGATCTCCAGAAGCGCCGCCTTGCGGTCCGCCTTCGCCTTTGCCTCTTTAGAATATTCCATCTTCGGCAGTTTCACGCCTGAACGGTCCGCCAGCATCTCAACCGCCTCGCGGAATGAATAATTTTCATATTCCATCACAAACGTAATCACATTGCCGCTGACACCGCAGCCAAAGCAGTGGTACATCTGCTTGGACGGCGACACCGAAAAGGATGGCGATTTCTCATGATGAAACGGGCAGAGTCCAAACAGGTTGCTTCCCTTCTTCTGCAGCTTCACGTATCCGGAAATCACATCCACAATGTCGCTACGCATTCTGACTTCCTCGATTACCTCTTCCGGATAATACATTTCTTCCTCCTTATACGCTCCAGGCTTTCGGAATAAACAATTCCTTAAACCGGTCAATCGCGTAAATATCTGTCATACCCGCGATATAATCGCATACCGCGCGCTCTTTCGTCTCATTTCTTATCTCCATAATCCGGTGGGATTCTTCCGGAAGTTCCTCCGGATGCGCCATATAATATCCATACAGCATCTCGATCATCTGCTGTGCGCGCCCTTCCTCCGCTTTCGCAATCCCGTCATGGTAGACATGGTCAAACATCCAGCGGCGCAGCCCGTGCATCGCCTCCTCGCGTTCCGGTGACATCGCCACCTCCGGCTTGTCCTGGCTGTGCTCGATGATGTCGTGGATCATGATATTCAGCCGCTCATGCACACTGTTTCCCAGAATGTCCGTGTACTCCCGCGGCAAATCCTCTTCCTTCATGATCTTTCCCCGGATCGCATCATCTATATCATGGTTTATGTAGGCAATTTTATCTGAAAGCCGCACAACATTCCCTTCCAGCGTCGCCGGATGACCGCTCGTCCGGTGGTTCAGGATCCCGTTGCGAACCTCCCAGGTCAGGTTCAGCCCCTGCCCCTTCTGCTCCAGCACCTCCACAATGCGGACACTCTGCTGATAATGCGCGAACCCCTCGCTGCAGAGCCGGTTGAGCACCGCCTCCCCCGAATGACCAAACGGCGTATGTCCCAGATCGTGCCCCAGCGCGATCGCCTCCGCCAGAGACTCATTCAGCCGCAGCGCTTTCGCGATCGTGCGCGCTATCTGCGATACTTCCAGCGTGTGCGTCAGGCGCGTCCGGTAATGGTCGCCCTCCGGCGCCAGAAAAACCTGCGTTTTCTGTTTCAGACGCCGGAACGATTTGCTGTGCAGAATACGGTCGCGATCGCGCTGATACTCTGGCCGGATGTCGCAGAGCGGTTCTTTCCGCTCCCGTCCCCGTGTATTCGCACTCAGCGACGCATACAGACTCAGGGTTTCCTGTTCCCATTTTTCGATCGTTTCTCTGATATTCATCCAGATCCCACCTTTATTCAGAATAATTTACGGAATAAATTCGAAAGTTCGCCCATTATCTTATAATAATATCATATTTTTGTAATTTGGGACAGAGGTTTTCCATGGATTTTTGATCTTTTTCTATTTTCTTTTTTTATTTTATGTGGAAAGAAGGGGAATTATGACTACTTATTTCCATCTATTGAACAAAGGGGCTTAGAATGAAAAAGAGAAGACATCTGTTCTTTTGAATACAGACATCCTCTCTTTACTATCACACATACAAAACGTAACGGCTGTCCCCGATGGACCTCATCTACATTTTATTTTCACTTATTATTTTTACTTATCCGCTTTTTCAAGCAGTTTCTTGATACCCTGAATTGCTACTAATACACCCAGGATTAACAGCAGCACTGCAAATACAAGCTGCAGTGTATTTCCCAGATCCAGACCGGTCGTCATAAATGCGTTTGTGAGCTTTATGATGGTCATGCTCAGTGCAGTAAAGGTAACTGCCATCATGAACAGCATCGGCACCCAGAGCATCCAGCCCTGACGCTTGGTTTTCTTTAAGAATACTGCACAAGCTACAAGAGCAAGTACCGATAACAGCTGGTTTGCAGAACCGAATAACGGCCAGATCTCTGCATAGCCGACCTTGGTAAGCAGGTATGCGAGTACCAGTGTGATGATGGTTGCAAAATATTTATTGGTTACTACTTTTACAAACGGGCTCATATTTTCCTCGTCTGTGTCCGAATCCATGAAAAATTCCTGGAACGACAGACGTCCTACCCGGGCAACCGAATCCAGGGAAGTCAGTGCAAATGCAGATACCGCCAGGTTGATTAATGTAAACACAAGCGAATGCGGCAGACCAACTACGGAAAGAAAGTTTGCGATCGCGCCTGCAAAAATCTGCGGCTGGGTGGTAAGTCCCTGTGCTGCTGCCTCGCCATCTGCAAAGGAAGCAACTGCAATCAGTGCGATGATAGCAAGCATACTCTCCATCAGCATTGCGCCAAACGAAACTGGAAGCATGTTCTTTTCATTTTTGATCTGTTTAGATGCAGTACCGGAAGATACCAGAGAATGGAAACCAGAAACTGCGCCACAGGCAATCGTTACAAATAAAATCGGGAACATATACTGTCCATTTACATTAAAGCTTGTAAACGGTTTCAAATTACATGCCGGATTGGCCACAAATACACCGATAACTGCACCGACGATCATAAAGATCAGCAGATAGCTGTTCAGATAATCACGCGGCTGAAGCAGCGCCCATACCGGAGCGACACTGGCAATCAGAATGTACACAAAGATAATAATATGCCAGGTTCCAAGATCGACATAGACCGGGAAATTCAGTCCCAGTGCGATCGCTGCCACCAGTAATAAAATAGCGACGGCTGTGTTGATCCATTTGTTGAATTTGGTATATTTGAGGAAATATCCAAGTGCAACTGCCTCGATGATAAATAACATAGAAGTAGTTGCAACGGCTCCATTTGCCGCTATCTTTGTGACAGCACCTGCCTCATCGACCGTAAATCCCTTAAATGTTCCCGCTACAACGTCTGCAAACGCTGCGACAACCAGAATACAGAACAGCCAGCAGAATAAAAGAAATAATTTCTTTCCTAATTTTCCAATGTACTCTTCGATGATGTATCCGATTGTACGACCCTTATTTTTGACAGACGCATACATGGATGCAAAATCCTGAACGGCGCCGAAAAATACGCCGCCAATTAAAATCCAAAGCAGGACCGGAAGCCAGCCAAAAATTGCCGCCTGGATCGGACCATTGATCGGACCCGCACCGGCGATCGACGCGAACTGATGACCAAACACAACGTTTGTATCAGCCGGTACATAATCGACACCGTCCTCCATCTCATATGCCGGAGTTTTGGCATTCGGATCGATGCCCCACTTATTCTGGAGATAACGCCCGTACAGGAGGTATGCTCCTCCCAGAACAACGATGGCGATTATCATCATCATTACTCCACTCATAGTTAAACCTCTTTCCTTTGTTTATTTATAAAAAAACGCCTCTGCTATCCAGTCGGATAACAAAGGCGGATTTTCTATCCAAACAGTTTTCCTGCTCCATCCAGTAACTCTCTGTATTCCCGTTCTTTTATTGCCATACTCATTGCATTTTATACCATATAAATTATACTCTTTTGAGCAGAAAATTCAATTAACACTTTAAATATAATTTACAATTTCATTTGTTGTTTTTTGTGCACCTTGCACTTCCTATTGTTTTTACAACGGAAAACTTCGCTCCAGACACAATGCCCCATACCCCACTCTCTCATTCGGATACTCTGCCTCCCCCGGCAGTTTCCGTGCACCGCGGATCAGATATGCTTTCAGCTTCTCTCCATACAGGTAGGGATCGTTCCCATTTACAATCCCCCATTGCATCATCAGCGCCGCCGATCCGGTCACAAATGGAGCGGCAAAGGAAGTTCCTGTCACCGCCTCATATCCGCCGCCTGCGCGGGCGGTGATGATATTTACACCAGGTGCCGCCAGCTCTGGTTTGATCGGATGCCCCAATCTTGCAAATCCACGACCGGAAAAATCTGCATACGCCTGCGTGGCGTCATCGTACGCCCCCACCGAGATCGCCCGGCTGGCGGTCGATGGGATTGTCAGCGTCGTGTCCGGCGATGCCGTCAAAAAACGTGTTTCCCTGTTCAGTGCCATGCCCGCTGGCAGCCACAGATCATACTGACCATCCCGTATTTCTTCTGGAATCAGACGGATTTTCCAGAGCCCGTCCTGAATGTAGCTTCCTTTTGGAATCAAATCCAGATAAATCTCCTGCGCCTGACTGTATGGACTCGGCATCCCATAATATAGAAGAATCTCTTCCGTCTCATAGGAAAGCCGCTGTGCTCCCAACGATTCCCGGATCAGCCCGGTGCTGCTGCCGCCCGGGCTGAAAATTTCTACTGAAAACCGGTCCTGATACAATTTCCATAGCTGCACACCGAAGCCCGTCTGATATTCCCCCACTGCAAGCTCTATCTCCACCGGACGTCCCATCTGCAGAAATCCCGCCCGGTGTCCCATGCTGTATCCTTCATTTCCGGTTCCCACGATGATGGAAGTCCGCCCCCGCTCTGCCATCGAATTTAGATACGTCTCCAGTAGGCTGGTTCCGTCATGAGAACCGTAGGTATTTCCAAAGCTCAGATTCACCGCCACCGGCATCCGCCATTCCTGTGCGATTCCCACCACATAGTCCAACGCCCGCATCAGCTCTGTTGTCCTGGGAAATGAATCCGCAAGCGGCGTTCCAAGCTTCACGACCAGAAGTTCACTCTCCCAGGCTACTCCCCGGTAGTGTCCGCCGCCCTCCCAGCCATTTCCGGCTGCAATCGCCGCAACTGCCGTCCCGTGCCCACTCACATCCCGCGACTGGACGATCTCGTAAGCGCGTTCCCGGCTGCCCGCCTCCAATGCCCGGTTGAGCTCCTCCCGCATATAAATCCGGTTCTGCTCCTGATCCCAAAGTGCGGCGATGCGCGTCGTTCCATCTGCGTTTCGAAAGTCCGGATGGAAATAATCGATTCCGGAGTCGATGATGGCAGTCAATGTGCCTCGACCACTTAAATCAGCATCTCTGCCATACACGTTTTGAGAGACTTGATTTCCGCTCTGCACCGGCGCAATACAGGTATCCCGAATCGCCCGGTTCACCTCAAAATAAAGACGCTTCGGCTTTTCTATATACTCAACCTGTGATAATCCTGCCAGATCATCCACCTGCGATTCAGGGAGCCGCACAATCGCGTAGCCGCCGGAAAGTGGATAAATTTCCGCCTGCGGCAGCTGTTCCTGCAACTTTTCCACAGTTCCATTATATTGAATGATTAATTCCCAGCGTTTCGTATTCTGGTCGTATCCCATCTGAAGTGCCGGGGACTTTTCCCGTTCCGCTTCTGTCGCATCCAAAGATAAGTTTAAAAGGTTTTCTTTTTTCTGGCTCTTGCCATTCACTAATTCACTCATTTTACAGTTTATGCTTATATGGCAAATCCCAGCATCATATTCTATCTATTTTTTTAACAAAACAAAACCCGGTACATCTCTGTACCGGGCTATCGATCATGCAGAAGAAGGGACTTGAACCCTCATGATGTTGCCATCACACGGACCTGAACCGTGCGCGTCTGCCAATTCCGCCACTTCTGCTTACTGCGGGAGATGGGACTTGAACCCACACGAGCATACACCCACAAGATCCTTAGTCTTGCCTGTCTGCCAATTCCAGCACTCCCGCTTACTGTTTTTCAATTTTCTCTGTCCGATGATTTTCTCACCGACAAAGAGTAGTATAGCACAATTTCATTTGAATTGCAAGCCTGTTTTCCGCAAATTTATATCTGAATTTATTGAATCAGAGTATAGCAAAAACCCGGCACATCTCTGTACCGGGCTATCAGTCATGCAGAAGAAGGGACTTGAACCCTCATGATGTTGCCATCACACGGACCTGAACCGTGCGCGTCTGCCAATTCCGCCACTTCTGCTCACTGCGGGAGATGGGACTTGAACCCACACGAGCATACACCCACAAGATCCTTAGTCTTGCCTGTCTGCCAATTCCAGCACTCCCGCTTACTGCTTTTTATTTTTGCCTGTCGAGTGAGTCACTCACTGACGAAGCTTAGTATAGCACAGGCGCTCCGCGAATGCAAGCATTTTTTTGTTTTTTTTATTTTTTTTTATTTGTTCTAATTATTCCTATATTTTTATAGTTTCTTTCTACTGCAAAATCATGTATTTCAGCCCTATCCTACCACTCCGCAGCTCCCTTAAAAAATCCTTTCTTACTTCTTAAACAGGAAAATAGACAACCATTACACATTTCTGGTTACTGTTCACGCATACGTGCCCAGTAACGGAATTTGCCGTGGCTTCGCATTTAAATACGGCAAATTCCTGCTGCCACCACGTTTTCTTACAGCACTTTCGGTTCCAAAAGTGCCTACCTGTGAACAGTAACCATTTCTGCATTCCTATAGCCACAAAATGTCTCCTTTGAGATTGAAAAAGCGCTGTCTTTCTGCTATAATACATAGTTGCATTGATTTCTTTCATTAAAATTAAGAAACATTACAAAAAGGGCGTAAAAAGGCGCAATAAGAAACCGAAAGAAAGGCGGAAATCCTGATAAGCAAAGGATTTTCGGATAGGTAAATCATAAAATGAAATTAGGTATCGTAGGTCTGCCAAACGTAGGCAAAAGTACACTGTTTAATTCTCTGACCAAGGCTGGCGCTGAGTCTGCCAATTACCCGTTCTGTACCATCGATCCGAACGTCGGTGTCGTACCGGTTCCAGATCCGCGTCTGGGTCAGTTAGCAGCTCTTTATAATTCTGCCAAAATCACTCCGGCTGTAATCGAGTTCGTTGATATCGCTGGTCTGGTAAAGGGCGCTTCCAAGGGCGAAGGTCTTGGTAACCAGTTCCTTGCCAATATCCGTGAGGTAGACGCGATCGTACACGTTGTCCGTTGCTTTGAGGATCCAAATGTTATCCATGTAGACGGCAGCGTCAATCCGCTCCGCGATATCGAAACCATCAACCTGGAGCTCATCTTCTCCGATATGGAAGTTCTGGAACGCCGTATTGCCAAGACAACCAAGAGCGCCATGGGAAATAAATCCCTTGCAAAAGAGCTGGAAACTCTGAAAAAACTGTATGCGCACCTTGAAAACGGCAATCTGGCTAAGAGCTTTGAGCCGGAGGACGAGGATGAACTCACGTTCATCAATACGCTGGATCTCTTAACCTGGAAACCGGTTATCTTCGCTGCCAACGTATCCGAGGATGATCTGACAGATGACGGTGCTTCCAATGAATATGTAAAACAGGTTCGCGAATTTGCAGCTGAGAACGACAGCGAGGTATTTGTTATCTGCGCCCAGATTGAGCAGGAGATCGCTGAGTTAGATGAAGATGAGAAGAAAATGTTCCTCGAAGATCTCGGTCTGACTGAATCCGGTCTTGAAAAACTGATTGCAGCCAGCTACCGCATTCTTGGCCTTATCAGCTACCTGACTGCCGGTGAAACTGAAACCCGTGCATGGACCATCAAAGTCGGCACCAAAGCACCGCAGGCAGCTGGAAAAATCCACTCCGATTTTGAGCGCGGCTTCATCAAAGCTGAGGTAGTCAACTATCAGGATCTCTTAGACTGCGGTTCCTACAATGCAGCCAGAGAGAAAGGGTTGGTACGCATGGAGGGCAAGGACTACGTGGTGAAGGACGGCGATGTCGTACTCTTCCGCTTCAATGTTTAATATCGTGTCATAAAATCTCAGAAGCTGCCATCCGCTGATCAGATTCCCTTTTCGTAGATTTGGGGGAGGGGTATCCTCTCAAAGCATATCAACGGATGGCAGCTCTTTTTATTTCTCCCTTTTTACAAAAGTGTGTCTGATGCATACTAACTCATAATTATACGAAACACCACTCTTTTATTCATTTTCTATTCATTTCTGGCTAATGGGTATTCATTTTTACTCTAAGTTGTCGTGCAATTTATTAGATTTGAATTTTTGAAAGAGCCAGCACCTTGAATGGGCTGACTCTTTCAATGTCACCTGTAATTGACAAACTGGAATTTGGCTATTTCGTTGCAACAATACTTATCCAATGATTTTTTGCATTTGAATACGTTTTGATCTCTGTAAAACCCGCTTCTTTCAAAGCGGCAACAAGTTGTTTAGATGTGTAAATCTTCATACCATTGATCATCTTTGTCCATTTTTCATCTGCGGCATTCGTTCCGTCACTCTCGTTACAAATCAGGAATATGCCTTCGCTTTTTAGCACACGGTTGATCTCGGAAAAGCATTTTACTAATCCTGGCCAAAAGTAAACTGTTTCGAAGGCAGAAACATAATCAAAAGTCGCGTCAGAAAAGGGTATAGCAGATACATCTCCTTGAACTACATTACATTTCCCTTGTTTAATGGCGAGGGCGTTCAATTTTTGAGATTCTGCCACACTAACCTCAGAATAATCCATTCCTGTCACGTGGCCATTTCCACATCTATCAAGCCAGACCGCAATATTTGCTCCGCCGCCACAGCCGACGTCCAGAACTTCAGCATCAGACTTCGCGGAGATATTTGAGAATCCCCATTGCGATAATTTGGCGTGACCGCTGTTCATCATCTTCGTCATCAATTTTCCGCCGAAGCCTTGTGGCTTACGGGTATTTTCAAAAAATTTCATTACAGAATTCCTCTTCCACAAATACCGGTTTTCTTAATTCGACAAACCGGTATTGCTCAATCGTTTTTCTCCGTTAGGAGAATATACAATCCATAAATAAAAAGAACAAGGAATAAAACCGTAGGAATCAATAATCCATTTTCTAAAATACTTACAATCATTCTTCCAGGTGGCGTTACCCATTCAGTTGCTGGATTTTGCATTGCCACTATTATCATTCCCACAATACCAACAACACCACTTAATGTTAAAAAACCACCTTTTATATTTCTACTCATAATCATTACCTCCTCGTTAAATACCGATTAGTATAACAGTAGTCTAACACATGTTGTTTAAAAATACTACAGCCAAGCTAATGTCTGTAATTTGCCCTAAAATTTCATTTTATGGAATTTGGACTACTTGATTTTCTAATCGCATACGCAATTTGTGAAATGTATCATTATACTGTTGATACATCAGACACACAAATGTAAATAGGGACTTTTATTTTTATAACAAATCATATTCTTTCATTTTCCCTCAAACCGTCTCATACACTGTACTAAACGAATTCCGGAGCTTTCTTATGAGTTCAAAAACAAAAATTGTCGTACTCCGCATGAAAGAGATTATTTATACTGCTATCTTTATCGGGCTGGGGCTTCTTCTCATCGCGCTTCTCCTCATCATGTTCCGTCCTGGAAGGAAGACACAGAGTGCTTCTGCCCCTGCTGCGGCTGGTATCCACTATCTGCCAGGCATGTACAGTTCTACCCTGACACTTGGCAGCCAGGCAGTCAATGTCGAAGTCACGGTTGATTCCACCCAAATCACCTCTGTTACCTGCCGTCCTTTAAGTGATTCCATCGAAACTATGTACCCGCTGCTCTCCCCTTCCGCTTCGCATCTCTCGGAGCAGATCGTGAGCACGCAGTCGCTTGAAAATCTCTCCTTTGAAAGCGGCAGCCAGTATACCTCACAGGCACTCTTAAATGTGATACATACCGCACTGGCGAAAGCGATCCTTTAAGTTTCATATCACTCCATATAGCTTCTTCTAATCAAAACGTCCGGCTGAACCGTCTTTCCAAACGGTTCAACCGGACGTTTTACTTCCGTATTCGTGACTGTTCAGTACCTTCACAGTCACGCGTATTCATTTACGTTATTTACTGAATAACCTTAACCGGGCACTTCGCTGCACAAGCTCCGCAGTTTACGCACTTCTCATAATCGATAACAGCTACGTTGTTATCCATATGGATTGCGTCAAACTTACACTGCTTGGTACACAGCGTACAGCCGATACAGCCAACCTGGCAGGCTGCCTTGACAGCCGGTCCACGATCGTGGGAGCTGCACTGTACCAGATGTTTTGCCTTGTACGGTACCAGGTCGATCAGGTGTTTCGGGCAGGCTGCCACGCAGGCACCACACGCTACACACTTCTCTTTGTCTACAACCGCTACGCCGTCTACCACGTGGATTGCATCGAATTTACATGCCTTCACACAGGTTCCGAAACCGGTACAGCCGTAAGAACATGCCTTTGCACCGCCACCCGGTACAACGGATGCCTTCGCACAGTCCTCGATACCATGGTACTCGTACTGTACTTTTGTCTTGTCGCAGGTACCTTTACATTTAACGAAAGCTACCTTCTTCTCAGAGGAACCAGCCTCTACGCCCATGATAGCAGCGATCTTCTCGCCAACCGGAGCACCGCCGACCGGGCAGGCATTAACCGGAGCTTTGCCCTCTGCGATGGCCTTTGCAAGACCATCACAGCCCGGGTAACCACAGCCACCGCAGTTGTTGCCTGGCAGCTCTTCACGAACAGCTGCCTCTTTTTCATCTACTTCAACTTTAAATTTCGCGCCGAACAGACCCAGACCGACACCGACGATGATGCCGACTGCCGCGATCACGACAGCAGCGATAATGATTGAATTCATATCCATTTTCGTCTCCTCCTTCTACAGTAATCCGGAAAATCCGAGAAATGCAATCGCCATCAGACCAGCCGTTACCAGTACGATAGGAGATCCCTGGAAGTTATACGGGATATCATTTCCCTCGATGTGCTCACGGATACCTGCCAGAAGCACGATGGAGATGGTATAACCAACGGCTGTACCAACACCATTTACCACACTCTGTAAAAATCCATATCCGTTCTGGACGTTTGTCAGGGCAACACCAAGAACGGCACAGTTTGTTGTAATCAGCGGAAGGAATACACCCAGCGCGTTATACAGGGAAACCATGCACTTCTTTAAGAACATCTCAACGATCTGAACCAGTGCTGCGATAACGAGAATGAAAACGATGGTTTTCAGGTAATCGATACCAAGCGGTGCCAGAACGAACTGATAAATCAAGTTTGCAACGATGGATGCGATGGTAATAACGAAGATAACCGCACCACCCATACCAGCTGCTGTTTCAACTTTTTTGGATACGCCGACGAAGGAGCAGATACCGAGGAACTGGCTCAGTACGACGTTGCTGACCAGCGCCGAGCTTATCGCAATAATAAGTAATTCTTTCATCACTTCTCCTCCTGTTCCTTCTTAACTTCTGCATCATGACCAGCACAGCTTAAGCAGTCGCCGCTGCAGCAGCCACCCTTCTTCTTCTCTTTTACGGAACCGTTTGTTGCACACGGCATCTTCAGACGATTCTGAAGAGCAGTCAGGCAAGCCAGTACGAAGAATGCACCCGGCGCCAGGATGAAGATTGAGATCGGCTGATAGGAAGCCGGCATAATCTGGATACCAAAGATAGTACCTGCACCCAGAAGCTCACGGAAGGAACCGATGAGTGCCAGAGCAACTGTAAATCCAAGTCCCATACCGATACCGTCAAATGCAGACAGGATCGGACCGTTCTTCATAGCATATGCCTCGGCACGGCCAAGGATGATACAGTTAACTACGATCAGCGGAATGTAAAGTCCCAGGGAAGCATATAAGCTTGGAACGAAACCTTCCATCAACATATCTACGATGGTTACGAAGGATGCTACGACTACGATCTCTGCCGGCAGACGCACGCCGTCCGGAATGATCTTACGAAGCAATGCAATCAGAAAGTTCGCCGCAATCAGTACGGCGGTTGTCGAAAGTCCCATGCCGACACCGTTGATGGCGGAAGTGGTTACCGCCAGGGTCGGACACAGACCCAGCATCTGAACGAAAATCGGGTTTTCTTTCCAGATACCGTTATATAAGCGCTCTACATATTTATTCATAATCTTTCCACCTCCTACTGTGCCAGGCAGTTAGCCACGAAATAGATAGCTGCATCTGTCGCGTTGGTGACTGCCTTGGAAGTGATCGTTGCACCACTGATGGCTTCAATCTGATTATCTGCAGACGCGCCTGTCTTTGTAACTTCCAGGTTCTCAGCTTTCTTGCCGATAAACTGATCCTTGAAATCCGGTTCTTTGGCTCTCATACCAAGACCTGGCGTATCGCTGATGCTTAAGAAACCGATACCGGTCAGCTCGCCCTCGTTGGTGATACCAACTGCGATCTGCACGTTGCCGCCGTAGCTCTCTGCGGAGGTAGAGGTAATCAGGTAACCGATCTGGTTGCCGCTTGCATCCAGCGCTTCTTTTGCATCATTGATGGTAACTTTTCCAAATCCCCACTCAGAGATGCTGTCCGCTGCAGCAGTTACTGCGTCAGCCAGCTCCTGCGGTTCATCAAAGCTTGCCGCATCCGGGTAAACTTCCTGATAAGTTTTAGTAGCTGCTGCCTCCTGTGCCTGTGCAATCGGATCCAGCGTAATATCATGTACTGTTCCCAGACAGATACCAGCTACCAGAGTAATAACGAAAAGGATGATTGTATTTTTGATAATCTGGTTCATTATTTCTTCTGACCTCCTTTTCCAAATGCTGTCGGAAGCGTATAGCGCTCAATCAGCGGAACCAGCAGGTTGCTGAAGATGATCGCATAGGAAACGCCCTCCGGAGAAGCACCCCAGAGACGGAAGATTCCGGTTACGATTCCGAGGATCAGTCCGTATACGATCTGTCCCTTCGGAGTCAGAGGACTCGTTACATAATCGGTTGCCATAAAGAATGCACCGAAGATAAGACCACCTGCACAGATCTCACTGAGAGAATAGGTCAGGTTGAATCCGCCAAACAGGAATGTAAATACAAATACGGTTCCAATGTAAATCAGCGGAATAACCGGGCTGATAACTTTGCGGACTACCATGTAAATCGCACCAATCAGCAGGGCAATTACAGATACCTCACCGATAGTTCCCGGGATACGTCCGATTACCAGGGATGCCAGATCCACTGTCTCACCGGCTCTTAACTGTGCCAGCGGAGTTGCACCTGTCAGACTGTCAAATCCAAGCTTTGCGGATGAGAAGTTATTCATAAACAGAGCGAAGGAAGTCAGAAGGAAACATCTGGCTGCCAGTGCCGGGTTCATGAAGTTCTGTCCCAGACCACCGTAAAGCTGTTTTACAACGATGATTGCAAAGAATGCACCAAGAACCGGGATCCAAACCGGGATTTCCGGCGGCATATTCAGTGCAAGAATCATGCCGGTAACAACTGCACTGCCGTCCGAAATCGTAATCGGCTTGTGCATTAATTTCTCATAAAGATACTCGGCTGCCACACTGGCGATCACGGTAGCGATCAGAACCAGAAGTGCATTCATGCCGAACTGCCATACACCATAAACACTGGCAGGAATCATGGCGATCACAACGTCAAACATCAGGCGCTGTGTCGTAACTCCGTCACGAACGTGAGGTGATGACGATACTTTTAATAATTTTTCCATTTCTTCCCACCTCCTACTTTCTGCGGCTGGCTGCTACTGCCTTACGCATCTCTTTGAATGCCTGGGTCAGCGGCCGTCTTGCCGGACAAGCATATGCACAGCATCCGCACTCAACGCATTCCATGCCGTTTAAGCTCTGGAAATTCTCAAGGTCGTGAGCCGTAGATGCCTTCATCATCAGCGGAGGTACAAGATGCTCCGGACAAACGCCTACGCAGCGTCCGCAGCGGATACATGCTGACGGCTCCATCGCTGCTACCTGATCCTTGGTAAAGGTGGTCAGAGCAGATGAAGTCTTCGCTACCGGGAAGTCAAGGCTGAAAAGAGCCTGTCCCATCATAGGACCACCGGAAATCATCTTCTCCGGTTCCTGTTTAAAGCCGCCTGCTGCCTCTACCAGTCTCTGATAGTTGGTACCAAGGCGTACCTCAAAGTTCTGCGGCTCTGCAATGGCATCACCGGTTACCGTAATGATCTTGCGGATCAGCGGAGTTGTCTTGCATACTGCATTATAAATAGAAGCAACGGTATCAATATTGTCTACGATACAGCCTGCATCTGCCGGCAGCATGGAAGAATTGATCTCACGTCCTGTCACTGCATAGATAAGTGTACGCTCACCACCCTGCGGGTACTTGGTAAGCAGCGGACATACTTCGATTCTCGGCTCGTCCTTTACCATCTCCGTCAGCTTCTTGATAGCCTCCGGCTTGTTGTTCTCGATACCGATAACACCCTTCGCATTGTCAAACAGCTGAAGCATAACCTTCAGGCCGCCGATAATCTGCTCCGGACGCTCCATCATGGTACGATAGTCACTGGTTAAGTACGGCTCGCACTCTGCACCGTTGACGATAACGTAATCAATTGCGTTCTCATCTTTCGGAGTAAGCTTTACATGTGTCGGGAAACCAGCGCCGCCCAGGCCGACGATACCGGCATCCTTAACGATCTTACGGATCTCTTCTTTCGACAGCTTTGTTGCATCTCTGTCTGTTCCGAAGCCCTCAATCGCCTCTTCTTCACCGTCATTCTCCACCAGGATTGACTGAACCATTGCACCATTGGCAACCAGCTTGGACTCGATTCCCTTTACCGTACCGGAAACAGAACTAAGTACGTTTGCGGAAATAAATCCGCCTGCCTCTGCAATGATCTGGCCTTTCAGCACGTGATCGCCCTTCGCTACCAGTGGTTTCGCAGGTGCGCCAATGTGCTGGGACAGCGGATAAACCATGATCTCGCCCTGTAACGGTTCGAGAACCTTGATCGGCTTATCCTCAGACAGTTCTTTACCCTCATATGGATGAATGCCGCCTATAAATGTAGCCAAACCCATCAATTAAACCCTCTTTCTCTTACTAAATTTTCCTTCATCCTCCACCCATTCACCTCCCGTCAGATGCCTTTTCTGCCGAAATTGTGAAAATATTATCGGGCGTAGGAGCTAGAATCTACCGCGTATAGTATAACACAGGTAAAAAAAATTCACAATTGAAAAATGAATCTTCTGCCCCCTTCACTCTGTATAAAAATTAATACAAATGGTTATAATATAGCTTTTGTTTATACAGAATCAACAAAACTGTGTAAAAATCCCGTAAAACTTTCCCTTAAATACTATGTCAATAGCCTTGGCGAAAAAAGGAAAGTCCGGCGGAGTTTGCCTCTGCCGGACTTTCCTTTTTTCTCGTTACCTAAAGAGCTGCACAGTCTACTGGAAAAACTTACTCCAGTACCCCTGCACAAAAATAAACAGCACAATCAGTGGAATGACATATGTCACATACGCTCGCACCTGGCGCGGGAACTTCACGCCTTTTCCCTCATTTGCCTCCTTGAGAAAATTCTCAAATCCCCATCCATACCGGCTGGTACAGAACATCAGGTAAACGAGACTTCCGAGTGGAAGCAGGTTGTTGCTGACGATGAAATCCTCGAGATCCAACACGTTGCTGCCCTCTCCGAACGGCATGAAACCACTCCAGAGATTGAAACCCAGCACGCACGGAAGCGACAGGACCGCAATCACCACCAGATTGACGCAGACTGCCTTTTTGATCGAACAGCCAGTCAGATCCGTTGCAAAGGATACGATATTCTGGAATACCGCTGTGACCGTTGATGCCGCCGCAAAGGTCATAAAGACAAAGAACAGCGTGCCCCAGAAACGTCCGCCTGCCATGTGGTTAAATACATTCGGCAGCGTGATGAAGATCAGGCTTGGTCCCTGTCCTGCCTCGATGCCGTAAGCCGCACATGCCGGAAAAATGATAAGTCCTGCCATAAACGCTACCAGCGTGTCAAGGACCAGTACATTGATTGCCTCGCCGGTCAGGCTGCGCTCTTTATCGATATAACTTCCAAAAATCGCCATCGCACCGATACCGATACTCAACGTGAAGAACGACTGTCCCAGCGCCGCAAATACGACTTTGCCGACACCAACCTCCTGAATCTTGCCAAAATCCGGCTTTAAGTAAAATTCAAGTCCCGGACGTCCGCCTTCCATCCGCACCGAATTGATTGCCAGCACAACCATCAGGAATAATAGGCAGACCATCATCATCTTTGTGATCTTCTCAACGCCGTTCTGGAGTCCCATCGCACAGATGGAAAAACAGAATACGACACAGAGCAGCATAAATACCGTCATCAGTCCCGGATTTGCCAGTACAGAGCCAAATTCCCCTGCTACACCGTCCGCATCCAGACCCACGAAATCGCCTTTCGCCATCTTGAACACATACAGCAGAAGCCATCCGGCTACCGTCGTATAAAACATCATCAGGACATAGTTGCCCGCCATCGCGAACCATTTTTCAAAATGCCACTTAGTACCCTTTGGCTCCAGCACATCAAATGAAAGCGCCGCACTCTTCTGGCTCGCTCTGCCGACCGAGTATTCCATAACGATGATCGGAAGACCTAAAAGCACCAGAAATGCCGCATAAATCAGTACAAACGCCGCGCCGCCATACTGACCGACGATGTACGGGAATCTCCACACATTTCCCAGACCGATCGCACAACCCGCGGAAATCAGGATAAATCCCAGCCGAGAGGAAAAACGTTCTCTTCCCATTTCTACTTACCTTCTCCTTTTTTATTTCTACAGGCCCACACTGACAAGAGTCAGACGGGCGCAAAAAAGAGGCGCCTCCGCAAATCCCGGTACCAGCCCGAATTTCGGAAACGCCACCAAATGGTATTTTACTATATTCTGTTTTAAAAGACAAGTTTTCAGGTGCTTTTTATCCTTCAAACGTCTCGACTTCCTCCCGGTTCGGCACCGACGGAGCTGCTCCTGGGCGGGAAACGGCGATCGCTGCCGCTTTTGCCGCATGTTCCAGCGCCGTCTTCGGGTCTTCACCGAGCTGTAAGCCGCCGATAAAATAACCGGTAAATGTATCGCCTGCCGCCGTCGTGTCCACAACCGGCACTTTATAGATTCCCTGACGAAGGACTGTGTCACCATCGCGGTACACGGAACCATCGCCGCCGAGTGTCAGGACAATCTTCGCCTCCGGGAACTGTTTTACCAGTCCGTTCATCAGCGCCTGCGGATCTTTGGTTGCCTCAATGCCGCAGATATCCGACGCCTCCACCTCATTTAATAAGAAGTAATCCACATATTCCAGCGGATAGGACAGGATCTTCGCATTCATCGGGGACGGATTCAGAACGATCTTCATGCCTTTTTCATGGGCTTTCTCCATGATATAGCCGATCTCGCTGATCTCATTCTGTAAAATCAGGAAATCGTCCGCCTCAAACTGTGTCAGGACGCGATCCACCATTTCCCTCGTGATCCGCTGGTTGGCACCGCCATACAGCAGAATGCAGTTCTGCCCTGCCGGATCTTTCTGGATGATCGCGTGTCCTGTCTGCCCGTCGAGATGCTCGATCAACTCCGTGTGGACGCCCGCCTTCTTCATCTGCTCGATAAGGAAATCTCCATCCCCGGCTCCGACAGCTCCGGCGTGCCATACGTCTGCGCCCGCCTTGCTCAGCGCGATCGACTGATTCAGCCCTTTGCCGCCGCTGAATACCTGCAGCGACTCGGAGGACATCGTCTCTCCCGCTCTTACAAAATGATCCACCTGATACGTATAATCAATATTCAGTGAACCAAAATTCAATACCTTCACTCTGCTCCCCTCCTTGACCAATTCCTTCAAAATCTGCCGCCGGCATCTTTGATGTATCGCTTAAGACGGCTGTATTCGCGCCGTACTCTCCCGTACTACCAGTTCCGGCGCAAAGATCACCTTGCTCTCCGGTCTTTTATGTTCCCGTATCTGTTTCAGAAGCAGCCTTACCGCCTCTCTTCCCATCTCCCGTACCTGCTGCCGTATCGTTGTCAGCGGCACCTCCAGCATCCGGGCATAGAAAACGTCATCGTATCCGACGACCGAAACATCTTCCGGCACTTTCTTTCTATATTCCTTGAGTTTTCTGCATACGCCATACGCTGAAGCATCGTTGCAGGCGAAAATCGCCGTAAAATCCTGTGAAATGAGCTGTTCGACTGCCGCCGCGCCGCCCTCCTGCGTATACTCGCCGACACAGACGAGACGTTCATCCACCGGAATTCCCGCCTCCTCCATCGCCCGGCAGTAGCCATGGTAACGCGCCTCCGAATCCATCTGGGTCGCATGCGGTCCCACGACGCAGGCAATCCGCCGGTGTCCAAGACTTAACAGATGGCGCGCCGCCAGATAACCGCCGATCTCATGGTCGGTACCGACCGCCGGACAATTCCGAAGCTCCGGGATCCGGTCAACTACCACATAGGGTATGTGGATCGATTCCAGATAATCAATCTCCTCCGCCGCCATCTCCCGCGTATTATCTTTAGCCATGATAAACACAATGCCGTCCGCGCCTTTATCCGCCAGAAGATCGATATACTCGCGATCCCGGTCATAATTATCATTCGTGTTGCAGAGAATCACACTCCAGCCATTTTCGCGGCACGCCTCATCGATCGCGCGCGCCATATTGGCAAAATATACATTGGAAATATCCGGGACGATAAATCCTATGGTCTTGCTCTGCCGCTTTACCAGACTGACCGCGAGCTGGTTCGGACGATAATTCAGTTCCCGCGCCTTCGCTAGGATCTGATTCTTTGTCTCATCCGAGATCTTATATCCTTTTCCATTGAGAACCAGTGAGATTGTCGTCACGGAAAAACCAGTCTCAGCGGCAATATCCTTGATGGTTGCCCTCACTCATCCACCTCCGATGCGATCAGATCCATGAGAACCTGAATGGATTTCTGATATTTTTCTATCTCGACCCGCTCATTTGGCTTATGCGCCATACCTGCCTCGCCCGGACCAAATAAGAGAACGGCTGCATCCAGCTTGTGTTCCACCAGGATCGAAGCATCTGTAAAGAAATTAATCCCAGTCGTCTCCACCGGAAGCCCTTTTTTCTCCAGTTCCTTCGAGAGCTGTTTCACAAGCGGATGGGATTCTCCAATCTCGATCGCCCGCCGGTCATTGACAATCCGGCAGCTGACGCGGAATTTTTCTTCCGATGTAACGGAACGCGCCGCCGCAAACGCCTCCGCCTGACCGACTACCATCTGGCTTGTCAGTCCTGGTGTCATACGGATATCCATGAGAATCCGGCAGGTGTCCGGCGTCATATTTGGCGCCACGCCGCCGGAAATCTGCGTTACCTGCGCGGTCGATGCGCCGAGAACCGGGTGTGTGAAGCTTTTCACATATGTTTCAATCTCACCTGTCAGCGCCATCGCCTGTTCCACGGCATTGCAGCCCTCCTGCGGGTATGCCCCGTGGCTCGTCTTTCCGTGTGCTTCTATCTCCAGCCACAGGCAGCCTTTCTGCGCCACGCCCAGCCTGCATCCCGTCGGTTCTCCTATCAGAAGCGTTCCAATCGACGTCTCCGGGACTTCCTTTAAGATCTCCCTAGCGCCGATGCCGCCCTTTTCCTCATCACAGGTTCCGAGGAAATGGATCGTACGCGGCACCGGACGACCGGATTTTTTATATTCACAGAGCGCGTACACCATCGCGGCAAGCCCACTCTTCATATCGCTGGCACCGCGGGCATAGAGAAAACCGTCCCGTTCCACCGGAACCGCCGGGTCAGTCTTCCATTCTCCGGTATCTCCGTAAGGAACCGTGTCCAGATGCCCGTTCCAGAAGATCGGAGCGCCATCCGACTCCCCCTCAAGCTCCGCCAGCACATTGGCGTGTGTCGCGTCAATCCGCTGTATATGTGCAGAAAATCCCGATTGTTCAAAATACTTGCACAAATATTCTGCCACTGCTCCCTCGTCATCCCGTCCATTGACACTCCGAATGGTCAGAAGCTCTTTTAAAAGTTTCACCGCTCCGTCCATACGCGCTCTCCTTTTTCCTGCTATCTTATTTCTGAATCAGCCAGTCTGCGATATTCTGCCACAATTTATTGTAGTATTCCCACTCGCAGAATTCCGGCGGTGCCCAGTGCGGTGCACAGTCGGTTGTGACAACACCGCTGCGCCCTTTTCCATAAGAAGCAAACGCGATAAACGGATCGCCCTCTACAGTAACCGGAACCTCTGCCTCCGGTTTTGCGATTACCTTATTGTAACCGAGAACCTCCGGCCAGTCGGTCGGAATGCCCTTTAAAGCTTCATGCTCGCCCACGGTTACCGGTTTTACACCCTCACAGTGTTCCATACGGTCATCGACCGTCAGAACCTCGACTGGAAGAACCTCCTGTACGGCTGTGTCATGCCATTTGCCCTTTGCATCCACGCCGGAGAAGGTCAGATAGCCGCCGACCATCAGAAGAGCGCCGCCATCGTTGACATAGTCGCGGATCAGATTGCAGCGGTTCGGCATTTTTTCACTGCGGTTAAACGTAGCACCCGGCAGAAGCAGGGTGTTTGCTCCGATATCGGACAGAATTACCAGATCATACTGTTTCAGTTCTTCCATTGTAAATGGAAATTCTTCATTTGCCAGATGGTTTGGAAGGAATGTCACCTCATAACCACCTGCCTCAAGGGCTGCTTTCAGCCATTTTTCACCGGTTTCATAGGTAGAAGTGTAAAATGAATCAAATCCCTTAACATGGGTTGTATAGCTCATCCAGGACTCGCCTGCCAGTAAAACTTTCTTGCTCATATTTTTATCTCCTTATATATTTATCAATTCCTTATTTCTTCTCTCCCCAGGAAAGAATCAGTTTCGCATACACCAGAATCGCTTCCAGATAGGAATCGAGCTTCAGCCACTCATCCACGGTATGGCACTGTGCGCCCTCGCCCGGTCCGTACTGGATCGTCGGGCATCCGGCAATGTTGCGCCACAGGCGGGAATCACAGCCAAAATGGGATCCTTCCACCTTCACGCTGCGCGAAAGTGCCTCACTGTACGCCTCCTTAAAGGTGTCTACCAGCGGATGTGCCTCCTCCATCTCAAACCCATGTCCGGTCTGGTAAATGGAAATCTTAGGCGGATGTGCCTCCATCCACGCGTCGGAACGGCTGATCCGCTCAACGACCTCTGTAAATTCCTTTACAACCATATCCTGATTCATCAGGGTCGGAACATAGTGGACGCAGGTAGAAAAACTGCACTCGCCCGGCACGGTAGAACCGGCGGTTCCACCCTCGATCACGCCGATATTTAAGCTCGGCGGCGGAAGCAGGCGGTGGCGGATCGTCAGAAGCCAGCGGTGCTCCATCTCATTTAACCCCTGAATTACTTTGATCGCCTTCTCGATCGCGCTGACGCCCTCAGCTTTTGCACCGGAATGGCACGCTTTTCCTTCAAAATCAACCTTAAAGAATACCCAGCCCATATGCGCCAGAATCAGGGTATCGTCGGTCGGCTCGCAGTTGACAACGCCGTCGGCTTTCAGACCGCGCATTACCGCCTGGATCGAGCCATTGCCTCCGCCTTCCTCGTCACACACGGAGGTAATTGTCACATCGCCCGGCAGCTCATACCCGGCATCCTGCAAAAGCTTTACCGCCATCACCGATGCCATCAGACCGCCCTTCATATCCGTGCAGCCGCGTCCGTACATCTTGCCATCCCGAATTACCGGCTCAAACGGCGGGTTCGTCCAGCCGTCTTCCATCTCCGCCGGCATAACGTCAATATGACCGTTAAATAACAGGCTTTTTCCGCCCTGTTTTCCTTTAAATGTCGCATAGACATTGGCACGGTCGGTCTGGTTGTGCCCCAGATTTCCTTCCTGGTGCTTTTTGTAGCTTTCCTGAATCACAGCCTCATCCATCGGATCCACCGTGATCTCGTCGGCTCCCATCGATTCAAACAGGTTTACCATATACTCCTGTCCCTGTTTCTCCAGACCACCATCGATTCCGTGCCCTAAGTCATGGGTATCAATTCCCACCAGATTCTTGAGTTCTTCGATATATTTCTCTTTGTTCTGCTCTAAAACTTCTTTCAGGTCTCTCATCTATATCTGCCTCCGAACACAAGTATTATAAACTATGCCTCGCTGTATCTTCTCAGCCCTGCCTCAACGATATCCCAGAACTTCGCCGCATCGATATCGATCGCTACGTTTGCAGTCGGCTCCTGTCCGCCGTAACCGAAGAAATCGCAGTTGGTACGTCCGTAGGACTGGACGCTGCGGATGTCAATGTCCACATGCATCGGTTTCAGGGTCACAACGCTCGGATCAATCAGCCATGCGATCGTAACCGGATCGTGCAGAGGTCCGCCTTCCCAGCCAAATACCTCTTTCTGGGTCTTGCAGAAGAAGCGCATCAGATCCGCAAAGAGCTTGGATGCCTTATTGCCGATCTTCTCCATCCGGTCAACGATCTCCGGATAGCACAGTACCTTGCGGGTAACATCCAGACCCATCATCGTGATTGGGCGTCCGCTGGTAAAGCATACATACGCTGCATCCGCATCGGCGATGATATTAAACTCTGCCGCTGGAGTTACGTTACCATTGGTATACGCGCCTCCCATCAGGACGATCTGTTTGATCTTCGGAATAATCGCCGGTTCCATCCGCATCGCCATCGCCAGATTGGTCATCGGACCGGTTGTCACCATCGTGATATCGCCGTCGGACTCCATCAGGGTTTTAACGATGAAATCGACTGCGTGCTCTTTCTCTAATTCTTTTGTCAGCGGCGGGAAAACCGGACCATCCAGCCCTGTTTCACCGTGGATATCGCCCGCTATCATTTTTTCACGCACCATCGGCTGTCCGCAGCCCGCATACACTGGCACATCCACACCAAGCCACTGGCACACATTTCTCGCATTAATCTGCGTTTTCTCCAGCGTCTGGTTGCCTGCTACGACTGTAATACCTAACAGATCGATCTTGTCACTGTTCGCCGCCAGCGTGATCGCGACCGCGTCATCATGTCCCGGATCGCAGTCAAGAATAATTTTTGTCTTTTCCATCTGATTATGTCCTCCTTATAGTGTTTTATCTTTTTTCATCATCAGCTTCCCACATGCAGGGAAGATTCTCTCTTCTTGTTGGTTGAAATCTTCGCAATCATGGAAATTGCCAGTACCGCGATGGTCACGATATACGGCATCATCAGAACGAACTGGGATGGAATGCCATATGCCTGGAGGCGGGCACCGACGGAATCTGAAAATCCAAAGAGCAGACAGCCCAGTGTGGTCAGAACCGGGTTCGCACCACCGAAATACATGGCTGCAACGCCCATGAAACCACGGTTATTGGTCATGTTCTCGATAAACTGGGTACTGTATCCCAGGGAAAGATGTGCACCTGCCAGACCACCGATGAGACCAGAAAGCAGCATTGCCTGATATTTGACTGCATTTACCTTGATACCTGCCGTCTTGGCTGCTTCCGGAAACTGACCCACCGCACGCAGACGCAGTCCCCATACAGTCTTATAAAAGAAGAACTGAAGCAGAATAATCAAAACGATGGCAAACCACTCGGTCACACACCAGTTGTTAAACAGGTCGCCAACCACCGGCAGATTGTCTAAAAATCCGAGCGACACACGCGGAATTGCTTTGATGTCCGGGCTGGAAAAGCTGCCGGTGCTGTGGAAGATCGCATTTACCATGAATTTTGTGAGCGCCAGCGCCAGCATGTTGATACCCATACCGATTGCACAGATCTCAGAGTTATAACGGATGTGACCGACCGCCATGATCATCGCAATCACAGCGCCCGCGATCATCGCCGCGATGATACCTAACAGCCAGTTTCCGGTAAAGTAGCTGACCGCTACTGCTGTAAAAGCACCTACCAGCATGATACCCTCAGTACCGATATTTAAGATATTGGCCTGCTGGGTGATTGCCGCACAAAGAGCGGCAAAGATGATCGGAGTCGCTGAACGAAACGTTGCATAAATCAGCGACGCATTAAAGATTTTATCAAAATTCTGCATTATCGCATTCATGCCTTATCCTCCTTCTTCTCCTCCGTTTTCTTTTTACGTTTCTTTGTAAACTGGAATGCAGTCTCCATGGTCGCTATGATAATGAAAACTGCTGTAATGGTATCAACCAGCGATTTTGGTACACCGGTTGACTGCTGCATTCCCATAGCACCTGATTTTAAAACTGCCAGGAAAAATGCCATAAATGGAGTTGAAACCATGTTGTTCTTTACAATCAGAGCTGCCAGCATACCATTGCTTCCAAGTCCGGTTGCAAAGTTGTTCAGGAAATATCCATGAACACCCAGAACCTCGATGCAGCCTGCCATGCCGCCTAACATACCGGAAAGCATCATAGCACCGACAAATACCTTTTTGGAATCAATTCCCACATAATCCGCATGGGTCGGATTCAGGCCGACGGTACGGATCTTGTAGCCCCAGCTGCTTTTCTGAAGCATAAAAATAATCACAATCACGGTGATGGCTGCGATGAAAATACCAACGTTGACACTGCTGGGTTTCATAAACTGATACAGTCTTACCGTAACCGGCAGGGACTGAGCATTAGCAGTACCGGCACTCATAGGTCCGCTGACCAGATAAGATGTGATATAAAGGGCTACTGTGTTCATCAAAATGGTGGTACATACTTCATTTACATTATAATAGGCACGCAAAACCGCCGGAATAAAGGCCCAGGCAGCTGCTACCACCATAGCACCTACGAAGCAGGCCACATACAGAGCCGGCTTCGGAAGGAAGGTCCAGTTGATGCCGATATAAGCAGCTGTGATACCGCCCAAGAAAACCTCGCCCTCAACACCTACGTTAAATGCGCCTGCTTTCGCTGCAACTGCAAAAGCAATGGATGTCAGCAGCAGCGGAGTAAATCCTGCCAAGGTTGTACCAAGACGAAGCTTTCCGTCAAAAGCACCTCGGAACAGCGCCGCATATGCATCAATCGGATTCTCCCCGATCGCTACGATAAACAGCGCACCGACACCCATCGCAACGAGTATCGTAATAAGAATCCTTCGAATACCATTTATTGTTTGATTCATACTGCTGCTTCACCGTCCTTCCCTGTGTCTGTACCGCCCATCATAAGCAGACCCAGATTGTTCTCATTCGCCTCATCCGCACGCATCTCGCCGGTGATCTTGCCCTCATGGATAACAACGATACGATCCGAAAGGGAGATAATCTCCTCCAGCTCTGCCGATACCAGCAGGACACCGGCGCCTGCCTTTTTCGCCTTTTCCAGTGTATTACGAATCAGCTCGATGGCACCGATATCTACACCTCTGGTAGGCTGGGATGCTACCAGAAGCTTATTGCCAAGAGATACCTCCCGGGCTACTACGACCTTCTGTGCATTGCCACCGGATAAGGAAGAGGTAGGAAGATTATAATCCGCCGGGCGGATATCAAACTGTTCTACCATTTCTTTTGCATAGGTATCCTGTCCTGATTTATTCATCATGATGCCCTTGGTAAATGGAGGCTGATCCAGACGGACTGCGATCAGATTTTCCTCGATGGTCATGGCACGGTTCAGACCTCTTGTATTTCGATCCTCCGGAATATGGGAAAGACCGCTCTCTCTCACTTTTCTCGGACTCTGATTCGTAATATCCTTGCCGCAAAGAAGGATCTTGCCCTTCTCTACCTTGCGGAGTCCGGTGATCGCCTCAACCAGCTCACTCTGTCCATTTCCATCGATACCTGCCACGCCGACAATCTCACCGGCCTTGACATGCAGGGACATGCCCCGGATCTTCGATGTCTCCTTCTGGCTGGGAATCCACACATCCTGAACCTCCAGAATCGTATCTCCCGCCTCAGAATAAGCCTTATCAATGTTTAAGAATACTTCACGTCCGATCATTCGTTTGGTCAGATCCAGCGGAGAAGTTTCCTCTTTATTAACAGTGCCCATATATTGTCCCTGACGCATCACAGAGATGCGGTCTGATATTGCCATAACTTCATTCAGCTTATGAGAAATAAAGACAAGGGATTTTCCATCCTGTTTCAGATTGTTCAGGATTTCAAACAGACGTTCCGCCTCCTGAGGAGTCAGAACCGCTGTAGGCTCATCCAGAATGATGATATCAGCACCTCGCATCAATGTCTTGATAATCTCGACACGCTGCGCCTCACCAACGGATATCTGGCTTACCTTCTTATCCAGCTGCACGTCCATATGATACTGTTCAATATATTTTTTAACTTCTTTTCTTGCCTTGTCAAAGTCAATTGTCAATCCCTTTTTCGGTTCAAATCCCAGAATAATATTCTCCAGAACCGTCAGCTCATTTACCAGCATAAATTCCTGATGGACCATGCCGACACCGTGCTCAATTGCAATCTTCGGTGTGATGGTTCCCATCGGTTCCCCCTTGACGATAATCTCGCCCTCGTCAATGGGATACATGCCGTACAGAAGCTTCATCATGGTGGATTTACCAGCTCCATTTTCACCAATCAGTGAATGGATCTCGCCTTTTTTCAGAGTAAATTCGCCATGCTTTACCGCCTGAACCTGTCCGAAATTTTTGACAATTCCTTTCATCTCCACTACGTATTCGTTCATTCGATCACCCTCTCGTCCGGAAATGCCTGACGGCTCTTTCCAAGAAAAACATTTTTGTTGAAAATGAAGGGGAACCTGAAAGAATCCAGATCCCCCTTCGCCGCCAGGTTTCACTCGCTCCCGGCCTTGTCTTTATCAATTATGCCTCTGGGCCAAATCCTTCATAGTTTTCTACTACGATCTCGCCGGATTTGATCTTCTCGGCAAGCTCATCACACTTATCAACGATATCCTGCGGGAATTTGTCGCCCAGAGATTCTTTGATAACAGAGAAATCAGTCAGGCTGACGCCGCCGTCCTTCAGTGCCAGATATTTAGTTGTGCCGCCCTCAAAGGTTCCATCTACTGCAGACTGGATAACCAGGTAGCAGGCATTATCAACTCTCTTAACCATAGAAGTAAGAATATGTCCAGGCTGATCGGAATCCTGGTTTAAGTCAACGCCGATTGCGTATTTGTCAGCTTCTTTTGCACCTTCCAGAATACCAACACCGGTACCGGATGCTACGTTCATGACAATATCAGCGCCCTGCTCATACTGTGCTAAAGTCAGCTCTTTGCCCTTTAACGGATCCGTCCAGCTTCCTGCAAAAGCCTGAAGAATCTTGATATCCGGATCGATGTACTTCGCACCTTGCTCATAGCCTGTATAGAAGTCATGAAGTACCGGAATATCCATACCGCCTACCCAGCCGATGATATGATCTTCATTGACATTCGGGATATCAGTCTTGGTAGTAAACATAGCTGCTGCTGCACCTGCCAGGAAGGAACCCTCATTCTGAGCAAAGCTGATAGACTCAACGTTCGGCAGATCTACGGTTGTATCGATAACTGCGAACTTGGTATCCGGATAACTGGAAGCATTCTCAGTGATGTAATCTGCGATGTTAGAAGAAGCACCGATAATTAAATCGTAGCCATCATCACAAGCCTGAAGCAGGTTTGCTTTCCACTCCTCAGCAGTGGTACCCTCCAGACTCTTAAGCTCAATGCCGAAATCCTCAACTGCTTTCTGTGCACCCATGTTGCAAGAGTCATTGTAGCTCTTATCACCTAAGTTTCCAGTGTAAACAACACATACACGGAGCGGTTTGTCAGATTTCTCTGAAGCGTCGGCTGCCTTCGTCTCGGTATTGCTGCTGTCAGCTGCCGTTGTCTCAGCAGTGCTTCCGCCACCGCCGCAGGCTGTTAAGCTGGCGCACATTGCTGCTGCAAGTACAATGCTTAATGTTCTTTTTCTCATTCTTTCATCCTCCTTTTTTATATGAAATACGTTATCCGCCGGACCATTCCTTTGGTAAAACGTTTTTCCATTCGTTTAAAAAAAATAAATTCTTTTTTCATATTTGCTTTACAGTTATTTTACAATTACTCCCGCTGTTTTGTCAATAAATTTCGTAAAAAAACGAATATTTTTCAAAATATTGTCAAACTTTTAGCAATATTCCTTTTTCGGTCTAATGCAAAACAAAAAGGAATACGTTTCTCTCCGTTCCAGTTGTACGGTAAAACGCATTCCCTTTCAAAGTTGTATTCTATTTTCCTTTGCCTCGACGCCATCCAGCATTTCCCCAGATGATTTTTGTCTGTTTCCGAAGAAATGCATTCGTTTTCGGAACAACTCACACATTTTATGCAATGTAACAGATTGCTTGTCTGTACGATATCCCGTAAAAAAGACAACTTATTTTTTATTAAATGCCGCCTTCCCCGGATACTGTGCGCCGGTTCCCAGCTCTTCCTCAATCCGCAGAAGCTGGTTGTATTTTGCCACGCGCTCACTCCGGCTCGGTGCGCCCGTCTTTATCTGGCAGGTATTTAACGCAACCGCCAGATCTGCGATCGTCGTATCCTCGGTCTCGCCGGAACGGTGGGATACAATCGCCGTGTAACCTGCCTTATGTGCCATCTTGATTGCCTCCAGTGTCTCGGAGACGGAGCCAATCTGGTTCAGCTTAATCAGGATCGAATTGCCGCAGCCGAGACGGATACCTTTTTCCAGGCGCTCGGTGTTTGTTACAAACAGATCGTCGCCGACCAGCTGCACCTGCCCGCCGAGTTCTGCAGTCATCTTCTGCCAGCCTTCCCAATCCTCCTCATCCAGACCATCCTCTATCGAGGCGATCGGGTATTTCCCGCAGAGCTGTTTCCAGTGTGCGATCAGCTCCTCGGAGGTGAAGTGTTTGCCACTCTTCGGAAGCAGATATTCGCCCTTCCTGCCGCTCTTCCACTCACTAGATGCCGCATCCATCGCCAGGACAAAGTCCTCGCCCGGCTTATATCCGGCTCTCTCCACTGCCTCTAAGATGCACTGGATTGCTTCTTCGTCACTTCCCAGATCCGGTGCAAAACCGCCCTCATCGCCGACGGAGGTTGCCAGTCCGCGCTCTTTAAGCAATGCTGCCAGCGCATGGAACACCTCGGTACACCAGCGGAGTCCCTCGCAAAAGCTCTCCGCGCCAACCGGCATAATCATAAATTCCTGTACATCGACGGTATTTGCCGCATGCGCGCCGCCGTTTAAAATGTTCATCATCGGGACCGGAAGACGGTTTCCAGATACGCCGCCGAGAAAACGGTACAGCGGAAGACCATACGCATTGGCTGCCGCCCGTGCGCTCGCGATCGAAGCCGCCAGGATCGCATTCGCGCCCAGCTTGGATTTATCCTTGGTTCCGTCCGCCTCGATCATCGCTTTATCAACCGCATAAATGTCCGCCGGATCCATGCCCTTTAATACTTCTGCAATCACGGTATTCACATTCTGGACTGCTTTTTGTACGCCCTTTCCGCCAAAACGCGACTTGTCGCCGTCGCGCAGCTCCAGAGCCTCAAATTCACCTGTCGATGCACCGCTCGGTGCCGCGCCGCGTCCTATGCTTCCGTCTGATAGATAAACTTCCGCCTCCACTGTTGGATTTCCTCTCGAATCAACAATCTCCCGTCCAATCACCTTTTCAATTTCCAGATGTTTCATAGCCTGTCCCTTTCCGCCGCGTGGGCTTATGTGATTTCTATTTTTGTCTAACCCGAAATCAGGAAACTTTCTGCTTTTTATTATCGGCGTTTTTCTGTTTTCTATTCATAGTCTCCACGGGGCTTCTCTGCCCCACGTCCGGCAGGGCAACCGTGTCCACGCTTCTTTCTTTCACATTCATAATCAGCATCTGCAGGCGGTTTTCCAGATTGGCAAAGCTCACATCCGGATCGTAGTCAAGCGGCAGGATCTGGGCGTCCGGGTACATTTCCCGCATTTTTTTTACGATGCCGCGTCCTACCACATGGTTTGGCAGACAGCCAAATGGCTGTAAAATCACAAATGCCCGGCAGCCATGCGCCGCATGGTGCAGGATCTCGCCCGGAATCAGCACGCCCTCGCCCGCATCAAAGGTGTGTGGGATGATCGGGTCACTTTCCTTTACCAGTTCCGGCAGGCGGCAGACAGGCGTATAGAGCGGATGCTGTTTCGCTATCCGATCCGCTGCCGCGTGCGCAGCGTCAAATACCCTGTTCGCCACATGGTACCAGTTTTTCTTGACAAACGGCTTTTTCAGATGATACGTCCGAATCTGCTCATCCTGGCAGAAATACGTTTTCCGGATAACATCCGTCATCCGCGCCTCGATAATCTCAAATCCATTTTTCTCCAGGTAGCGCTCAATCTCATGATTCGCGCCCGGATGGAAATTGAGGAGATACTCGCCGATGATCAGGACGCGCGGGCGCGGCTGGCTCCGGTCATATTCGATCGCATTCATCCGCTGGATCGCCTTTTTAAAGCCTCGCAGAGCGCCTGAAAGCCCATGCTGCTCCAGACCATCCACGACGAAATCCATCGCCTCGCCAAATGCCTGATCACTGCTTCCAGAAACTTTCTCATACGGGCGGATCTTGCGAAGCAGCTCTTCCAGAATATCGATCATCGGAAGCGCTCCCGCCAGACGGATCGCCGACACAAGGTTCATCCGGAAGCCCGGATGCAGATCATGATAATCGACGTCATCGTTCGTCAGAATCGCCACCTCCGGGTAGCCGGCGTCGTCAAGCGCCTTGCGAAGCAGCGCACTGTAATGGGTCAGGCGGCAGTCACCGATGTATTTTCCCATACCGATCGCCGTCTCAGATGGCACATACTGACCACTCCGAAGTGCTGCCAGCGCCTCGCCGATGACAATCTGCGCCGGGAAACAGATATCGTTGTGGACATACTGCTTTCCGAGGCGGATCGCCTCTTCCCTGCCGACCGCCAGCGGAACTGCCCGGATTCCCTGTGTCTTCAACGCCGCCGACATAATCCGGCAGAACGCGTGGGAGGTGTTCGGGACCAGAACCGTGCGCTTCTTGCGGTCTTCCACCTCAAATTTAACCGGATATGGATCCGAAAGTTCATGAACCTGCCAGGATTTTTGAATGTCTGGTCCCAGCGCAACCGTCCCGCATTCATTTCCGCCGCCCGCATTCTCCTGTCGGCTTGTTCCAGGCTGGTTTTGCAGCCTCTCCGCCATCTCCCGCTTCTTCCGCCGCATGTTGATCGTCTCCAGGAAGGAACGCACCCTGATCCGCAGCGGTCCCTGTACCTCGCTTTCGTCAAGTTTCAGGATCAGCGGTGATTTTCCGGAGATTTCCCGCATCATACGCTGGATCTCATCCGACAAATATGCGTCATGCCCGCATCCAAAGCTTACAAACTGGACATATTCCAGATTCTGGCTCTGTGCCGCCAGAACCGCGGACGCCAGCATCCGCGCGTGGTAATTGTTTACGACATCCAGACGGCTGTGGCTTAAATCCACATTTTCAATGCCCGGAACAGAATCTGCCGTCAGAACCGGAACGCCGAACTCGGTCAAAAGCTCCGGCAGGCTGTGGTTGACAAGCGCATCATTCTGATACGGTCTTGACGCCAGCACCACCGCATAGCGCCCCTCTTTTTCCACCTCTTCCAGAACCTTCGCTCCCGCCTCTTTCAGGCGGCTCCCAAACTGCCGCATCGCATCATTTCCTGCAAGAACCGCCTTTTTCGTTTCCGACGGCTGGATGGAAAATGTCTGTTCCATATATGTAATAAGCTGACGTTCTTTATCTTCCTCCCTGTACCAGTAAAATAACGGTGCATCAAACGGAATGCCCCACTGTTTCTCCGGAGAATCCGAGTTGCGGATCACAAGCGGATATCCCTTCACGACTGCACACATGGACTCGCTCGTTGATTCCGTATTTTCCGATCCGATCGCCGCAATCGACGGCATAAAAATACGATCCACTTTCTTCTTTACCAGATCGCGGATATGCCCGTGCACCAGTTTTGCCGGAAAGCAGACGGTATCTGAAGTTACCGCGCTTAAGCCTTCCTCAAACATCTTGTGCGTGCTCGGGGATGAAATCTGAATCTCAAAGCCCAGCGAACGCCAGAACGTCGTCCAGAACGGCATCGTATCCCAGAAAGCAAGGACGCGCGGCAGACCGATGGTTATATTTCGCCGCACAGTATCAGACACAGCATTCGGCACAAGACCAGTCTTAGCGGCTGCCCGCTCTGAATGACTTTTTGCAGACGATGCATCCCCCTCTACCGCTTGATCCAGATAATCTGCAAACAGGAGTTCTTCCCGCAATTTATAGAGATTTGGCACTTTATTCCGGGTTTCTGACGCTATTTTCAGTCGCTCGCGCACCTTCACATCCTTCGGATCGCCAAGAATCTCGCCCCGCTCACAACGGTTGTTCGTGATCCATGAGGTTCCATTCGAAAACCGCACCACCGCACGCTGACAATGGTTCATACAGAACGGACACGGCACGTTCGCCTCCTGCTGCCAGGTCAGGGACTCCATTTGATCCAAACTGGTAAAATGCGGCTGTTTCCGGCTCTGTGCTTCTTCCTTCGCTAAAAGCGCCGCACCGATCGCCCCCATAATGCCCGGATACGGTGCCCGGATCACCGGGCGGCCGACATACTGTTCCAGCGCACAGAGAACCGCATCATTTTCAAACGTTCCGCCCTGTACGACAATCCTCTTTCCCAGAGAATCCAGGTTCGACACACGGATAACCTTTGTAAATACATTTTCAATGATCGAACGGCACAGCCCCGCCATGATGTCCTCCGGCAGCTTTCCATTTCTCTGCTCCGTCACGATACTGCTCGTCATAAAGACGGTACAGCGGCTTCCGAGCGCAGCCGGATGCTGCGAAGAAAATGCCTTTTCAGCAATCTCCCGCGCCGGAATATGCAGGGAGGATGCAAAATTTTCCAAAAAAGACCCACAGCCGGATGAGCAGGCTTCATTCACGACAATATTTGTGATAACGCCATTGTCCAGCCAGATTGCCTTCATATCCTGACCACCGATGTCCAGAAGAAACGTCGCATCCGGCGTGTATTTTGCCGCCGCACGCGCATGTGCCACCGTCTCAACCGCGTGTGTCTCGGCCGAAAATGCACGTGAAAACAGCATTTCTCCATAACCGGTCGTCCCGGCTGCCAAAATCTCCAGCCGCACGCCGTGGGACGCATACTTTTCCCGCATCGCAATCAATGCTTTCTTTGCCACCGTCAGCGGATCGCCTTGATTCGGCGCATAAAAGGAATCCAGAAGTTCCTCATTCTCATCTAACAGGACAAATTTTGTCGTCGTACTGCCCGAATCAATACCCAGATATGCCCGCAGCGTACTGCCTGACTGCGGATATACTGTTTTTCGTTCCGGACGTCTGTGTCTCTCCTGAAATTCCGTCTGCGCCGCCTGATCGGCAAAAAATGGACGGGAACGGAACGTGCCCTCCGCCATCTCATCGCCATTTCCGGCTTCACTTTGTTTCTTTGCTTCCTCGCGCGCCGCACGCACCTTCTCGATCCGATCTAACAGTCCGTCTGCCGTGGCGAGCGCCTCTTCCTTCGAAAAAAGCTTCACTGCCGCACGCGCCGCACCGCAGGCAATCAGAAGTTCCGGCCGGTCCGGACTTAAAATTTCCTCCGGCCGAAGGTCCAGACGTTCAGCAAACACGCGCACCAGCGTCCGGTTAAAGGTCAGCGGACCGCCCTCAAAGACAACCGGCTTCTCGATCGAAAGTCCCTGTGCCAGACCGCCGATCGTCTGTTTGGCAATCGCATGGAAGGAGGAAAGCGCCAAATCTGATTTTTTAACCCCCTGATTTAAAAGAGGCTGGATGTCGGTCTTGGCGTACACGCCGCACCGTCCGGATATATCATATACGGTTGTTCCCTGTGCCGCCAGCGCGTCAAATTCCTCAACCGGTGTCTTAAGAAGAGAAGCAATCTCATCCACAAACGCACCTGTACCGCCAGCACAGCTGCCGTTCATCCGCATATCTGTGACCTGCAGCTCGCCCGTCCGTTTATCCCTCTGGAAAAAGATAATCTTCGCATCCTGTCCACCCAGCTCGATCGCCGTTCCGATTTCCCCGTACATGGCTTTCAAGGCGATCGAGTTCGCCACTACCTCCTGTACATAAGGGATCTCCAGCTCTTCCGAGAGGTGCTTTGCGCCCGAACCGGTCATCGCCGTCAGAAATGACCGCCCCGCAAGCGTCTCTTTCACCAATTTTACAGCTCTCGACACACTCTGAAGCTGATCCGAGTGATGGCGTGTATAGTCCGAAAACAGGACTTTCCCCGTTGCCACCTCCATCACTGCCACCTTCGTCGTCGTTGAGCCAACGTCAATTCCGACGAGAATCTGTTCCTGTCCGTTTTGTCCCTTCTGTTCCATTCTGTATCTTCTAACTCCTTTATCCCAGATGTCTGCAAACTTGTGCGGTCATTCTATCCGACACAAGCAGCCTGCGCCCTGTCATCTCTTTTCTCTTCATCTTAACAACTTCTTAGCATCCGCCAAAACATGAAGAAGAGGCATACGGTTTTTCCCCGCACACCTCTTTACCGTATGGATCTGTACGCATCTGCCTTCCAGCATTCTGTACAGCCATAAATATGCTACATTCTAACAAATTTAAAATAAAAAGTCAATTCCCGGGAATTTCAAAGGTGCCGTAAGAAAACGTGGTGGCAGCAGGAATTTGCCGTATTTAAATGCGAAGCCACGGCAAATCCCGTTACTGGGCACGTATACGTGAACGTAACACAGTAACCTATCATCTGCCTGTTAGCGCATCAGCCCTGCGTAGAGCTCCGTCGGCACATATGCCTCCACGTAAATGCCATCTTCCCGGTACTCTTCTTTTAAAAGCTGACCGTATTTACGGATCGTCTGGATGCGTCCGGCTTCCTGGTAGGAAAATACCTTTTCCAGATAAATCTTGCGGTTTCGCAGAATCATTTCCAGAATATCCTTCAGCTCATCCAGCCCCGCGCCCGTCTTCGCGGAAATCTGCACCTGATAATCAGAATGCAGATCTTTCAGCGTCTCCGGCTGCTCCACCTGATCCATCTTGTTAAAGACTGTTACCACCGTCTTATCGCCGATCTCCAGCTGACGCAACGTATCATATACGACATACATCTGCGTGTCCATCTGCGGATTCGACGCATCGACCACATGGAGGACAATATCGCTATAACGTGCCTCCTCCAGCGTACTCTTGAACGCCTCGATCAGATGGTGCGGCAGTTTGCGGATGAATCCGACCGTATCTGTCAGCAGGATCTCCTGTCCGCTCGCCAGCTTTAATCCACGCGTCGTCGGATCCAGCGTCGCAAACAGTTTATCCTGTGCCAGGATTCCTGCACCCGTCAGGGTGTTTAAAAGCGTTGACTTACCGGCATTCGTGTAGCCGACGATCGCCGCCGACAGCGTATATTTCCGGTCGCGCTGTTTTCTCGTCACCTCGCGGTGGCGTTTGACATCTTCCAGTTCCGACTTTAGCTGCCCGATCCGCTCATGAATCAGACGGCGGTCCATCTCCAGCTTCTTTTCACCCGGTCCTCTCGTACCGATACCGCCGCCCAGACGGGACAGGGAACTGCGCAGACCGACCAGGCGCGCTGCGCGGTAACGCAGCTGTGCCAGCTCAACCTGGATTTTTCCCTCGCTCGTCGTCGCATGCGCCGCGAAAATATCGAGAATGACCATCGTCCGGTCCATTACCTTCGTATCCAGCGCCGATTCCAGATTGCGAAGCTGTGCCGGGGACAGTTCATCGTCGCAGATCACGCCGGTTGCGCCCATTTCCCAGACCATCTCCCGCAGTTCCCCGATCTTTCCACTGCCCAGATAGGTGCCTGGATGAATCTTCTCCCGGTTCTGCACCAGACGCCCGATCGCCGTCGCTCCGGCGGTATCCGCCAGTTCCTCCAGCTCATCCAGGGACGCCTCCGTATCATCTTCATCAGAGGTGCTGACCGCCACCAGAATGACGCGCTCCTCCAGTTCTTTCATATCGAACAATTCTGCCATATTACCTCCAATATTTACCGGCTTTCCAGAAAACGGATTTCCTTCTGCACCTCCGGTGTGTCCGCACCGGCTGCCTGGCACTCCTTAAACTTTTCCAGCGCCTTCGCAAAATCGCCCTCTTTCTCATAGAGAACCGCAATATTCTGCCGGATTACCAGCGCCGTCTCATTGTCCGCCAGCGAAAGCGCCTCCTCATAATGGGACATCGCGCTCTCATAATCGCCAGCCTCCATCTCACTGATCGCAAGCTGATTATAAATCTCCGGTCCCGACACGCCGCGCTCGATCGCCTGATTGCAGTACTGGGCTGCGAGTTCACTATCCCCGGCATCCCGCGCCGCCGACGCAAGCGCCGTAAACGCCAGACTCACACCCGGAGCCGTGGCGCTGCTCTTTTTGCTGTTCTTCGCCTTTTCCTCCGCTGCCGCAAAATCCTTTTCGGCATCCTCCGCCTGTCCGGCTGCTGCCTCCGATGCCGCTTTATAATAGAGGTATTCCGCTTTTCCGCCGTCTACCTCCGCCAGAATTCCATAGGTCTGCGCTGCCGCCTTATAATCCGCCAGTTTGTATTCTGCCTCGCCGCGGTATTTTAAAACATCCAGCTCAAAAGAATTGACGATCCCATCGCTCTCATCCAGCGCTTTTCCAAACGAATCAATCGCATCCTGATAATTACCTGCATTTAACTGCTCGATTCCGGTCATACGCGCTTCTTTCGCTTCCTTCGATTCAGTGCCGCAGCCGGAAAGGATGCCCAGTGAAAGCACCGCTGCTGCCAGAAAAAGACTTACTTTTCCTCGTTTTAACCTCTTTATCTGCTTCATTTTTTACCAAACCTTTTTATTAATTCTTTCCCGTACTTCCGATCCCGCCGCGATCTTTATTGTCAAGCTTCTCCGTCTCCTCAAATACGATCTTCGGCTGATGCTCCATGATGCGGAACTGGCAGATGCGGTCATTGACATGGATCACTGTATCACGCAGCGCATATGCCGGAAAATGCCACTGATCGTTGTCCCCGCAGTAGCTCTCATCGATCACACCCATATGATTGGTCTGGATGATGCCGAAATTTTTAAAGGTACTGCTGCGCGGAACTACATGCGCCTCATAGCCCTTCGGCAGCTCCATCGCCACGCCAAGCGGAATCAGGGCAAAATCACCCTTTTTCAGCACCACCTCACGCGCCGCACGCAGGTCGATCCAGTCAGATTTGCCGTCAATGTAGGCGAGGCGGTCAATGGCGTCTGTGAAATATTTGATCTTTATGTTCATGCTGTTCATATCTGTATGAAATCCTTTCTTATGTCACATTTTATCCGGTAATGGCTGCCTTGCAAGTTTGTTTTTCACAAAGCACCTCCCCGAAAAATATTTTTCAACTTTCCAGTTTCTCTATAATACCACACACGCGCGTTTTCCGAAAGTATTAATTCGTGCAGGCACGGACTTTCGCTCGTTGCGCGCGAAAAATCCCGGCGGCCTGGAAATCCAGAACCGCCGGGAAGGAAATAGGTTGGAGCTACTTCAATATCAGAATATTTTAAATGGATACTTTGCTGAACCAGCCGTCAAATTATAAGAGGTTCATGAAAGTAGTCAGTACCATGGAGTTAAAGAAGTCTACGAATAAGCTTCCTACTAACGGTACGATGAAGAATGCACGCGGAGCCGGACCATAACGCTCTACCAGTGCTCTCATGTTTGCCATTGCGTTCGGGGTTGCGCCCATACCGAAACCACAGAATGCGGTGGTCATTGCAGCTGCCTCGTAATCACGGCCCATGATGTTGAATACAAGGAAGTTTGCATACAGGAACATAACAACCGTCTGAACTAACAGGATAACAATCATCGGAAGCGCCAGAGCTGCTAACTGCCACAGCTTCAGGCTCATCATTGCCATCGCTAAGAACAGGTTCAGGGACAGGCCGCCCAGTGCGTCAACTTCTTCCATCGGAAGATCTTTGTGCTGTACATCCCAGATATTACGGATAGCGGCTGCTGCCAGCATCGCACCGATGTAAGTCGGGAATGTAAGACCAATGCTCTTAAAGAACGCGAAAATGAAGGTACCAACACCGATTGCAACTGCAAGGAATACAGCCGCGGTGGTGAATTTCTGACCGTCGATCGGCGATGCTACTTCGTCAACTGCATTGCCTTCCTCGGCTGCGGTTGATTTCAGATGGTGTTTCTCAACACGGGCACGGGCGATAGGACCACCCATCATACTGCCGGATACCAGACCATATGTAGCGGATGCCAAGGCAACTGTAGTTGCGCCTACAACTGCGTATTCCTGCTCCAGAAGCGGTCCGAAGGAACCACTCGTTCCGTGACCTCCAACTAACGGCATAGAACCCATACATAAGCCGAGAAGCGGATTCAGACCAAACGCTGCTGCCAGACCGCTGCCGACTGCATCCTGCACGATACAGATACCAACTGCCAGCGCCAGGAACATAAATACCTGAACGCCGCCCTTCTTTAACAGACGGAAGCAGGCGGTAAAACCGACGCTGCAGAAGAAGATCGTCATAAATACGCTCTGTAAGGTTGTATCAAAGGAAAGCTCCAGAACTCCTGTTGCATACAACGCCAGATGAGCGAATGCAAATACGACACCGCCCGCAACCGGAGCCGGTATACAATACTTGCTCAGGAAGGGCAGCTTTTGTACAAGCAATCTTCCCAGACAGTAGACCAGTGCGCCAAGAGCACACGCCTGATACATATCAAGCTCAAGTGTCAACATAAACAATTCCCCCTTTTGTTTTGCTGGCTTCTTTCATTTATGTAGCGATTTGAAAGAGCTGCTTGTTTGTTTGTGTTGACCTCATTTTCCACGTTGGCTACAAAAAGTTACAAGAAAATACAGAAATATGATGTTAAGAATCTGTTAATGTCAGAATTGAATGAATATTGTTAAGAAAACGTTAATATTTCATTTCCTTCTCTGCCTCTTCCGGCAGTTTCCCCTCAAACTTCAGCTCTTCCTCCGCCTCCATGCGGAACTCATCGATTCGTCCCGGTGCCGGTTCCGGCAGTTCTTTCGTCGATCCGACTCCAAACCGGCGCAAAAATTCCTCCGTCGTCGCAAACAATGCCGGACGTCCCGGCACATCCAAACGCCCTACCTCGTAAACGAGATTGTACTCAATCAGTTTATTGACCGCGTGATCCGATTTAACCCCGCGGATCTTTTCAATCTCAAGCTTCGTGATCGGCTGTTTATAAGCAATGATCGAGAGTGTCTCAAGCACAACATCCGTTAAAATCTGCTTCTTCGGCGTCGCTGCCACCCGGATCAGATTCTCATAATATTCCGCGCGGGTCGCCATCTGCCAGCTGTCCTCCAGCTGCGTGATCTGCATGCCCCGCTTTTCTGCCTCATATCGGCTCTGTAATCGTCTGACCGCCGCTTCCGCGCGCTCTGTATCCGTCCCGAGCGCCGCCGCAAGCTGGCGCAGCTCAACCGATTTTCCCATTGTAAAGAGAACCGATTCCACGATGGCTTCCTCGCGTTTTTCATCTAATTCTGGCATACTCTTCTCCTTCCTCCGTCGAAAGTTCCAGCTCTGCCTCGTCTTCCGTTTCATCCACATCCACCGTATCGAGCTGCATCTCATCAAACAATTTTTCCTGCACCAGATGAATCCGTCCCATCTTCATCAGCTCCAGCACTGCCAGAAACGCCACGACTATCTCCAGGCGATCGGATTCCCTCTCCAGCACATCGCTGAATTTAAAATGACGGTGTTCCCGCGCATAAGAAAGCACCGACCTTACCTTCTGCTCCAGGCTGATCGGTTCCCTGCGGATCGTGCTGAACCGGCTTCGCACCGGGTCAAGCTTATTGGCATTCCGCTTCATGACCGCGTCAAACACTTTCTGCAGCTTTGCCAGCGTCAGACCATCCAGAAGCTTGTCCAGATCCAGCGGTTCTTCATATTTCGCCACCTCCCGGGGAATCGTCGGTTCCTTAAAAAAGAGAAGCTCTGCCTCCTGCTCCCGCTCTTCCAGCTCCTGCGCCATATATTTATACATCTTATATTCCAACAGCCGGCGCACCAGCTCGGCGCGCGGATCTTCCTCGTCTTCTTCCTCTTCTTTTTCCACCTTCGGAAGGAGCATCCGCGATTTGATGTCCAGAAGCGTCGCCGCCATCACCAGAAAATCGCTGACCACATCCAGATCCTCATGATCCATCTGATTAACATATTCCAGATACTGCTCCGTAATCAGGACGATCGGAATATCGTAGATACTTACTTTATTCTTTTCAATCAGATGAAGCAGCAGGTCCAACGGTCCTTCAAAATTATCTAATTTATAGGAAATTTCCATTCTTTCCGAACTCCTTCTTTTAGCCAGCTTTTTCTACAATCATATACCAAATTCCGTATACATCCACCCGTGCCGAAGAGTTATTCCTGCTGCCACCACGTTTTCTTACGGCACTTTCGGTTCCAAAAGTGCCTACCCGTGTACAATAACCAGAATCTCTCTATTGTTTTCCCCGCAACGTCACACAAACCAGCTCTGGCCGGTCATTCAGCCGCACATTGATCGAATGTGTCCCAAGCCCCCGGCTGACGATCATCGTCTTTCCGTCCGCATCAAACCGTCCGGCGCACCATGGCAGGAAAAACTGGTACTGCGGCGTCATCACGCCTCCCAGCCCCGGGATCCGGATGGTTCCGCCGTGGAAATGTCCGCAAAGCGTCAGATCCGCGCCCCATTTCCGGCAGGTCTCAAAAAAGAGGGGAGAATGAAATAATAATATCTCATACATTTCATGTCCGGCTTCTCGCTCCTTTTCCGCCAAGTCAGGAGACAACGATTCTTTCATCTGATGAAAACACGTCTTCTCTGCCGCAGTTCCAACCCGCTCCGAAAGCTCTTCCATCGGCAGTTCCGGCACCGTGAAATGATGCTTATAATATATCTCCCGCAAATTGCACCCAGTCACCCGGATCCACGGATGGATCTCCTCGCTCCGATCCGATAAATAATGAACCCCCAGACGTTTTAATTCCATCTGGAACCGATCATACAAATCTCCGTACACATCCCGCTCCCGGTTCATCCGCTCCTCATGATTTCCGTTTGCATAGTAAACCGGCACAAACGAGGTTATTTTTTCCAGAAGCGATACCGTGACGGTTAAATCACCTTTTCCCTTACAGACCATCATATCGCCGCCGATCAGCACCGCATCCGGCTTGAATGCGCGGATCGCCGCCACCAGCGGCTCATTGTCCGTTCCATACACATTATCATGCAGATCCGACAAAAATACGCAGCGCAACGCAGCGCCATCCGGCAGCTTCGGACTCTCTATCTCATACTGGTCGGTCACAAAATGTTTTTTTTCATATTCCGAGCGGAGCAAAAGCCCCACTGTCACGGCTGCCAGTGCCGCCGCACATGCTGTGATTGCGATCATTTTGTTTCCTCCCATGTCCCATTTTCCAATTGGCTGCCGGCTGATTTTTGCTGCTGTCCGCATCACTGCCATCCTTATGCCCTGCAGACCCGAATCATTTCTATCCTGTTATCATACGGGAAACCGGTGTTTTCGTCAAGACAGGCAAATCCGTTGCTATTTTTTCGACCTCATGATAATATACTTTTAACAACACTGAAATGACATTCACCTATCGTCAGCCATTTTTCAAAGGGAAATGAGCCAGTTACGGATATTTTCTTAATAACATAAATCAAGCGAGGTTTTTCATGCTTTCTTTTCTCCTGAACTGTAAACGGATTTACAACGATTTCATCAAAGACGAAGTCACGGTGTACGCCGCCCAGGCTTCTTTTTTTATCGTTCTCTCTGCCGCACCTTTTATCATGATTCTGCTGACGCTGATCCAGCTCATCCCCGCCGTCAGCCCGGAGGATCTGATGCACGTGATGACACAGCTTCTTCCCTCCAGCATCCACCCGCTGATTGAATCGGTAATCCAGGACATCCAGACTGTATCCCCGGCCGCCCTGCTCTCGGTTACCACCGTGGCAACCATCTGGTCGGCTGCCCGCGGCATGCTTGGGATCGAGCGCGGCTTAAACCGGATCATCGGCTGCCGCAAGCGCAGAAATTACCTTTTAGGACGTATCATCAACTCTGGCTATACCATTGTTTTTCTCCTGATGTGCATTTTCTCCCTGGTTCTGATGGTGTTCGGTTCCTCCCTGCAGCGCCTGCTATTCCGTTACTTTCCGATGCTGGACAGATTCGTTTCCTGCCTGATTAGTCTCCGGACGTTTCTTGCGCTAGCGCTGCTGACGCTCTTTTTCGTCGCGCTGTACACCTGGCTGCCCTATGAACGGCAGGATATCCGTCTCCAGCTTCCCGGTGCGCTGATTTCCACCGTCGGATGGATCGGATGTTCCTACGGATTTTCCATCTACTTCAACCATTTCAGTAATTATTCTTATATGTACGGCAGCTTGACCGCCGTCGTGATCCTGATGCTGTGGCTGTACGCCTGCATCTGCATCCTGTTTTTCGGTGCGGAAATCAACCAGCACTGGCGCAGATAATCCCCAGCCTCAGGAACACCGGATACAGATAGCTTGCCCCAAACACTCCCAGCTGCTTTGGTCCGGTCACGCAGCCAAGCTCCTGCGCTTTTTTATACGCCACCAGGATGCTTGCACGCGTGACCGACTTTTCTTTCCGGCTGACAAACATCTCGTTGCCCCGGATCGTGTACGAATATTCCAGCCCTTTCGCCGTGTAAAATATTGCCCCCTCAAATGCAAGAATCGCTTCCCACAGGGCATCCGGCGTCTGTTCGCGCAGTAAAGTCTCCCTCTTCCGGCGCTGCACAGCTGTCTCCTGTACCTGACAATCTGCTGTATCTGGTTTTATTTCATTCTCTTTTGTTTCATCCATTTTTCCCACATCCATTTTGGGATCTTATTTCTTCCGCGTCAATGAAACCACCGTCTCACAATTGGCAGTATGCGGGAACATATCCACGCAGCACACCTTATCCACCTGATATCCTGCCGCCTGGATCGGTTCCAGATCCCTCGCAAGGCTGGTTGGTTTGCAGGACACATAAACCATGTGGCTGACGCCAAAATTCAAAATCTTTCCGATCGCCTTCGGATGGATTCCGTCGCGCGGCGGATCCAGAACGATCAGATCCGGCTTTTCTTCCAGCTCGTCCACCACCTTGAGGACATCCCCCGCCAGAAATTCGCAGTTGCCAAGTCCGTTGCGCGCCGCATTCTCACGGGCTGCCTCGACTGCTTCCCCGACAATCTCCACGCCGACTACTTTCTCCGCCACCGGTGCGAGGATCTGCGCGATCGTGCCGGTGCCGCTGTAAAGGTCAAATACGACTTTTCCCTTCGTCTCACCCACATACTCACGCGTTTTCTCGTACAGCACCTCCGCGCCCAATGAGTTCGTCTGGAAAAAAGAAAACGGCGAGATCTGGAACCGCAGCCCTAAAAGCTCTTCGTAAAAATGCTCGCGTCCGAACAGAATGTCCGTCCCCTCATCTTTTACGGCATCCGCCAATGTATCATTTTTAGTATGCAGAATGCCCGCAAAGCTTCCCTCCATAGGAAGTGCCTGCAGGCGCTCCGTCCATCCCCGTAAAAGTGCTTCCTCGGTTCCCTCAAAGGTGTCCGTCTGTGTCGTCGTGATCAGATCGACCAGAATCTCCCCTGTCTTGATCGCACGGCGCACCAGAAGATGGCGCAAATAGCCGGTATGCTGCATTTTTTTATAAAATCCAACTTTCTTTTCCTCAAAATATTCTTTTGTACAGACAAGAATCTTGCAAAAATCCGGATGCACGATATGGCATTCGCCGGTTGTAACCACATCATAAAAACTGCCGCGCTTGTGCATTCCCAGCGACATAGGACCATCCTTGACCTCATCACCGAAGGAAAACTCCATCTTATTCCGGTAGCCCTGCACCAGCGGGCTGCCTAAGATGCCCTCAAACTCATATTCCGGACATACCGCATCCAGAAGGGAACGAACCTGTTTTTCCTTGATCGCAAGCTGTTCCTCATACGGAATCGGCTGATAAAGACATCCGCCGCAGATACCAAAATGCGGACATACATCCTCTGCCGTCTCTAACTTTGAGTGCTCGACAACCTCCAAAAGCATACCCTCGCATCGACCGCCGCGCTTTTTATTGATACGGAACCGGATCTTCTGTCCCGGAAGCGCATTTTTGACGATCGCTTTCTCTCCATCTATCACAACTACGCCCTTATTTGGAAACTCAATCCGTTCTACAGTTCCTTCGTAAATCTCACCTTTTTTCATTGATAACTATATAGCTCCTTCTCTCAGTGGCTTTTACCGCACTATAATCACCAACTGCAAATGCTTCTTCAACTCACAGCTAATTTCCATCTGCGGTTCTAATTCATATCTTTATAGTATACAGGAATTTTTTTCTTTTTCCAAGATATAAAAAATACAAACTTATCTACAAACTTTCCTATGGCATAAAAAATACTGCGTGAAACCGATTTTCCGATTCCGCGCAGTATTTATTCTGATTCATTGACTAAATTATCACAATCAGTCTTTCTTTTCTTTCTCGTCGCTCTCATCCTCGAAGAAATCGTCGTCGAAATCATCATCGAAGTCGTCCTCGAAATCTTCCAGATAATCTGGAGTAAAGAAACGATATACGCCGTATGCAATCGCTGCAACTGCTGCTACAATACCGATAATGGCTAAAATCCAGAGAATACAGTTTTTCTGTTTCTCCTCTTCTTCTTTTCTGTGAAGGAATTCATTCAGTTTGGTTGCATTCATGATCTCTTCTACTCTGGAGAGCGCATCTTTGCTCATCATATCAAATTTATTCATACACTCCACATCCTTTCCCGCGTTTTGATCCGCAATTCTTGATTTTATTATACCATCTCTCAGCCGATTTTACTATATTTTTTATTGGATCTGGCGAAAATGTTTTAATACGGCATTACTGTTTTCGCATACGTGTACAGTAACAATACGGCACGGTCTAACATTTCACCAGTTTTGCAAATGAAGCAAACATTTTTTTCACGCCCACGCGGTCAAAATTAACCGTCACCTCAAAATCCTTGCCGCCGTCCGCGATCTTCTGCACCGTTCCCTCGCCAAATTTGAGGTGGCGGACTCGGTCGCCCTCGCCGTAGGAAAGATGGTCGGCCTTCTGGACCGTAAATGCCTTGCCAAATGACGGTGCCGGGCTGGCTGGACGGCTGCTGGAACTATAAGCGCTCTTATATGGATCCAGCGTGCGGCCAGAACCAGCACTTCCGGAACCATTCACACCGCCCCAGCCGCTCATCCGGGCTGCGCCGCGCTCCCAGGCGGCATCGTTCTCTGAAAGAGGGTGTTTTCCAGACATTCCGCCAATCCGCACCCGATCGCCGTCTCCCGCGCCAGATACACCAAAGCTGCCCGTTGTCCAGCCAGAAGTCCCCGAATCTTCAAATCCGCGTCCGCCCCGGCTCATACCGGCAGCCCGTTCAAAGACGGTCGGCTGATCTTCCTCGTCCAGAAGCTGCGGCGGAATCTCCTCGATGAAGCGGCTGACCTTCGCAAACCGCGTTTCTCCATTGACCATGCGCTGTCTCGCCGCCGTCAGCGTCAGTTCTTTCTCCGCACGGGTGATTCCGACATAGCAGAGACGCCGTTCTTCTTCGATGGCGTCCTTATCATCCGAAAAGATGGACATGCTGCTCGGAAACAGCCCGTCCTCCATGCCGCTTAAATAGACATACGGAAATTCCAGACCTTTTGCGCCGTGCAAAGTCATCAGGACAATCCTGTTTTCGGATTCGTCCAGGCTATCTACATCCGCTACCAGCGCAACCTCCTCCAAAAATCCGTCCAGCGTCGGTTCCTCCGCCGTGCTCATATAGCCGGTCGCCTTATTAACCAGCTCTTCCACGTTCTGCAGACGTGTTTCTCCCTCGATCTCGCCTTCCGCCTCCAGATCCTTCTTATATCCCGTCTCTTCCAGAATCGCCTCGATAAGTTCCGGGATCGAAAGGGCCGAAAGCCGCGACCGGAAGTTTTCGATCTGCTCCGTAAACTTCTCGATCTTATCCGCCGCCTTGCCGATCGTCGGCACGCCGCGCACGCGCAGCAGTGCATCATAAAAGCTCATGCCATTGGCAGACGCATAGATCGTCACTTTTCCGATCGAGGTCGCACCGATGCCGCGCTTCGGCACATTGATAACACGCTGAACCGCCAGATCATCGCGCCCATTCGCAATCGTCTTTAAATAGCAGAGAATATCCTTGATTTCCTTGCGCTGATAGAAATTGACGCCACCGACCAGCCGGTACGGAATGCTGTAATAAATACATTTTTCCTCCAGAAGACGCGACTGTGCATTGGTACGGTACAGCACGGCAAAATCCGAATATTCCGCATTTTTCTCTTCTTTCTCACGCTCAATATCACAGATAATGGCGTCTGCCTCCTCGTATGCCGTGTCATACTGACGGAAGCGCACCTTCGGTCCCTCGTCATTCGCCGTCCACAGCGTCTTGTCCTTTCTGCCGCGGTTGTGGCGGATCACCTCATTTGCCGCGTTCAGGATGCTCTGGGTGGAACGGTAGTTCTGCTCCAGCTTGATAACGCGTGCGCCCGGAAATGCTTTCTCAAAACTTAAAATATTTTCGATATTTGCCCCGCGGAATTTGTAGATCGACTGATCATCATCACCGACCACACAGATATTTCTGTACTTCTTTGCCAGCAGATCGACCAGCTTAAACTGTACAAGGTTCGTGTCCTGGTACTCGTCCACCATGATATACCGGAATTTATCCTGATAATATTCCAGCACATCCGCGTTTGCCTCGAAAAGTTCTACCGTTTTCACCAGCAGATCGTCAAAATCCAGAGCATTATTCTTCTTGAGTTCTTTCTGGTATTCCCGGTAAATCTGAGCAATCTTTTTCTCCCGGAAGTCCGCTCCCGCCTGCTGCTCAAACTCATCCGCCGTGATCCGGTCATTTTTCGCCGCAGAAATCCGTGACAGCACCGCCCGCTCCTTAAACTGCTTCGGATCCGCCTGCATTTTCTTGAGCACCTGCTTCATCAGCGTTTTCTGGTCGTCGCCGTCATAGATAGTAAAATTCGAGTCATATCCCAGACGGTCGATAAATCGGCGCAAAATCCGAACGCAGCTCGAATGGAACGTGCTGACCCAGATCGCCTCCGCGCCTTCCCCCACAATCTTATCCACACGCTCGCGCATCTCCGCCGCCGCTTTATTGGTAAATGTGATCGCCATGATATTCCACGGCTCCACCCGTTTTTCCTCGATTAAATACGCAATCCGGTGTGTCAGGACGCGCGTCTTTCCTGAACCGGCGCCTGCCAGAACCAGGAGTGGTCCCTCCGTGTGAAAAACCGCCTCCCGCTGCATCGGGTTAAGTGTGTCGTATTTGCTCATATATGTTTCGTTCCCTTCTATCCTCTTATATAATCTATTTTTAATGACAAAAAGTATGTTCGAATACGCTCTAGTATAATCTATTTTCTCTTGGATGTCACGGAATTTTCATTGATTTTAAATTTCTCCTTGCTATCTGGTTTTCAAAACTATATAATATCACATAGAGAGTTCATGACAGCGGAAGCGCCAAAATCGCCTCCCTGTTTCGCAGCTTTCGAATTTCAACGCAGCGAGGTACATACATGAAATCGAACGAAGAACGCCTGCAGGATCTGCTGGCTTATGTTGATAGTCTGACCCGGGTGCATCCGTCGGAGATTCCCGGTATTGATTTATATATGGATCAGGTCACGACCTTCATGGACAGCCACCTGAACACTTCCAAATGGCTGGGCGAGGATAAGATCCTGACCAAAACCATGATCAATAACTATGCCAAAAATAACCTGCTGCCGCCGCCCGTCAAAAAACGCTACTCCAAGAATCATCTGCTGATGCTGATTCTGATTTATTATTTTAAAAATGTGATATCCTTTCGGGATATTGAGCAGCTCTTCTCGCCCATCAGCGAGCACCACTTTTCCCATGGTTCCAGCCCGGAATTAGAAGAGCTTTACAACGAAATCTTTTCGCTGGAAAAAGGGCAGCGCAAGCGCTTGCAGGAAGACGTCATGGCAAAATTTGACGCCGCCAGCCAGACATTCAAGGACTATGACTGTGAAGACCGCGAGTATTTACAGCTGTTCGCCTTTATCAGTGAGCTGGCGTTTGATGTCTATCTGAAAAAACAGATGATTGAAATCCTGGCGGAACAGCTCCGGCAGGAGACGCCAGTGAATCCGAAGAAGAAGAAATAGGCAGCACTTCCGCTGTACCGCCACACTCAAAAATAGGCTAAACAACAAAAATTTCAACCCATTGCACCATACACGATAAAAAAGACACTGGAATCACTTCCCCTTGTGGAAATTCTTTCAATGTCTTTTTTCTTTCATTTCTTTTTATCTTTCATTCAACCAGCTGCCAGCTCCTGGGACAATTCCACCCCAAGCCAAATTTGTCCATCTTTGGCAGGTTGGTTTGCTACACCTATGAAAGTACGCGCTTTATCTATCGTGCGTATATTCCTACTTCGTCTTACGCTTCCGTTTTCTCCGCCTCTTCCTGCTCTTTCACACGCGCAAATACCATATCATATCCGTCGCTTCCGTAATTTAAAGAACGGTTGACACGGCTGATCGTCGCTGTCGATGCGCCGGTCTTGTCCGCGATCTCCAGATATGTCTTCTTCTCGCGCAGCATCTTCGCTACTTCATATCTCTGGGAAAATGATAAAAGTTCATTAACTGTGCATACATCCTCGAAAAAGCTATAGCATTCGTCGGTATTTTTCAGTGTCAGAATCGCCTGGAACAGATGATCCACAGCTTCGGTTTTCAGTTTTTTATTCATAATGCAAGGCACCCCTTTTTAATATGTACTCCGAAAATATATTCATTTTTCCGTTTTTCTTATATTAACATATTAAAGTTTTAAAGTCTAGTATCTTGCCTATTTTTATGAATATTTTATTTTTCATCTGTTCACGCAATATACATTTATGCGAATCTGCCAAATCTTCTACAGCATAAACTTCTCCACCACATGAGCCACACCGTCGTCGTTGTTGGAATAGGTAATAAAGTCTGCAGCTTTCCGCACCGGAAGCACCGCATTCTCCATCGCTACACCTAATCCGGCATACTGAATCATCGTGAGGTCGTTGTAGCCGTCCCCACAGGCAATCATCTGCTCACGCGAAAGCCCGATGTGAGAAAGAAGGCGCTCTAACGACTGTGCTTTATCGATGCCCCTCGGAAGCACCTCCAGGAAAAACGGCTCCGAACGGTAAACGCTGAAATTCTTCCCCATCGCCGCCTTGACGCGCGGCTCGACCATCGCCAGGTAGTCTCCATCCTCCATCATCAGGTATTTCGGTACCGGATACGTGATCGCAGCTTCCATGTCGTCCACCTGTACTAACTCCATGCCGTTGATCCGCGCTTCCAACTTCGCATAGGGACTGTCACTCTGGTTCGTCAGAAGCTTTGCCCCCGCCTCATCGTAACTCAAAAGCCCCACCTGTTCCTCCTCGGCCAAGCGTATAATCTTCTGATTTGCCTCCTGCGGCAGGGAACGGCTGAATATGATCTCGCCGGTTTTGCAGTTCGTGATCCTGCCTCCATTAAACGACAGAATATAACTGCCGTATTTTGCCAGCTCCAGCTCTCTCGCAAGCGGCAGCACTCCCGGCGTCGGACGCCCGGACGCCAGAACAATCTTCTTTCCGCGCTCCTGAAGCTCCATCAGACGCTGCTTCGTCTTTGGCGTAATCACCTTATCTCTGTTTGTTAAGGTTCCGTCCAGATCCAGGACGATAATCTCATAACTATGTTTTTCGGTCATATTTACTCCACATTCAAATCATACATACTATTTTGTCAATTAGCAACATGCCACATTACTTAATGCAATCCCTTCTTAATTTCTCAAATGGTTAACTCATATACTTCCGTTACTTTTGCCATTGCTTCCTGTATCCCCTCTATGAAAGATTTTTTTGCAATGCATCAATTAATTCCTCTACAACAATTGGCTTGGATAGAAATCCATTCATACCGTATTCCAGCGCTTCCTTCCTGTCTTCATCAAAAGCATTGGCAGTCATGGCAAGAATAGTGATTCCCGCCTGTGCCGGATCATCCAGGGCACGAATCCGCTTTGTGGCCTCATACCCGTTCATGACAGGCATCTGCACATCCATCAACACAAGATCATAACCGCCTGGTTTTGATTTTTTTACTTTCTCTACTGCCTCTGCTCCATTTTCGGCAGTATCAACCAGAAAGCCATATTCATTCAGGAGCTCTACCGCAATTTCACGGTTCAGTTCATTGTCTTCCACAAGCAATATACATCTGCCCTTGAAATCTGAACCTGCTGCCGGGAGAATATTATCCTCTTGCTCAGCCTGCCTCTGACCGATAGCTATCATCAAGGTCTCTCTGATATCTGACATAAACATAGGTTTCGAACAGAATGCTGTAACCCCTGCCGCTCTGGCCTCCACTTCGATATCCGACCAGTCATAAGCCGTCAGGATAATGATTGGTGTATGGTCACCCAGACTGCGGATCTGGCGGGTCACTTCAATCCCGTTCATATCCGGCAGACGCCAGTCAATGATATACGCATGGAATGCATCCCCCAGTTCCATAGACTGCCGCGCCCGGAGAACAGCCTCCTTACCGGAAAGAGTCCATTCTGAACGCATTCCAATCTTGACAAGCATCTTTGTCACACTGTCACAGGTATTAAAATCATCATCTACCACCAATGCCTTAAGACCTTCCAGCTCTACGATCTTCTCTATGCGGTGATGCTCAGTCTGAATCCGAAATGGCAGACGGACAATAAATTCGGTACCTTTGCCCTGTTCTGTCTGAACCTCAATGGTTCCACCCATCATATTTACAATGTTCTTGGTGATCGCCATGCCAAGTCCTGTACCCTGAGTCTTGCTGACCGTGGAAGTCCGTTCCCTCTCAAAAGGAGAAAAGAGCTTCTGTACAAATTCCGGGCTCATACCGATTCCGTTATCCTTTACCCGGATCTCATACAGTTCACTGCCTTTTACCGTTCCCGGGAACTGCTTTAACCGGACAGAAACGGTTCCACCTGCAGGCGTAAACTTAATGGCATTGGACAAAAGATTCAACAGCATCTGATTCAGACGCGTCTTATCACAATAGACGTACTCATTCGTCACATCCATTGCATCCATATAAAGCTCCAGCTGCTTCGCATGAATCTGCCCACTGACGATGGTCTTCAGATCATGAAGCACTTCCGACAGGCTCACCTCTATTTCTTCCAGATGAATCTTTCCACTCTCGATACGGCTCATATCCAATATATCATTGATCAGGGAGAGCAGATGGTTACTGGACGAAAGGATCTTGCTTAGATAATCCCTGACTTTTTTCTGATTGTCAATGTTGCTTACAGCCAATGTTGTAAGGCCAATAATTGCATTCATGGGTGTCCGGATATCGTGGGACATATTGGAAAGGAACGTACTCTTTGCACGATTGGCAGTCTCCGCAGCACGGACTGCCTCAGAAAGTGCCTGATTCATTTTCCGGTCAGAGGTACGATCCGACATAACCAGAATAAATTTCTTTTTCCCGTTTACCTCACTGCCCATTGCAATATTATGAAACCAGCGTCGTTCTCCTGTTTTCAAATGAGCATATTCACAATCCCATTCCTTCTGTTCATTTACCTGAATTTCTTCCAGATAATTCGTTTCCGGATCTTGTGACTCTGTGAGATGCAGTTTTCCCAAAACACGAATATCTTTACGGATTTGTTCCACTGTAATACCCAGCAATTTTTCCGCATTCGGGCTGACATAATCTGCCTGTTGTCTTTTTGCATCCAGCATCAGAAAAACATCATTTACATTCATTGACAGCTTTTGAAACAATTCATCCCGGTACAGGATCTCCGTATCCTTTTTCCTAAGATTTCTCCTGTTTTTTTGCACAATAAGGCTAATTAAAAAGGCGGCAGCACAGAGCACAACTGCACCTACAAGAAGAATCGTACTATACTGCAGACTGTTCATACTGGCATTCACAATATCCACCTGAACAAGTCCCAGAAACATCCAGTCCTGAATATCTGATTTTTCATAGACCAGATAGTAGCTTCTTCCATCAAGCTTTACCATTCCCGCATCGCTACGCCCTTCTTTAAACTTTTCCGAAAGCTCATTGATCTCTCTTTCAGGCATCTCCGAATGCTCTCTCAGAACGGCGAAGAAATTATACACTCTCCCCCATGACTCGGAAGAATGATCCACCACAACACGACCATCCTGATGAACCACATAACTCTGGGCATTTCCGTCGAAAGCAGAGATGTCCAGTACATTTACGATATCAGAATTCTCATAGGCAATGGCAATCGCATCATATTCAAATCCCTGATAGCTTCCATAGACCTTGGGAGTTGCAAAAACAAGCAGCTGGGCTTTTCCAGGAACTGCTGCATTTGTTATCACATCACTTCCCTGCCGGAGCTCCTCTTCCATATTCCCCTGTAATCCAAGATACCCTGTTTCACCTGTTACCTTCTTATAGTTTCCGTCAGCTGACAGAAAAAAGAATTCTAAAAATCCGGCATCTTCCTGTGCTTTCTCTATATATTCACGAATTTTGTCTTCATTAGAGATGTTCTGCAGATTCTCTCCCCAGATATGAAGATAGGTCAGATTCTTGTCTGTCAGTTCCCGCAGCATATTATCAGACTGATGAAAAATCTCTGTCAGATGAGACACACTTTCCTCATATACCGTTTTCGACACAAATTCAAAATATCGGAAAACCGTCAATACGATTCCAAGCAAAATAGCTATAAAAACAGCTGCCTTGAATTGTTTGCTATTGACAAGCTTCTTTTTGTCTGTATTATGATTCTTAATATCCATTTTTCTCACCTCAGAGCCATATAGTCTTCATGCTCTGCAAGAACGGCATCACCATCTGAAATATATCCTATCCAGGTATCCTTCACAGAAGTATCTCTTATATCAAACACAATATTATCATCTACCGGATAATTCTCCATGTATTTAGGTGTCGTCAGGCAGGTTACCGTGAACATCTCTTTGTCCTGAACTTTCTTTCCATCCTTCGTAACTCTGTTCAATGTATAACCATTATCCGTTTCCCGGAGCTCCACAGAAATACCACTGAACACAGGGAGAGAACCTCGGTTAAAGGGAATAAAGCCTCCCTCATAGCCTTCCACAAAATTTCTGACAGTCTCCTTCAGTTCCGCCCCACTCATCTTACTGCTGTAAGCTGAAAGACCATTGGGCATGATCATGTCACCCGCCATTTTTTCTGTGTAACCGGCTTTCAGCACGTTTCCAGTAAAGCTGTTTCCAGTGGTGATCAGCACATCCGTATCATAAATGCCGCGCAGAGTGTTTGCCATAACCGAATAAGCCGCATTACCTCCACTGGTATGGAAACGATTGGAATATGATTTCTGTGAATCTAACAGGATATCCTCAGAGATAGTCTGCTCATTCAAAAGCTGGGTGTTAAAGGACTGATAAGCCTGCTCTGCATCGTATTCTCCTGCAATCATCTTAGATACCACATCCTTGGAAACAGCGAAAAAATCATTTGACGCAATACGGATATACATATGATTTTCTTCAATCACAGGTTTCACATCTTTCAGATATTCTGTAAGATGGATATCCACATCCTGGCTGTAGCTTAAGAGATCCTGACCATCATAAAGGATCTGTTTCTGTGCATTCTCAGAAAGCATCGTGTTCAATACCTTCATGGCTTTCTGCCGTCGTGTTTCATCCTGTGCCAGGTCACGGTTTAAAGCCACCTGAAAATAGGGTGTAGTCATCAGCCATTTTTCGCCGTTTTCTTGAAAGAATGGCAGAAATATTGTTTGAATGCCCTGATCCTGAAACATTTTTACACCGGAAGAGCTTCCAAAGTACATGGCAAGCTTCCCATTTTGATACATTTCTACTATATCATCATAATTCAAATCCAGATCGTCCTGACTCAGACCGATATCCCGGATGAACTGTTCCATACGTTCAAAAGCCGCCGGCCAGACGGTGCTGTCCAGACCTTCTCTCTTTGTATTATCCGGGTCACTGTAGGTCGTCCGCCACTTGCGTCCGTCTACAGAAGACAACTCTGATGCTGACAGCCCCTGCAGTGTCTCCATACAGGTATAATCATAAAAATAGTCTGCTGTAAACCCACGGATTCCCTCATCGTCAAATGCCTGACAGGCAGAGACGAAGCTGTCATAATCGGTTGGCAGCGGAATATCGTACTCTTCAAAAAGATCCTTGTTCACTACAAAGCCATGGGCATCTGCGCACACTGGAAGCCAGTTTACGCTGCCATCCTCATTCCTAAAATTGTTTAGATATGTATCATAGACAGCACCAGCCGCATTGGTTGTAGAAAGATCCATCAGACTATCTTTCAGAGGACTTGCATCATGCAGTGAAAAACGACAGCAGGTTATAATATCCGGCAATCCTTCATTTTCATCCAGAAATCTGTAAAAATCCAGATCATTATTTCCTACTACAAATTCAACATTGATATCCGGAAGCTGCTTCTGAATATAGGGTGCGTATTTTTCATACAGTTTTGTACTCCATAAATACACCGTGATGGTTTCTGCATCTTCTTTTTCTGCACGCTTCCCGCCACAGCCTGACAAAAGAGATATAGCAGTCACCATCACCAGAAGCACAGCAAGTAACTTATTTCTATTTTTCTTTTTCATTACGAATCCCCCTAAAACTGCGTTCCTCTAGTTCATAAATTACCTTTACCAGTAATTTTTCATCAACAGGCTTAGAAATATGTTCATCCATCCCTGCTTCTTTTGCTTTTATTCTGTCCTCCGCGAACGCATTTGCTGTCATTGCAATGATCGGTATCACCTTAGCATCTTTTCTATCCATGGAACGAATCGTCTTTGCTGCTTCATAACCATTCATAACCGGCATCATGATATCCATAAGAATCGCATCAAATTCACCGGGTTCACTTTTTTTGAATCGTTCAACGGCTTCCTGCCCATTCCATGCCTTAGTCACGACAGCACCTTCATTCTGAAGCACAAATTCAGCAATTTCCATGTTCAGCTCATTATCTTCTGCCAGAAGAATATGCAGTCCCTTTATAGGTTTTCCATCTGATACATCTTTCTTTTCTTCCCGTTTATCCGAATTCAGATCGATTTTAAATGGAATCCGGATCACAAAGGTAGTCCCTGCACCGTTTTCACTTTCAAAGGTAATGGTTCCACCCATTGTCTCAATCAACTTCTTTGCAATCGGCATTCCCAGGCCTGTTCCGGCAAATTTTGTACGGCTTCCTGCATGTTCCTGGGCAAACGGTTCAAAAATATGTTTCTGAAACTCATCTGTCATTCCGATTCCTGTATCCCGGCAGACAAATTCTATCGTTGTCATCTCTGGCTGTCCGGATGGAATCTCCCGGCAGCTAATATAGATATGTCCGTTTTTTCTGTTATATTTCACCGCATTCGACAGTATATTCATCATCACACGTTTCACATATCCTGGACTTCCAATAAGCTTCCGATGTGTGATTTCTTTCTTCTCCCACACGATCCGGATATTCTGTTCTGCCGCCATCTGCTCGATCACAACAAGTACTTCCCTGGAAATACGGCTCAGATCAAACGGAATTTCTTCCAAAATCACTTCGCCCGACTCCAGCTTACTCATATCCAGGACATCGTTTACCAGTTCCAGCAACAAATTGGATGCCTCTTTCACCTTTGTTCTGTATTCTGTCTGTTTCTCCATATCATCTGCACAATGATCTGCCATATTGACCAAACCGCAGATTCCATTAATCGGAGTCCGGATATCATGGCTCATCCTTTGGAGGAATTCCGTTTTCGCCCTATTGGCGGCTTCCGCCTTTTTTGCAGCTATCAGAAGTTCTGCTTTATATTTTTCATCCTTTTCCCGTTCTTGTTTCTCATGTTCCAGATTGGTTCTGGAGATACAGAACCAGAATATACCAAATATCAGAAAATATAGAAAAATAACACTTATCATCCTTAATAGAAGATTATGAAATACTTCTCGATCCGCAAGATATGCATAAATATAATAATCCCGCTGCTTCAGCATGATTCCGTAGCATCCGGTTCCTTCATTCTTCAAATGAAAAATATGCTGGCTGTCTGTATGGCTTTTCATTGCCTGAACAACCTCATTGTCGGCCGTATTCTGCCCCAACAGGCTCTCATCGTTACTGGCAACAACGAGCCCATCGTCTGCAACAATAATTGTTCCATCTTTCTGGACACTATAGCCATTTAAAAGCCCCTGTATTGTCAAAGTATAGTTTCTGGTAAATTCAGGAGATGTGTAATAGTAAATTGCCACAATACCCGGTGCGTCTTTTCTGGCGCAGGCTGCAATGTCGATCCGGGACCCGTCTTCCCTGGCAAACCGTTCCGAATAGCTTCTTTCTTCATATCCGGCAAAATCCATGATAATTTCTTTTTGCAGATACTTCGTAATCTCATCCGTCAGAGACTCGTTCATGCTGTACTCACAGACCACCTTTCCTTCTGCATCAAGTACAAGGATACCATTCACCCAGAGCGTCTGCAGATTATCCTTCAGAAACTCCCGGCTTAACTGACCGCCGTTTTCTGTTTCCATGTTAATATTGGTACTCATCTGTCTGGCACTTTCAATGGCACGGAGGAGACTTTTGGATTCCGAAGATTCATTATAATGGGTGTAGGTGGAGCACTGCACTTTCACATAGTTTACGATCTCTACCATTCTTTCTTCTGCTTCCGCTTTTTCCGTGTGGAAGAAATAAAATAGAGAGACTACAGCCACACAGATTCCAAGCAAAATACCAATTGTTTTAATCTGTTTTTCCTTCGTTCTTCTCTTAATATCCAAGATTATCCACCTCCAGATACTTCTCCGGATCATCCAGATATTTTTCAATGATTTTCAGGGATGTGCCATCCTGACGCATTTCCTCCAGAATCTGATCCATCTGTTCACAGATTCCCCGCTCATCCTCTTTTGCAAAAGCAACCCCTATTCCGGTGATCATCAGCGGTTCTTCCAGGATACGAAAGCTTATGTCATCATCCTTCATATACTGGACAATCGATTCCTCATGTGCGGCAGCTGCATCCACATATCCTTTCCCCAGAAATGTATAGATCAGTTCCCGGTGTCCCAGGCTGATCAGATTTCCCAGTTTTGGGATTCTCTCATCCGTCCGGTTCAGAAAGATGCCCTCCGGTTTGGTTGTGGACTGGACAGCCAGATTTTTCCCCTCCAGGTCACTCAGTTTATAGATGTCACTGCTCTCATTTACAGCAACCACCTGACGGCTTGCTATATACGGTCCGGCCCAGCGGTAATCATCCAGACGTCCTTCCATGGAAAAACAGCCCATGATGCAATCTATCTCTCCACTCTCCACCAGCTCTTTCTTCTTCTCCCAGTTAATCTGGACAACCTCCACCCGATAGCCCATTCTTCTGAAGGCTTCTGTAGCCAGTTCTACATCGATTCCTGTCGGCACACCATCTTCATTCAGATAATTGTATGGTGGATAGTTGTCGCTTCCTAGTGTGATGACGGGTTTTTCCGTTTCTTTTTTATTCTCATCTGTATTTTTGCACCCTGCCAGGATGACTGCTAAGATTCCAACAAGCAGAATACCTGCGATCACTCTTTTTCCTTTCATTTTCCTTCCATCCCTGTTATTCTTTTCTATTTTTTCACATCTTATTTCCGGCTATTTATTACGATTCAGTGGCCTGCGCTTCGGTGCCCCCCACACATAAGACTTAATTTCCTATATGATCAAAAAAAGCTCCATGTAAAAAATTTACAGGAACTTTATCTATAATACCCACTTAACTCTTACCTTATATTCTTACACTTTCGATTATAGCATTCAAAATATACCATGTCCATAAAAATTGCCATCATACATGTTTTTTTTCATAAACAGCCGCCGGTTATTTATACAAAAGAACCCCCTTACTTTCGTAAGGGAGTCCTTATCTACCCATTTATTCTATTTAAGGTTTCCTTTAAATAATTATTTCTCAGCGATTGCAGCCTGAGCAGCAGCCAGACGAGCGATCGGCACACGGAACGGTGAGCAGGATACATAGTCAAGACCAATCTTGTGGCAGAACTCTACGGAAGACGGGTCGCCGCCGTGCTCGCCGCAGATACCTACATGAAGGGTCGGGCGCTCTGCTTTACCTAACTTGATCGCCATCTCCATGAGCTTACCTACGCCAGTCTGATCCAGTTTTGCGAATGGATCGCTCTCGAAGATCTTCTTATCATAGTAAGCATTCAGGAACTTGCCTGCATCATCACGGGAGAAGCCGTAGGTCATCTGAGTTAAGTCGTTTGTACCGAAGCAGAAGAATTCAGCCTCTTTTGCGATGTCGTCAGCGGTCAGAGCTGCACGCGGGATCTCGATCATGGTACCTACTTCGTACTTCAGATCAACGCCTGCTGCTGCGATCTCCTCGTCAGCGGTCTTCGCAACGATATCTTTTACATATTTTAACTCTTTCGCATCGCAAGCGAGCGGAATCATGATCTCCGGTTTTACGGACCAGTCAGCGTGAGCTTTCTGTACGTTGATAGCTGCACGGATAACTGCCTTGGTCTGCATAACTGCGATCTCCGGATAGGTAACTGCCAGACGAAGTCCACGGTGACCCATCATCGGGTTGAACTCATGCAGGGAAGCGATGATGTTCTTGATAGTCTCAACCGGTTTGCCCTGAGCGTCAGCCAGTTTCTTGATGTCATCTTCCTCAGTCGGAACAAACTCATGCAGCGGCGGATCCAGGAAACGGATGGTTACCGGGTTGCCCTCCAGAGCCTCGAATAAGCCTTCGAAATCGCCCTGCTGATACGGAAGGATCTTATCCAGAGCTGCTTCTCTCTCTTCTACAGTGTCAGCACAGATCATCTCACGGAAAGCAGCGATTCTGTCTTCCTCGAAGAACATATGCTCAGTACGGCAAAGACCGATACCTTCTGCGCCAAGCTCTCTAGCTTTCTTCGCATCTGCCGGTGTATCAGCGTTGGTACGAACTTTCAGTCTTCTGAACTTGTCAGCCCATGCCATAACGCGGCCGAATGTACCAGCGATGGTAGCGTCTACGGTCTTGATCTCGCCCTCGTAAATATTACCGGTTGTACCATCAATGGAGATGAAGTCTCCCTCATTGAACTCTTTACCAGCTAATGTGAATTTCTTATTTTCTTCATCCATAGCGATGTCGCCGCATCCGGATACACAGCAGGTACCCATACCACGGGCAACTACGGCTGCGTGAGAGGTCATACCACCACGAACGGTTAAGATACCCTGAGCAACCTTCATACCGGTAATGTCTTCCGGAGAGGTCTCAAGACGAACTAAGACAACCTTCTCGCCCTTTTCAGCCCATTTCTCAGCATCCTCTGCAGTGAATACAACTTTACCGCAAGCAGCACCCGGAGAAGCACCTAAGCCTTTTCCAAGCGGAGTAGCTGCCTTTAATGCAGCAGCGTCAAACTGCGGATGCAGCAGTGTATCGAGGTTACGCGGGTCGATCATAGCGACTGCTTCTTCCTCTGTCTTATGTCCTTCATCTACCAGGTCGCAAGCGATCTGCAGAGCTGCCTGAGCAGTTCTCTTACCGTTACGGCACTGTAACATATAAAGTTTACGGTTCTCTACAGTAAACTCCATATCCTGCATATCATGGTAGTGGTTCTCAAGCACATCGCAAACCTTGATGAAATCTGCATATGCCTCCGGGAACTCCTGCTCCATCTGAGCGATCGGCATCGGAGTACGAACACCAGCAACTACGTCCTCGCCCTGTGCGTTCTTTAAGAACTCGCCCATCAGCTTCTTCTCGCCGGTTGCCGGGTCACGGGTAAATGCAACACCTGTACCGGACTCATCGTTTAAGTTACCGAATACCATCGGCATTACGTTTACTGCAGTACCCCAGGAATACGGAATATCATTATCTCTTCTGTATACGTTCGCACGTGGGTTGTCCCAGGAACGGAATACAGCTTCGATTGCTAATTTTAACTGAACAACCGGGTCAGACGGGAAGTCCTCACCTAACTGTTTTTTGTACTCAGCCTTGAACTGCTCAGCCAGAGTCTTTAAGTCAGCAGCAGTCAGTTCGATATCGTACTGAACACCCTTCTCTTCTTTCATCTTGTCGATGAGCTGCTCGAAGTATTTCTTACCAACTTCCATAACGACATCCGAGAACATCTGGATGAAACGTCTGTAGGAGTCATATACAAATCGCTCAAATTTCGGGTCCGGGTTGCCTGCGATCATCGCTGCAACTACCTCGTCATTTAAACCAAGGTTTAAGATGGTATCCATCATACCTGGCATGGATGCTCTCGCACCGGAACGAACCGATACTAACAGTGGGTTCTTCAGATCGCCAAATTTCTTTCCATTGAGCTCTTCCATCTTCTTAACGCCTTCCATGGTCTGTGCCATGATCTCGTCGTTAATCTTGCGACCATCTTCGTAATACTGGGTACAAGCCTCAGTTGTGATTGTAAATCCCTGTGGAACCGGCAGACCGATGCTTGTCATCTCCGCCAGGTTCGCTCCCTTTCCTCCCAGCAGGTTACGCATGGTCATGTCGCCCTCGCTAAACATATAAACCCATTTTGCCATAAGTATTTTCCTCCTATACTCGTTTATGTTTTACATTCACATATTTGTATTTATGTGAAAGATAAAAGCCATCGTGAATATTATAACATAAACTGCGGTCTAGTAAAGAGTTTTTTTGAATTCTTTCCAACTTTTTTTCGATCAATATATATTTTTTTGTAATTTTCGCGAATATTAAATGAGATGACTATCCAGAACAGTGCCTAATCTTCCCCAAAATAAATTTCGTTCTTTGCAAAATGCCAAAAATGTCACAAGCCCTCTCTAACACAAAAAGCAGAAACCATCTCCTGTTTTCTGGAATATGGTTTCTGCTTTTTTGTTTATTTAAAGATTAGAAACGGAACTTATCCTCAAAGTAGTTCTTTAACTCGGCGATCGGCACACGTACCTGCTCCATGGTATCACGGTCACGGACGGTAACAGCCTGGTCGGTCTCCGACTCGAAGTCGTAAGTGATGCAGAACGGAGTACCGATCTCATCCTGACGGCGGTAACGCTTACCAATGTTTCCTCTGTCGTCGAACTCGCAGTTGTAGTACTTGGAAAGCTCTGCGTAGATCTTCTCTGCTCCCTCGTTAAGCTTCTTGGACAGCGGAAGCACACCGATCTTAACCGGTGCAATCGCCGGATGGAAGTGAAGAACGGTTCTCACATCGCCCTCTCCGATCTCTTCCTCATCGTATGCAGCACACAGGAATGCCAGGGTTACACGGTCAGCACCCAGTGACGGCTCAATCACATACGGGATGTATTTCTCCTTCTTCTCATCGTCAAAGTAGGTCATATCCTGACCGGAGGTGTTCTGATGCTGGGTCAGATCGTAATCGGTACGGTCTGCGATACCCCACAGCTCGCCCCATCCGAACGGGAACAGAAATTCCAGATCGGTCGTCGCCTTGCTGTAGAAGCACAGCTCTTCCGGAGAATGGTCGCGCGCGCGCATCTCATCCGGCTTGATGCCAAGTGTCTGCAGCCAGTCGATGCAGTGCTGTTTCCAGTATGCAAACCACTCAAGGTCGGTTCCCGGTTCACAGAAGAACTCCAGCTCCATCTGCTCGAACTCTCTGGTACGGAAAGTAAAGTTACCCGGTGTGATCTCGTTACGGAAAGATTTACCGATCTGACCGATACCAAACGGGATCTTCTTGCGGGAGGTTCTCTGTACGTTCTTGAAGTTTACAAAGATACCCTGTGCAGTCTCCGGACGCAGATATACGGTGTTTTTTGCATCCTCGGTAACTCCCTGGAAAGTCTTGAACATCAGGTTAAACTGACGAATGTCAGTGAAATCATGCTTGCCGCAGCTCGGACAGCAGATGTTATTGTCATCAATGTACTGTTTCATCTGCTCCTGGGACCAGCCGTCTACAGAACCCTCGATCTCGATGTTGTGCTCTGCCATATAGTCCTCGATGAGCTTATCTGCACGGAAACGCTCTTTACAGCTCTTGCAGTCCATCAGCGGGTCAGAGAAGCCGCCCAGATGTCCGGATGCCACCCATGTCTGGGAGTTCATGAGAATCGCACAGTCTACACCTACGTTGTACGGGCTTTCCTGAATAAATTTCTGCCACCATGCACGTTTTACATTGTTTTTCAGTTCTACGCCCAGATTGCCGTAGTCCCATGTATTGGCAAGGCCGCCGTAAATCTCAGAACCCGGATATACAAATCCTCTTGATTTTGCGAGCGCCACGATTTTGTCCATCGTCTTTTCCATTTGTCTTGTCCTCCTGATTCATTTATCATTGTACCCGTCCCCGCCTCTTCTTTCGATATCTGGCAGATGGACGAATTTAACAATCATTCTGTTTTTTATCTTTTAAAAATCACATAAGCCGTGCCTGTTTCCGGCAGACTGACGGTTGAATCGTCTTTTAACTCGGTATTCGAACTGCGGTAAAGCACTTTTCCGCCGACCATCAGCGTCGCACCGCCCTCGCTCCGGACTGCCATGCCGCTCTTTTCATTCTGAACCGTATCCGTTCCGGCTTCGCTTCCATCTGCCTTTACCAGCTCACCCTCGGAAAACCATCCATCGGCAATCGCCTCCGAAAGCGGCTTTGCCTCCAGCGCCGTCAGGGAGTTGCTGGTGTCCTCATTGTCATTCGTCTCTCCGAATGCTTTCAGATCTTCAAAGGAAGCATAATCAAAGATCGCAGTCACCGTGTCTTTTCCCGCCTTCACACTTTTCAATGCTGCCGGCAGTCTCTCGGCATTTTTCTGGTTCTGTGCCAGCGCCCCGGCGCCTTTTTCTTCATTAAAATGAATCACTGCCGTCTCTAAATACTGCTTTAATTCATTCTCATCGACCGAAATACCGCCGGTCTGCTCCACCAGAGCACTCGACAGCGCCCCGTCTTTTGCCACATATACGCAGCTCTCCGAAGGGGAAAAGGCGGTTTCCCGTGAGCCACAGCCGGACAGCATCACACCCACGGTACACGCTGCCAGAAGAAATCCTCTTTTTTTCATTGCTCTTCCTCCCAAGCGCAAAAATGCTCCTACAACCAAGTTTTTATAGTATACCTGCTTTTCTATGTATTTTCAAGACTTGGACCTGAAAAAACGCATACTCGCACTTCCGTTTCCAGAGATACCTGCCTTTCAACCGTAAATCCTGCTTTTTGTCAGCGTCCCCCATTCAGGGTCTTCCAGATATCCGGACGGTACCTCCGCAGCACGCGCGCCGCCTGATAACAGAGTGTCACTGCAAGCAGCGGCATACACACATACATAAACATCGAAACCAGCTGGCTGCCCGGAAATAGCAGCGCCGCCGCCTTATTGAGGAAACGGACCACCACAAAGTGCGTCGCATAGATAAAAAAGGTGCAGGTCATAAACGGTCTGACTTCTCCCAGCCAGCGCTCGTTTACCATCATCCAGATACCGATGACTGCCAGAAGCTGGTAGAGAACGATTCCCGGCACAAAATAGTGGGTATAATAGCTCCTGCTGAGCACGATTCCCACTGCCAGCAGGCACACCCCCAGTGCCGCCCGCTTCCACGACCATACCGCCTCCGCCCATTTTCTCCCGTGCAGCGCCGCATAGGCGGCAAAGGAATAATAAATCAGGGCGTCCAGATTCAGCTCCGGCAGCGCCACTCCCTTGAAAAGTGCCACAAGTAGCACCAGCAGAAATGCCGCGCCGGTCCAGATATTTTTCAGAAACAGATACAGCACCGGTGCCAGCAGCACCAGCAGAATGATCTGATACATGAACCAGAACACCGGATTGAAGGTATACTTGGTGATCGCCTGCCATGCCCCGGACGTCGTGATCACCAGATCCGTCCGGTTGGCGATCGTCTGCAGTCCCGGAATCCGGCTCGCCGCCACATACGCCACGTAGTAGATAGTATTCCAGAGCAGGTACGGAACCAGAAGCGAATGCAGACGTTTATTTAATTTTTCTCCCAGCCGCTTCATCGTGAAGTTCCGGTAGAACAGGTAGGCAGACAGCATGATAAAGCATGGGATGTCCACCCGCAAAATTTCCTGCATGACCGGGTACTGGAAATGCCACCACGGTGCGTCCTGCCCCAGTTCCGGGAAAAACAGATCCGCGTTGCCGGAATGCGTCCAGATGACCATGAGGCAGCAGATGAAATTGAACCAGGCAATTTTCTGGTGGAATTTGGGTTCTGGCATATAAATGGTTCCTCCCTGGATAGTTGTATGTTATGTAATCGTCTGCAATATCTCCAATGAGTGAAAACTTTTATCTACATACGCCCTCTTATTCCGCTCCACATTCGCCGCAAATTGTGCAAATGCATCTTCTTTCAGAAGAAATGTATACAACTTCTCGATCGGCGCGTAGATGACGTACTGCCAGGCGTAGCGTGCGGAGTCTCCGGCGCGCAGGGGTGGATCTTCGGTGTATTCGCCGTTGATGACCATGATTTTTAACTCGAAGATACGCTGTACAAGTTTGTTGGGGAGTGCGGGTTTTAGGAGGGCGCGGAAGGACTGGTAGAGTAATCGCAGCATTTCTCTTGCCTCCAGACCTTCTCTTCCAAAGTATTCGGCGAATTCAGCAAAATAGGAGGCGTAGCAGGCGCACTCAACGTCCTGTTCAAGTCCTTCGAAATAGTTTTCGATCTCCGCGCCATAGAGATTGTAGGCATCCCGCGTCTCAGAAAGTGTGAAGATTCCAAATGCGAAAGGCCGGCTTGCCGCACGCAGCAAACTTCCAGTGCGCTTCGCCCCGCGGGCAAATGCCGTGATTTTTCCGCGGTCTCCCGTCAGGAGAATCAGACGTTTATCAAATTCACCGACCGGGGCTGCATAAAGCACCATTCCGGTTGTCTGTATCAAATCTCGCATGCAGCCCTTCCTTCCCTCACTTAAATTTCTTTCGGGTTATATCCGTAATTCTTCATATACATATCGCTGTCTCTCCACTCCCGGCGCACTTTAACCCAGAGTTTCAGGTTGACCTTCGTGTCCATCAGATTTTCAATTTCCATCCGGGCAGCGGTTCCGATACGTTTTAACATCGATCCGCCTTTTCCGATGATGATGCCCTTGTGGGAATCGCGCTCGCACACGATCGTTGCATCCACGTCGATGATGCCGTTTGGACGCTCTTTCATCTGGTCGATGACAACTGCAATGCCGTGCGGGATCTCGTCGTCCAGCATCCGAAGCGCTTTCTCGCGGATCAGCTCCGCTGCGATCTGGCGCATCGGCTGGTCGGTGACGGTATCCTCATCGTAAAACTGCGGACCTGCCGGGAGGTATTTAAAAATACTGCTCTTGACATCTTCGATATTCATCTCTTTGAGAGCCGAAACCGGGATAATCTCCGCAAAATTCAAAATATCCTTATATGCCGCGATAAAGGTCAGAATCTCTTCCTTCGATTTGACCGTATCAATTTTATTGATAACCAGAATGACCGGCGTCTTGATCTTCGAAAGCTGCTCTGCAATGTGGCGCTCGCCTGCCCCGATGAAGGTGGTCGGCTCTACCAGCCAGAGAATCACGTCAACCTCTTTTAACGTATTCTCTGCGACATTGACCATGTACTCGCCCAGCTTGTTTTTCGCCTTGTGGATACCCGGTGTGTCCAGAAAAATGATCTGTCCGCGCTCGTCTGTGTAAACCGTCTGGATACGGTTCCGGGTCGTCTGCGGCTTCTCAGATGTGATCGCGATCTTCTGTCCTATCAGGTGGTTCATCAGCGTGGATTTGCCGACATTCGGACGCCCGATCAGGGTCACAAAGCCAGATTTAAACTCTTTTGTATCTGTATTTGCCATCTTGTTTCCTTTCACTTACATTTTATTTAGTTAAACAGATTTTTCACCGTCTTAAACAGATCCTGATTTGCCTTGACTTTTTCTGCATTTCCAATCGCACAGATGCTCTGCTCACTGAGCACTGCCCTGATAATCGGCGCCAGCTCCCGGATATCCTCCGGAGTAACTGCCAGGATCTCGTCTCTCTCTTTCTGGATCATCGCATCCGTCACGCCGGTAAACCAGGCCGCGTCGGCGCGAATGCCTTTGTACGGCGGCAGAAGCGGCGCATCAAGGTCGCTGATGGTTCCAATCACGAATTTCGTCATATCACGCTCGTCTGCCTCAAACTGCTCCAGATACGGCACGATACCCTCGTAAACCTCATTCGTCTCACGCAGGTTCGGATCGCGGTAGGAAACGAAATAGCTGTCGCCAAACCGTCCGGCTCCATTCATGACGCCGTAAGCGCCGCCCTTGACACGGACATTGATCCACAGATAATCATATCCGAGAATGACTTTCAGCGTCCGCAGCGTGCCCTTGTATGCCAGCCCTTTCTCCACGAAATTGCCGCAGCGCGCCAGATAATTGACCTGGGAGGAGGTCATGAAGCCCTCGTTTAAGTTCTCTTTTTTCCACTCAAACGGATAAACGGTTCCGTCTCCCTGTGGAAGACGTTCTTTTAAAAGCGGAAGCGCTGCTTCAAGCCCTGCCTGATCGTCGGCTGCTGCCGTGTAGCTTATCAGCATATTTTCTTTTGTAAACAGGCGTGCCGCCGTCTCTTTTAATTTCGCGATCACCTCGCCCTTTTTCTCCTCAAAGTGCTTTGCCGTCTCTTCAAGGAACTGGTAGAAGCCGATTCCGCCCGTGCAGTCGTCAAATGCCGATTCTGCTGAAAAATAGGAGCTGGCTCTCATCACTGCCGCTGAATGTGCCGCCTGATTTAAACGCATCTGGCTCTTCGACTTCGTCTCCGCCACAATCTCGCCGAGACGTTTCTCATCATCAAGGATTGAATCAAGCAGAATCTCCGCGATCGCTGAAAATCCAAAGTCCAGCTTCTCGCACAGCACCCGGGCACTCGCGGTAAAAATACCGGTAAACGCGCCCTGTTTCCGGCTGTCCGCATAGGAGCTGACGCTGAGCGTGATACCGCCGGTATTTAAGTTGATCTCATCCGACAAATCGCTGTATGTGTGTTTCGTCGTATCGACAAATCCAAGCACTGCTTTCAAAAGTCCCACATACGGCAGATCCCTGGATGGTACACGGTCAGTACGGAACATCACGCGCAGATAACCGATGCCTGAGGTAAAGAGCTCATGTGCCAGCACCTTGGTTCCGCCAATCTCGCGCTCGGTCAGGATAAATTTCTCCGCCTCTTTGCGGATATCTGAGCGTTTCAACAGCGGAATCTTCTCTAAATCTTCCTTCGGGGACGGGGTGTCCTGATACTCTTTCAGCTCTTTCGTGCCATCCACGATCGCCTGAATCTCCTCCGCGCTCAGGCTCTTCTTATATGCTTCCAGCTTTTCACGCAGCTTCTCATCCTCGATCGCCGTCAGTCCCCGCTTCGGGCTGACCGTGATCACCGCCTCAAACGGGTTATCTAAGAGATATTTGCGGATCAGTTCTTCAAAATATCCTTCCTTTGCTGCTTTTTTGAGGAATGCAAATGTCTCCTCATATTCCAGGTGCATCAGCGGATCGCCGCCGTACAGCCAGCTATCTAAGCACTGCAAGCCGTACATCAATCCTTTTGGCGCGTTGCCGAAATCTGCCTCGCGGCTGCGGAATTCATAGTAGTTGATGCCCGCCAGCAGGCTCTTCTGGTTGATGCCATCATCTGCCAGCTTCTTAAGCGTTGCCTTGACAGTCTTTAAAAATGCCTCTTTCTGGCTGCTATCCGCATTTTTCGCAATGACAGAAAAATAGGGCTGTAAAATACCATTTTCATAGCTTCCCAGGATATCCTGGCCAATCCCGGCGTTGATGAGTTCTTTCTTTAAAACGGCGCCCGGCGCATCCAAAAGCACATACTCCAGGATCTGAAATGCCATGTAGAGAATCGGGTCGAGATCGTCGCCCACCACCGTATTAACCGACAGGTAGGTTGCGTGATCCTCCGGCTCATCCTCAGTGATCGGATAGAAGATCTCACGGTCCTTCGGCGCGTCAAACGGCTTCTGGTAGTGAATTTCAGAATCTACCGGCTGACGGTCATAGTGGCTTAAATACTCACGATCCAGCCAGTCCAGCTTCTCTGCCATATCCATATTTCCGTACAGATAGATAAAGCTGTTGGACGGATGGTAGAATTTGCGGTGGAAATTCAGGAAATCCTCATAGGTCAGCTCCGGGATAACCTCCGGGGCGCCGCCAGACTCATGCGTATAGCAGGTATCCGGGTAAAGCGTGTTCTGCGTGTAGCGGTCAAGCACGCCCTCCGGGGAGGAAAATGCACCCTTCATCTCATTGTAAACGACACCGTTTACCGTGATCGGGCTGTCCGCCGACTCCATCTCATAATGCCAGCCCTCCTGGCGGAAAATCTTCTCTTCTTTATAGATATTCGGATGCAGAACCGCGTCCATATAGACGTCCATCAGGTTCTGGAAATCTTTGTCGTTGCAGCTTGCAACCGGGTATACCGTCTTATCCGGGTAGGTCATCGCGTTTAAGAAGGTATTTAAGGAGCCCTTCACCAGCTCTACAAACGGATCCTTGACTGGAAATTTCGCCGAACCGCACAAAACGCTGTGCTCCATGATATGCGGCACACCCGTGCTGTCAGATGGCGGGGTGCGGAATCCGATGCAGAATACCTTGTTCTCATCGTCATTCGAGAGCAGGAACACTCTCGCTCCCGTCTTCTTATGTTCCAGAAGAATCCCCTCGGAATTCAGCTCTTTTACGTGTTTTTCATTCAGGATCTGATAGCTCTTCAAATCTTTTACTGTCATGCTGTCTTTCCTTTCTCTAAAACGATTCCACAGCGCATACAGACATCTGTTGAATCGTTACTGTTCACGCATACGTGAACAGTAACGTTGAATCGCACCTTTTTTTCTTCTTTTTTTACAGTCTTCCCATAAATTTGTCTTTTAGTACGGCAAATGCCTCCCGCAGCCACAGGTGCACCGCCAGCACCGGGTCGCACGCAGCTGCCACGCCGACCGGCTCGATCTCCTGTCTGCGCGCGATCGCCTCCGCCCGGAACACATGGTAATTGCTCGTCAGAATCCCGATCCGGATGGTATCGCCGTCCGGGCGCTCACGGTAAAACTCCATCAGGTGCGCCCGCGCCGCCTGCGCCTTGTTGTATTCCTGCCGGTCGATCACCGTCCGGCTGAACTCGATGTTCTGCACCGTGTCGGAGGACTGGTCTTCAATCAGCAGCTTATCCTCCGGAATCCCGTTGTACTGTAAATATTCGTACATCGCCCGCGCCTCGCTGATCTCCTCGCCCGGACCTTTTCCGCCGGAAAGCACCAGAACCGTGTTCGGATATTCCTCCGAATACTCGATCGCCCGATCCAGACGCTGCTTTAGGGAATTGCTGATCCTGGTGCCGCGCACACGTGCTCCCAGCACGATCACATAGTCCGCCGGCTGTCCCGTCGCCGTAATGGCGCTCCAGCCGATCAAAACCTCCGTGATCACCAGAATCAGAAATCCCGCCGCACATACTGTCCCGACGGAAACGCCGATCCACACGGGGATTCTGCCCTCATGCTGGCTGCCAAACCACCATCCAGCCGCCAAAAGTCCCAAAAAGATCGCCAAGCAGGGCCAGATCAAGGCAAACGAAGTCGAAACACCTGAATAAATAACAATTATGATATAATATAACAGGCACAGGACCGCCGTTCCTCCTAAAAACCAAACCATCTGTCATCCTCCTGATGTCCATCCAGCCGCACCTTTACAAATCCAGCGCTTCGTCCTCACGCCGCAGGATATCCTGCGGCTTTGCCATGCCGCCTAAGTCTACCCAGAGCTGCTGCTTCGGGTGCGGTGCGCTCTCCTGCGCGGTTCCATCCTCGGTAAAGATGCCTTTCACTTCCACACGCAGGTTACGTCCGTCCGGCTTCATGATCTCGATCGTCTCTCCCACGCTGAATTTATTCTTCTGCTCCAGATGAACCAGGCCATCCCCGCGCACAGCGCCGACCGTTCCCAGATAGGTGTACGGTTTTACATAAGTATTGCTTCCGTATACCTGCGACTCGGTACCCGGTTTATGGAAATAAAATCCAGTGATGTATTCCCGGTGGGTACATTTGCGGATCTCACTCTTATACCACTCCATCTTGGACTGGTATTTTTCCGGGCTTTCCAGATAATCGTCGATTGCGATTCGGTAGGTTCTCGCCACGGTTGCCACATAGAGTGCTGTCTTCATGCGTCCCTCGATCTTGAAGCTGTCGATTCCTGCTTCGACCATCTCCGGAATGTGCTCAATCATGCACAGGTCGCGGGAGTTGAAAATATAGCTGCCGCGCTCATTTTCATAGACCGGCATCCACTCGCCCGGTCTTGTCTCCTCCGCCACCGCATATTTCCAGCGGCACGGATGAGTACAGGCGCCCTGGTTCGCGTCGCGCCCCGTCAGAAAATTGCTGAGAAGACATCGTCCTGAATAGGAAATGCACATCGCTCCGTGGATGAAGCTCTCGATCTCCATATCCTCCGGAATATGTTCGCGGATCTCGCGAATCTCCTTCAAGGACAGCTCCCGCGCCGTTACCACGCGCTTCGCGCCCTGTTTATACCAGAAAAGGAACGTCCCGTAGTTTGTATTATTTGCCTGTGTGCTGATATGGATCTCCATCTCCGGGAGAATGCGTCTGGCAATCTCAAAAACACCCGGATCGGAAATAATCAGCGCATCCGGCTTGATTTCTTTCAGTTCTGTGAAATATTCTTCCACACCGGCTAAATCATCATTATGTGCAAAAATATTTGCTGTAATATATACTTTGACGCCGCGCTCATGGGCGAACGCAATGCCCTCTTTGATCTCTTCGTTCGTAAAATTCTTTGCCTTTGCCCGCAGACCAAACGCCTCGCCGCCCAGATAGACCGCATCGGCTCCGTAAAGGACCGCCGTCTTGAGGACGTCCAGGCTGCCCGCCGGGATTAAAAGTTCCAGTTTTCTCATGTTTTTCCTTTCTTTTATCGCTTTACACTTAACGCCACGCCATCCCCGATCGGAATGACAGACGTCTCAAATTCTTTCATGTGTGTCAGTTCATATAAATAATCGCGCATCCGCGTGTGGATCGTCCGGTTGCGGCGCTCGACCGCATAGCGGGATTCCACGATATCGCCGTCCTGTAAGACATTGTCCGACAGAAGAACGCCGCCGGACGGCAGCAGACGCAAAATCTGAGGCAGCCAGTGCATATACTGCCCCTTAGCCGCATCCATAAATATAAAATCATAAGGGCCGGAAAGCGTCCCCAGTATCTCTTCCGCATCGCCTTCCAGTAAAGTAATGCACGGCTCTTTTCCTGCCCTTTCAAAATTGCGCTTGGCAATCGGTATTCTTTTTTCGTACTTCTCAATCGTCGTGATCCGGCAGTTTTCCGGCATCACACGGCTCATCAGTAAAGCCGAATAGCCCACAGCCGTTCCTACCTCCAGAATCGACTGCGGGCGCTTGAGAGCAATCAGTGTTTTCAGAAATGCGGAGGTCTCCCTGCGGATGATCGGCACGCAGTCAGCCAGCGCTTCTTCCTCTATCGAGTCGAGCAGCGGTCCGTTGCCCGCGTCCAACGACTGGATATAGGCGGTAATTCTGTCATTTACTATCACTTTTATCCTCCTCCGGGCTGGCGGCAGAAGCTGCCGCCTCATCCATCTCCTTCAGCATCTCCAGAGAAGTCTGGGCGGTGCTGAACTGATAGGTTCCCGGATATATCTTGTATTCATAAATCTTTGCCTGCAGCACAAAGACCACGCGGCTTTGAATCAAACCGACGCGTTCCAGCGCTTCGCCTGCCTCGGAGGTGCTTTCGCTTTCCTCGATGGTAACCGTTCTCATTCTTCCCGGCTCTGCCTCAACTGCGGTCGGGTTAAATATCTCATGCCCCAGCCAGTAACCCTTCGTTGCGCCCTCATAGAGCAGAAACAGTGTCAGTACCAAAAAAACGATCCGGAACACACTGTCCAGAATTGATACTGCGATATGGGGTTCCCCAGATGTCCGGCTCATATTCCACCTCCGTGCTGCTTTTGCAGTCTTCTACACTTCCATGATGATCGGAAGAATCATCGGATTTCTCTTCATCTTCTTCCATAGGAAATCACTCAGGCTGTCGCGGATAATGTTCTTGATCTTGCCCCAGTCGCTCACGTGCTTCTCAAGACAGCCTTGTACGGCTTCATCCACGATTCTCTGTGCCTCTTCCATCAGATCCTCGGACTCACGCACATAGACGAAACCTCGGGACACGATATCCGGTCCCGCTAAGAGCTGGTTGCTGTATTTCTCCAACGTCAGTACCACAATAATGATACCATTCTGTGCCAGGTTCTGGCGGTCGCGCAGAACGATATTTCCGACATCACCGATGCCCAGACCATCGACCAGGATGCCGCCCGCCTGTACATGGTCGGCAACACGGTAGCCTTCGTCCCCGATCTCGATCACATCACCTGAGCGCATCAGGATGACATTTTCCTTCGGAATGCCCATTGAAATTGCCAGGTTGCGCTGCGCCATCAGGTGGCGGTACTCACCGTGTACCGGAATCGAGAATTTCGGACGAACTAAGGAGTACATCAGCTTGATCTCCTCCTGGCAGGCATGTCCGGATACGTGGGTATCCTGGTTGATAACCTCTGCGCCCTTCATCGACAGCTCGTTGATAACTCTTGCAACGGCTTTCTCATTGCCCGGAATCGGGGTGGAACTTAAAATAACCACGTCACCCGGCATGATCGAAACCTTCTTGTGCAGGTCTGCCGCCATACGGGACAGGGCCGCCAGAGACTCGCCCTGGCTGCCGGTCGTGATAAGGACGGTATCCTCTTTCTTATAATTTTTCAGATGTTCAATGTCGATCAGTGTATTTTCCGGAATATTAATGTATCCAAGTTCGCTCGCCGTGCCGATGACATTGACCATGCTTCGGCCCTCGACCACTACCTTACGTCCATAGTGGTATGCCGTATTGATGATCTGCTGGACACGGTCTACGTTGGAAGCAAACGTCGCAACGATGATCCGGTTGTTCTTGTGCTCTGCAAAAATCGAATCAAAGGTCTTGCCGACGGTGCGCTCCGACATCGTAAATCCCGGACGGATCGCGTTGGTACTGTCACACATCAGCGCCAGCACGCCTTTCTTTCCAAGCTCGGCAAAACGCTGCAGATCCGCCGGTTCACCGAATACCGGTGTGTAATCGATCTTGAAGTCGCCGGTGTGGACGATAATGCCAGCCGGGGAGAAGATCGCAAGCGCCGATGCATCTGCGATACTGTGGTTCGTCTTGATAAACTCAATCCGAAAACATCCGAGATTGATGGACTGTCCGTGCTTTACGACCTTGCGGCGGACGGTCTTCATCATATTATGCTCTTTTAATTTATTCTCAATCAGTCCGATCGTCAGTTTGGTGCCGTATACCGGTGCCGGAACATCGCGGAGTACATACGGCAGCGCGCCGATATGGTCCTCATGTCCGTGCGTGATCACAAAGCCCTTGACTTTGTCAATGTTGTTCTTTAAATAGGATACATCCGGGATAACCAGATCGATTCCCAGCATATCGTCGCTCGGGAATGCCATACCGCAGTCTACTACAATAATGCTGTCTTCATATTCGAAGGCAGTCATATTCATACCGATCTGTTCCAGACCACCGAGCGGTATGATCTTTACCTTATTATGATTTGTTTCCTTTTTCAATCAATGCACCTCCAAAAATTCGATTTTTAGATTTTTATTCGATATCAACGCCCAGATCGCTCATCAGCTCCGCAAACACCTTGGACATATACTCCAGTTCTCCGTCATCGTCCACAAATTCGTAAGCTGCTTCTGCATCCTCCGGCTTTGATGTATCTCTCAACAGATAGCACTCTCCATCGCCGTCCTTCGTATCACTTGCCAGCAGATAGGACTCGCCATTTAACTTTGTCTCTTCCAGGACATACAGCTTCACTTCCTCGCCGTTCTCATCCCTCAGCGTGATGCTGTTTTCCATATTATTCAGTTCATCTAACATTGAATCCAGGTTTCCCATTCTATGATTCTCCTTCTATTCTTTATTTTCAATCATTGATTTTTATCACTGATAATTTATTCTTCCGCTTTTCCTTGTGCCTGTAAATCCAAATATCCCTGCAAAATCAATACTGCCGCAATCTTATCAATCACGCTCTTCCGGTTTTCCCGGCGCACTCCACTCTCGATCAGGATCTGCTCCGCCGCATTCGTCGTCAGACGCTCGTCCCACATAACGACCGGAAGATTCGTCCGCCGTTCCAGCATCTCTTTAAATGCCAGCGTCTTTTCAACGCGCTCTCCCAGCGTATTATTCATATTTTTAGGATACCCCAAAACAATCGTCCCAACCTCGTATTCCCGGATCAGCTCTTCAATCCGGGCGCAGGTCTGGCGAAGTTTGTTCTCATCCTTCCGTGTGATCGTCTCAATCCCCTGTGCTGTAATGCCTAACGGATCGCTGACTGCCACTCCCGTGGTCTTCGATCCAAAATCAAGCCCCATAATTCTCATATTCTATTTTCTCCATAACAAAACAAGCTGGCAGCCCGTCAGATATTGGACTGTTGTCGCCAGCTGTTTACTCTTCCGCTTTTTAATTGCCGTGCTGCATCCACTCTTTACTGAAGCTTCGTCTCAATATATACCTTCACAAGCTCTTCCAGAATTTCGTCACGCTCTACCTTCATAATCAGGCTTCTGGCACTCTTGTGGCTGGTAATATAGGTCGGATCTCCAGACATAATATATCCTACAATCTGATTGATCGGGTTGTAACCCTTCTCCGTCAGCGCTGTATATACCTGTTCCAGAACCTGGCTTGCCTCCAGCTTCTTCTCTTCCTGTACTGCTCTAAAAAACTGTGTATTGCTGATATCACCCATTTTGTCTTCACGTCCTTTTAAATACCCGCCGCGCTCTGTCACTCTGCGGATCCATGCGTGCAGGTAAACTACTCTTTTTTATTTTACTCTACTTTACCCCATTCGGCAAGTTATTTTTTATCATTATAATCATCCAGGAAATTGTACGTCCAATCGTCCTTGTGGTAACCGATCACAGTCTTTAAGTTGATATTGTGGACACTCTTAAAGATATTTTTCTCGATCACGTCGCTCTCCTTGCGGAAATGGGCGATCAATTCCTTCATCTCATCGCGCTTGGAACCACGTCCGCCTCCGCAGCTCACGCAATTTTCAGTAAAACGGCACGCGCACTGTATAAACTGCAGTCCGTTGTAATCACGCCACGCCTTGACCGCATCTTCCTTGATAAGGTACATCGGGCGGATCAGCTCCATGCCCTCGAAATTCTGGCTGTGCAGCTTCGGCATCATCGTCTCAATCTTGCCGCTGTACAGCATTCCCATGAGGATCGTCTCAATCACATCATCAAAATGATGCCCAAGCGCAATTTTATTGCAGCCCAGCGCTTTCGCCTGTGCATAGAGGTGACCGCGTCGCATTCTGGCACAAAGGTAGCACGGATTCTGTTCGATCGTCGCCACCGTGTCGAAAATATCGCTCTCAAATACCGTCAGCGGAATGCCGAGAAGTTTCGCATTGTCCTGGATGATCTTCCAGTTATCCGCATTGTAGCCCGGATTCATCACTAGAAAAACGGTTTCAAACTGGAATTTTCCATGTTTTTTCAATTCCTGGAAAAGTTTCGCCATCAGCATGGAATCCTTGCCGCCGGAGATACAGACTGCGATCTTGTCGCCCTCCTGAATCAGGTCGTAGGTGTTGAGTGCCCGCGTAAACGCCCGCCAGATCGGCTTGCGGAATTTTTTTATAATACTCTGCTCAATTCTCGCCCGTTTTTCCTCTCGATCCGCCTCGGATTCTCCGCCTACGAAGCGGGACAGGGAGAGGCGCAGCCACGCACGGTAACCACCCTCCACATTGACCGCGTCAAATCCGTCTCCGGTCAGACGACGCACCCACTCCTGACTCTTCTCACCGGTATGGCACATCACGTACACTGGATGCATTTTGTCTAACCTGGCTGTTTCTTCCTCATATTGCTCTTCCAGCCGGGACGCCGGGAGGCTTACCGCCCCCGGAAAAGTTCCGCGCATATACTGGTCCTGCGGGCGGATGTCCACGATCGTCTTCTCCGCATCCTTTAACGCTTCCAGCTCCTCAATCGTAATCGTTTTCATTGTATATTCTCCTGTATCCGTTATCTGCAAAATCCTCTTTAAGAAAAAGAATGTAAAAAATGTACCTACCTGTGTACAGTAACCACAATTCTCATGAAATGAAACAAAAGCACAGGATCCGCGCTGACAGTGCTCTGCCAAACAAACGGGTCCTGTGTTTTTCTGCTGTTTTGTTACCGTTCACGCGCACGTAACCAGTAACTCATTTTCTGTTAATTATAACACTCTCCCTGCATTCTGGGAAGTCCTATTTCTATAATTAGTCTCTTAGTCCTCTGTAAAGAGTGGTGTGGAATAATAGCGGTCACCGCTGTCCGGAAGAATCGCTACGATGGTTTTCCCCTTATTTTCCGGGCGTTTTGCCAGCTCAATCGCACCATGCAGGGCTGCGCCGGAGGAAATACCGACTAAAATGCCCTCTTTGTGTGCCAGAAGTTTCGCTGCCGCAAATGCATCCTCATTCTCCGCCTCGAAAATCTCATCATAAATCTTAGTGTTCAGTACATCCGGTACAAATCCGGCACCGATACCCTGAATCTTGTGTGCGCCGCCCTTGCCTGTCTTTAATACCGGGGAGGAAGCCGGCTCCAGCGCTATGACTTTCACATTCGGATTCTGGGATTTTAAGTATTCGCCGGTACCTGTCAGAGTTCCGCCGGTACCAACGCCTGCGATCAGGATATCAACCTTTCCGTCGGTATCATTCCAGATCTCCGGACCAGTGGTTGCTCTGTGAACCGCCGGATTGACCGGATTGACAAACTGACCGGCTAAGAAGCTGCCTGGTGTCTCTTTTGCCAGCTCTTCTGCCTTCTCGATCGCGCCCTTCATGCCCTTTGCGCCCTCAGTCAGGACAATCTCTGCACCGTACGCTTTCAGAATGTTGCGGCGCTCCACGCTCATCGTCTCCGGCATCGTCAGGATGATGCGATATCCCTTCGCTGCTGCGATGGACGCCAGACCGATACCGGTATTGCCGGAAGTCGGCTCGATGATGACAGAACCCTCTTTCAGGACACCTCTCTTCTCTGCATCCTCAATCATGCCTTTTGCAATACGATCCTTCACGCTTCCAGCCGGGTTTAAATACTCCAGTTTTACCAGAACCGTTGCTTCCAGTCCCAGCGCTTTCTCAACATTCACAACCTCAACTAATGGTGTGTTTCCTACCAGTCCCAGTGTTCCCTTATAAATGTTTGCCATGATGATTTCCTCCTAATATCTGTGATGATTTTTATATTTTTTAATTTTTATAGATTTCTATAGATTCTTCTTTTTTACAGAACTCATTTCCAATTTGAAAAACTCGCTCCAAAAGAAGTTTAAAATGCGAAAAGAGCCCATCCTCTATACACATTTCCCGCCCGTCCAATCCAGCTTTTCTGCCGCCTGTCCTGCTTGTTTTTCTGTGTACGCGGATGCGCTCTTTCTATATCCTTAACCCTTATGAATAAAAAGATTCACGAAACCCGTTTTCCCCGGAAACCCCGCTTACCGAAGTCCAGCTTTCTGGTTTTCGCGTACACAAATGCGACAACAACATCGATCCATACAGGTACAAACATTGCTGCAACACATCGTATTCATCCAAAAACCATTGACTGCTTTCATGATCTTCACTCCTTTTCTTTTTCCTATCAGCTTAGTAGGTATATTATCACTTTATGCAATATCTGTCAACCTTTTTTTGCCCGTTGTTACTGTTCACGCACGCGTGCCCAGTAACGATTATTTGCACACTTTGTTACGTTTCTTCATGTCTTTCTTGACAAACGCAGACCGCACCTTTACAATAAAATACCGAACTGATGGGTAAAAAACGTTCAGAAACAGAGCCTGCTATTATTTAGTATAGCACAGTTGTGACTGTGAAGCTACTGACAGAATATATTACAAGGGAGTATCATATGTTAAATTCATTTTCACGAACGGAACTTCTCCTCGGCAGGGATGCCATGGAGCGTTTATCAAAAGCACGCGTTGCCATCTTCGGCATCGGCGGAGTCGGCGGCTATGCGGTGGAGGCCCTCGCGCGCAGCGGCGTCGGCACGCTTGATCTCATCGACGATGACAAGGTCTGCTTAACCAACATCAACCGTCAGATCATCGCAACCACCTCCACCATCGGAAAGTACAAGGTCGATGTCGCTGAGGAACGCATCAAATCCATCAACCCGCATGCGGTTGTCCACACCTACAAGACATTCTACATGCCGGATACCGCGAAGGAATTTGATTTTTCCCAGTATGACTACGTGATCGACGCAATCGACACCGTAACGGGAAAACTGATGCTGGTAGAACAGGCAGAGGCAAGCCACACGCCGATCATCAGCTCGATGGGTGCCGGAAACAAGCTGGATCCGGCTGCCTTTGAGGTAACTGACATTTATAAGACTTCCGTCTGCCCGCTCGCGAAGGTCATGCGGCGTGAGCTAAAAAAACGCGGAATCAAGAAACTGAAAGTGGTTTATTCGAAAGAGAAACCGTTGACTCCGGGCGATGATATGGCAATCTCCTGCCGTTCCCACTGTGTCTGCCCGCCGGGAACCGCACGCAGCTGTACCGCCAGACGGCAGATTCCGGGGAGTATCTCTTTTGTGCCGTCCGTAGTGGGACTGATTATTGCTGGGGAAGTTATTAAGGATCTCGTTGGGGTTCATTGATTGCTTACTGATTAATTTGTTAAGCCGATATATTCTATTTATGTCATTTTTTTTAATTTTATATGTATGTAAAAAACCAATGAATCCCATCTTGGGGGTATCATTGGTTTTTTCGTTTCCTGTCTTTTATTCATTTTCCAGTAAAAGCACCTCTTCATTCAGTGCCTTCGTGAAGATTCCCTTCACCGTCTTATTTTTCAATCCTTCTTCGTATGGCACGGCACCTTTGACATACTGGCGGGTGTGTCCCATCATGTATTTGGTTCCGTCAATCTCGATTGGTTCTTCGAGAAGGATTTCTTCTTCGGTTCCGAGGAAGCGCCCGCGGTATTCTAAGGACTGCTGTTTTTCCAGTGCCAGCAGGATATCGCTGCGGACAGATTTGGTTCCTTCTGGTACCTGATCCGGCATATCGGCGGCGCGGGTGCCTGCGCGGCGGGAATATTTGAATATATGCATCTCGTAGAAATGGATCGTTTTTAAGAAGCGCTCTGTTTCAGCAAATTCTTCTTCGGTCTCACCCGGGAATCCTACGATGACATCGGTCGTGATCGCCGGATTGTCAAATTCTTCCCGCAGAATTTCACAGCACACCTGGTATTCAGCAGCATTGTAGCGGCGGTTCATGCGCTTTAAGGTCGCGTCGCAGCCACTCTGGAGTGACAGATGGAAGTGCGGGCAGATGGTCCGCAGACTCGCCAGCTCTTTGGCAAATTCGCGGGTTACGATACGTGGTTCAAGAGAACCAAGGCGCAGGCGCTCAATGCCCGGAATCTGATCGAGACGTTTGATTAAAGTCAGCAGATTTTCTTTCTGCTCATCCTTGAAATCGACGCCATATGAGCTTAAATGAATACCTGTCAAGACAATTTCCCTGTATCCGGCTTCCGCAATCCCGCGCACCTCGCGCTCGATGTCCTCCGGGCGGCGGCTGCGGACGCGTCCCCTCGTATATGGTATAATACAATAGCTGCAAAACTGGTTGCAGCCGTCCTGTACCTTGATAAAGGCACGCGTATGGTCAGCAATCCGGCGGATATGGAGTTCTTCGTATTCCTGTGAATGTCCGATATCCAGAATCTCACCGCTATTTTCGTGATCTGCAAAATAATCATCCAGAATCTGTACCAGATCTTTTTTCTGGTTATTGCCGACGATCAGATCGACCGCCTCATCTTTTTTTAGCTCCGCGCCTGCTGCCTGCACATAACAGCCGACCGCCACAACAGCCGCCGACGGGTTCATTTTCTTTGCCCGGTGCAGCATCTGGCGCGATTTCCGGTCGGCGACATTTGTCACGGAACACGTGTTGATAATATAAACATCCGCTCCTTCCCGGAACGGCACAATCTCATATCCTGCATCCTCTAAGAGCTGCTGCATGGCTTCCGTCTCATATGAGTTCACTTTGCAGCCCAGATTGTGGAATGCCGCTTTTCTCATTTTTATCTCCTTTAAATTGAATCCTCTCTTGACTTTTGTCAGATTACTTTGTAGTATAAAAGTATTATTGTAGATAGAGGAGGTTTTTTTCATGAAAACAGTTCGTATTTCTTTAAACTCGATCGATAAAGTTAAATCCTTCGTCAACGACTTAGCGAAGTTCGACGTAGATTTTGACCTTGTTTCCGGACGTTATGTGATTGATGCTAAATCCATCATGGGTATCTTCAGTCTGGATCTGTCCAAACCGATTGATTTAAACATCCATTCTGAGAACCAGATTGACGAGATCTTAACGACACTGGCTCCGTACATTGTATAGCAACCATTAGAACGATCGAGATGGTTCTGTTTGAAACGAAAAAAACCGCTGTTAAGCAACGCGCTTTGCAGCGGTTCTTTTTTAGATTTGGAAGAACGGCTCCAGCGGCTTCTCTGGATTATCGTTGTTCCTCCAAATCCTCTATTTTATATGACTAGCACCGGATAACCTCAACCGTATCGATCGCCTCTTTTACCAGCGCATCTATCTTCTCTTCCAGATTGCGCTCGGATTTTTCAATCAGGTGCAGGACCGGCTTGGTAACCGGGTGTTTGGCTACGAAGATGGTGCAGCAATCTTCATACGGCTCGATCGATGTCTCGTAGGTACCGATTTTCAGGGAAATATCGACGATATCCTGTTTGTCGAAACCGATCAGCGGGCGGAAGACCGGAAGTGTGCAGACTGCATTGGTAACCGCCAGGGAATGAACCGTCTGGGATGCTACCTGACCGATGCTCTCGCCGGTGATGAGTCCGAGACAGTCGTCTTTCTTCGCCAGCTCTTCCGCGATCTTCATCATGTAGCGGCGCATGATAATCGTCAGCTCCTCATGCGGGCACTGCTCGTAGATGTAGAGCTGGATATCTGTGAAATTGACTACGTTTAATTTGATCGGACCTGCGTATTTTGCTACCTGCTTTGCCAGATCGACTACTTTCTGTTTTGCACGGTCGCTGGTGTATGGCGGCGCATGGAAATAGGTTGCCTCGATGGTAACGCCGCGTTTTGCGATCATGTATCCTGCCACCGGGCTGTCGATACCGCCGGATAAAAGCAGCATCGCGCGTCCATTGGTTCCGACCGGCATACCGCCCGGTCCCGGAATCACCAGAGAGTATACGTTGATACGTTTTGCACGCAGTTCCACATTTAAAAGAACATCCGGATTGTGTACGTCTACCTTTGTCTCCGGGAATGCGTCCAGGATGACCTCACCGAGATCGCGGTTGACTTCCTCGGAGGTATGCGGATACTGTTTGTTGGCACGGCGGGTGTTTACCTTGAACGTAAAGTGTTTATCTGGGTATGCTTTGTCCACATACTCAACAATCTTCGCTTTCAGGTCGTCATAGCCGTTGTCCTCTAACTGGACCATCGGACAGATCGCCGCAATACCGAATACCTTTTTCAGTGCATCGATGACCTCATCGTAATCAAATTCTTCCGCTGCGGTCGCATAGATACGCCCTGCCTCCTTGGTTACGGTAAATTTTCCATCAAGACGTTTTAACGAGTGATGGATGTGGGACACCAGCGCGTCCTCGAATACATAGCGGTTTTTACCTTTCAGGCCAATCTCCGCATATTTAATCAAAAATGTATGAAACATGGAATTCCCTTTCTACAACAGGCTGTCATTCTTCTGCTTTCCCGCAAAAAAACTGAGCAGCCATTCTTTAAACAGCCATTTTATTTCATCTGGTAACGGCGCAGTACCGGAAGCAGTTCTCCCAGAACGCCGATCGCATAGTTTACTTCTTCCTCGGTATTCAGATCACCCAGACTGAACCGGATCGTCGAATCGAGAAGTTCTTTTTTCACGCCGATTCCCTTTAAAGTACCGCTGATGCCCGGATGATTGGACGAGCAGGCGGAACCGGACGATACATAAACCCCTTTGTCCTCCAGCGCATGGAGAAGTACCTCGCTGCGGACGCCCTCAAAGCTGGCGCTGACGATCTGCGGCGCGTTGGTGCGGTCCTCACTGCCGTTGATGGTGACGCCGCCGAGCGGTTTCAATCCCGCAATCAGGTGCTCCCGGAGTGTATACAGCTTTTCGATGCGTGCATCAAAATCTTTGTACGCCTCGCGTGCTGCCACGCCGAGTCCGACACACCCCGGCACATTTTCCGTACCGGAACGCATGCCTTTCTGCTGGCCGCCGCCAAACAAAATCGGGCGGATCTTGACACCGTCGCGGATATAGAGGAATCCGACGCCCTTCGGCGCATGGATCTTGTGTCCGCTGACGGAAAGCAGGTCAATTCCCTGTTTTTTCGGACGGATCTTATATTTTCCATATGCCTGGATCGCATCGACATGGAACAATGTCTTCGGATTTTTCTTCTTGATGCACTGGCTGATCGCCTCGATCGGCTCTACTGCTCCGACCTCGTTATTGACGTACATCACAGACACCAGGATCGTGTCCTCGCGGATAGCTTTTTCCAGATCCTCCAGAGAAATATGTCCCAGATGATCGACCGGAAGATAGGTCACCTCAAAGCCCATCTCCTCCAGAAATGACATCGTATTGTAGATCGACGGATGTTCCACACCGGTCGTGATAAGGTGTTTTCCGGCTCTGCGGTTTGCCAGCGCCGTGCCGATCAGCGCCGTATTGTTCGACTCTGTTCCGCCGGAAGTAAAGAGAATCTCCTTCTCCTGCACTTTCAGTGTATCCGCGATCGCCTTCTTTGCCTCGCGAATCAAATTTTCTGCTTCCACACCTTTTCTGTGCTTCGCCGCCGCGTTTCCGTAGTTGACGCACATTGCATCAACGACCGCATCCTTTACGCAGTCCAGCACCTTGGTGGTCGCTGAATTATCAAAATAGGCTTCCATTTTTATCTCTATCTCCTTTGTAATTTTCCAATTACACTTCCAACTGCAGCATCAGTGCCGACAGCATACACAAGCCTGCCGTCTCCGTCCGCAAAATTCTCTTTCCAAGCGTTACGATCTCCGCCCCGTTTTCCCTGGCAAGCTCGACTTCTTCGTCCTCAAAACCGCCCTCCGGACCGATGAAAACGGCGATATCCGTACCCGGCTTGACCGACGCCAGCAGTTCCCTCGTTTTCCGAATGCCATCCGCCGACTCATATGGCAGAAGAACCATATCGTACCCGGCTGCCTCTTTGACCGCCTCTTTGTAGGTCATAAGCGGCGCCACCTCCGGGATAAGGCTGCGCTTGGACTGCTTCGCGGCGCTCTCAGAAACCGCATTCCAGCGTTTTCTCTTCGCGTCCGCTTTTTTCGCATCCAGCTTGACAACCGATCGCTTCATGCTGACCGGAACCACCCGGTATGCCCCCAGCTCCACCGCCTTCTGGATGATCAGTTCCATCTTATCGCCCTTCGGAAGCCCCTGGAACAGGTGAATCCGCGCCGGAAGCTCTTTGTTTTCCCATTCTTCCAGAATCTTTGCCGAAACATACTCTGGTTCCAGTTCTTCCACGCGGCAGAAATAGTCGCCGCCCTCACGGCTGCTGATCAGGATCTCCTCACCCGGCTTCATCCGCAGAACATTGCGGATATGGTTGACATCCGCGCCCTCAATCCGGATTTCTTCCGCCCCGATCTGGTGCGGTTCCACAAAAAAATGGTACATGATTATTTCTTCCTCGCTGTGACAGAAACCCACTCGCCCTGATGGGTAATCTCTACAATCTCAAAGGCATCGTTCGCCTCAAATGCCGCCTTGACTGCCTCTTCCTTCATATCAATGATACCCGATGTGATGAAGATACCATTTTTCTTAATATGAACCGGGATCTCTTTCTGCAGCATGATGATAACGTCTGCCAGGATGTTGGCAACCGCAATGTCGTAATACTCGTATTTTACCTCGTCCTGCACTGTTTTATCGTCGATGATGTTGCCCTGTACGACCTTGAACTGCTCCGGTGCGATTCCGTTTGCTTCCAGATTCTCGCCAACGGCTGTGATCGCATTTTCATCCAGATCCGTTCCAAATACGTGTTTTGCGCCCAGTTTTAACGCCGTGATGCCTAAGATACCGCTTCCGGTTCCGACATCAAGCACCTCTGAATCCGGTGTCACGTATTTCTCGAGCTGGCGGATGCAAAGCTGCGTTGTCTCATGCATGCCCGTACCAAACGCCGTACCCGGATCGATCTGAATCAGCAGCTTATCCTTGTGCTCCTCCGGCACTGTCTCCCAGGTCGGCTTGATGAGGATGTGATCGACCGTAAACGGTTTGAAATACTGTTTCCAGTTGTTGATCCAGTCCTTATCCTCCGTCTCGGATTCTGCAAACGTGCAGGCGCCCAGATCGGTAAACGGCTTCAATTCTTCCAGCGCCTCTTTGACTTTCGCCATCATCGCCGGGATATCATCATCCTCATCGAGATAAAAACTTACCTTCGCCACGCCCTCATCCGGCGGAAGCTCCGGCAGAATGTCGATGAACATTCCCTTCGTCTCTTTCTCGGTCAGCGGGATATTGTCCTCAATCTCAATGCCCTCGATGCCGAGTTCATCCAATGTGTAGCTGATGAGATCCACCGCCTCTGTGGTGGTCGTCAGCGTAAATTTCTTCCATTTCATGTTCGTTACCTCTCTTTATTGAAACGACTTATCATCCAAACATTCACATTTCATCACGCAGCTATTTTTGCATCATTCTCACTGTAAATGTGTCAAATGTTACTGTTCACAGGTAGGCACTTTTGGAACCGAAAGTGCCGTAAGAAAACGTGGTGGCAGCAGGAATTTGCCGTATTTAAATGCGAAGCCACGGCAAATTCCGTTACTGGGCACGTATGCGTGAACAGTAACTGTCAAACGAATGAATCAGCCTAATCGTTCTAATTTTCTTTTCTAATTTCCCAATAAAATCTTCACAAACAGGATCGCCAGCACCACCAGAATCAGCGGGCGCACGATCTTCTGTCCATTTCCCAATACCAGGCCGGAACCGATATAATTTCCTAAAATACTGCAGATCGCCGCAGCCAGCCCCAGCGTGTAAATGATCTTGCCGTGAATCACAAATGTGACAAACGCCGCCACATTAGACGAAAGATTGATCGCCTTTGTCGTACCCGCCGCCTCTTTCATCGTATAGCGTGCCGCTCCTGTGAGCACCAGCAGCAGGAAAGTTCCGGTTCCCGGTCCGTAAAAACCATCATAAATACCGATGATCAGCGCGGATGCCAGCGCAATCAAAAATGATTTCCGCTCCGGCAGGGTGCCCGCCAGCGAATCATCGCCCATTTTCTTATTCCGCATAACATAAAATGCTACAATCGGAAGAATCACGATCATCATATACTGTAAAATCTTATCGCTGACTAACAAAGTCAGGTTCGAACCGATCGAAGAACCGATCAGCGCCGCCACGATAAACCAAACCACCTTCTTAAACTGTATGTAACCGTTTTTGGCAAACCGCCCGGTCGCGATTGCCGTTCCCATCATGGAACTCATTTTGTTGGTTCCGAGCGCCATATGGGTCGGAACCCCGGCGATCAGGTACGCCGGAAGTGAAATCAATCCGCCTCCCCCTGCGATCGCATCCACAAAGCCTGCCAGAAATACCATCGGACAGACAATTATAAACTGCAGTATCGTGCAATCCATGCTTCACCCTCCAAAATTTTCATGCACACCCAAATTCCTCCTGCCGTCGCAAAACAGATATCAAAAAGCACTCCGGGCATACATTTCTATTCTTATTGCAAAAACTCCGCCAGTGCATAGGTACTGACATCCAAGCCATATTCAGTCAGGCGGATATGGCTATCTGTCTGGACCGATGCTTCCAACAATCCTTCTTTCAAAAGCCGCTCGATCACCTCACCGTACACCGCTTCTATCGCCACGCCAAACCGGCGTTCAAACTCTGCCGTCCGGACGCCGCCGGTCAGCCGCAGCCCCAGAAACATAAATTCTTCCATCCGCTCCTGACGGCTCAGTTCGTGTATTTCCTCATACTGCGCGCCCGCTGCCAGCTCTTCTTTCGTAAACACCAGATAACGGTTCAAATCCGCCGTCACCTGAAAGCGTTTCCCGCCCACCAGCGAGGATGCCCCCAGACCAAGCCCCAGATACTCCACACCGGTCCAGTAACCGATGTTGTGGCGGCAGGCATAGCCCGGTCTGGCATAATTGGAAATCTCATACCGCTCATAGCCCAGCTTCGCCAGCGTTGTTTTCGTGTGGTGGTACATATTCCGGTCTGTCTCCTCATCCGGCAGACATTTGCAGCCTTCATACTTCGTCTGTAAACGCTTTGGCATAGAGGCGTAATCGCCGTATTTTTCCAGATCCGCGCACATCTCCCCGTACTCTTCATATAACGGCGTGCCTTCTTCCACAATCAGGCTGTATGCGGAAATATGTTCCGGTTCAAGGTCGCAGACGAACCGCAGAGTCTCCTGCCAGCTCTCCTCCGACTGTCCCGGAAGCGCCGACATCAGATCGACATTGATATTGTCAAATCCAGCGTCCCGCGCAGCACGAAAACTCTGCAAAAACTGCTCCCGCGTATGAATCCGCCCTAAAAGCCGCAATTCCTCCTCCGAAGCCGACTGCAGCCCCAGACTCAGGCGGCTGACCCCTGCATTCCGGTAACCGGCTGCCGAATCCGGCGTCAATGTCCCCGGATTCGCCTCCATCGTGATCTCCGCATCCGGCTCTACCCGAAAGACCTGCCGGACGGCTGCCAGAATCCGCTCAATCGCCGATGGTGGAAGCAGGGACGGCGTTCCGCCGCCGATAAAGATCGTCTCCACCGTCCGCCCTGTCAGGTTTAGCCGCGGCGCCGCATTTTCAGGACACTGCCCTGCATCCTCTTCCGGAATGCTTTCAATCTCCCGGATCAGCTGATCCACATATTTCTCCCGCACGCACGCATCGGACGCAAACGAAAGAAAATCACAGTAACGGCATTTGCGGACACAGAACGGGATGTGTATATATAATTCCATTATTCCTCGTCCAGCTTCAGGACGCTCATAAATGCCTTCTGCGGAATCTCTACGTTTCCGATCTGACGCATACGTTTCTTTCCTTCCTTCTGCTTCTCCAGAAGTTTTCTCTTTCGGGAAATATCGCCGCCGTAGCATTTTGCCAAAACGTCCTTCCGCATTGCCTTGACCGTCTCGCGGGCAATGATCTTGCCGCCGACCGCCGCCTGGATTGGAATCTCAAATAAATGACGCGGAATCTCATCCTTGAGCTTCTCGCACATTTTTCTGCCGCGCTCATATGCCGAACCTTCGAATACGATGAAAGAGAGTGCGTCCACTTCCTCGCGGTTGACGAGAATATCCAGTTTTACCAGCTTGGATTCCTCGTAGCCCTTTAACTCATAATCAAACGACGCGTAACCGCGGGAGCGCGATTTCAATGCATCGAAGAAATCATAAATAATCTCATTTAACGGAAGTTCATATTTCAGCAGCGCACGGCTCGCCTCAATATACTCCATTCCCAGGTAAACGCCGCGGCGCTCCTGGCACAGCGTCATGATCGCACCGACAAACTCGGTCGTAACCATGATCTCCGCCGACACGATCGGCTCTTCCATATAGGCAATCTCGGACGGATCCGGCAGGTTTGACGGGTTCGTCAGCTCAATCATATCGCCGTTCGTCTTGTGCACCCGGTATACAACGCCCGGCGCCGTTGTCACAAGATCCAGATTGTACTCGCGTTCCAGGCGTTCCTGGATAATATCCAGATGGAGAAGCCCCAGGAAACCACACCGGAAACCAAAGCCCAGCGCTACCGATGTCTCTGGCTCAAAATAGAGCGCTGCATCGTTGAGCTGCAATTTTTCCAGCGCGTCCCGCAGATCCGGATATTTCGCACCATCCGCCGGATAAAGACCGCAGTATACCATCGGCGTTACCTTCTTGTAACCCGGAAGCGGCTCTGCACATGGGTTGTCCAGATCGGTGATCGTATCGCCCACGCGGGTATCCTGCACATTTTTAATACTGGCAGTCACATAGCCAACCATACCGGCTGAAAGCTCTTCGCACGGAATAAACTGACCTGCGCCAAAATATCCAACCTCCACAACCTCTGCAGCCGCTCCGGTCGCCATCATTTTCATGCGTGTGCCTTTTTTGATCGTACCGTTCTTCACACGGCAGAATACGATAACGCCCTTGTAAGAATCATACAGGGAGTCGAAAATAAGCGCCTGCAGCGATGCCTCCGGATCGCCCGCCGGTGCCGGGATCTTCTGCACGATCTCCTCCAGAACTGCCTCGACATTTAAGCCGGTCTTCGCAGAAATGCGCGGTGCATCTGACGCCTCCAGACCGATCACATCCTCGATCTCCGCTGCCACGCGCTCCGGATCCGCACTCGGCAGATCGATCTTATTTAACACCGGAATGACCTCCAGATCATGATCCAGCGCCAGATATACATTCGCCAGCGTCTGCGCCTCGATTCCCTGTGCCGCATCCACAACCAGAATCGCGCCGTCGCACGCCGCCAGGCTTCGGGAAACCTCGTAGTTAAAGTCCACATGTCCAGGCGTGTCGATTAAGTTAAAAATGTACTCCTGACCGTCTTTCGCCTTATATACCGTGCGGACTGCCTGCGACTTGATGGTAATACCTCTCTCCCGCTCCAGATCCATGTTATCAAGCACCTGCGCCTGCATCTCACGGCTCGTTAAAAGTCCCGTCATCTCAATAATACGATCTGCCAGCGTTGATTTGCCGTGATCGATATGTGCAATGATGCAGAAATTTCTGATTTTGCTCTGATCTATAATTGCCATCCGTTCATTCCTCTCTCTGTATCACTTTGTTTGGCAGCAACATGTTTGCTGCGATATCTTATTTTTTATTTAAAATCATCTTTTATAATAAATAACACCTGATCTAAATGAATATACCATTTTTTCAGGTACGCCGCAAGTCCTGAAATAGAAAAAGCCTTGACATTAGCCCGTCAACAGCAACCTGTCAGCACCTGATCCAGAAGCTGCGCCAGCGGATCCATCGCATTGACCGCCTCTTCATATGTATTCGTCTGTGCCCCGACCTCGATCAACGCCGAGCGCGGGCGTAGATGTAGATTGTAACGAAGCCCCTTTAAATAAATTGTCCGCGTAAACCCAGGATATATCTGATCGGCATTCCACTTCATCTGAAAACTGAACGCCAGATTTTCCTTCCGGCAGGGATTTGCCAGATACTCGATCGGTCCGTCCGGCGTCTCGCTGGTACCGTTGAAAAACATGATCTGTGCCGTTGGTTTCCCTTCTATCTGCGTGACTAGATGCGTCTGCTCGCTGACACCGTCCCGGTGCACATCTAAAATCACCTGAATCGACGGGTATTTCTGCAAAAGGTTCGTGACACCCTCGCAGGCATATGTATAGGCACGGCTCCGGTCTAGATGCCCCGACTTCATATCATAGGCAGTTGTATCGTGCCAGACCTGATATCCTTTCGTCCGCAGCCGTTTTGCCAGCTCTTCCCCCAGAGACACCACCGCGCCCTTTCCGTCGCTTCCCGTATAATCTCTATAATTTTCCTGCGAATGGGTATGATAAATCAAGATCTGTGGTCCGTCCGCCTCGTCCTTCCTGATTGTCAGATCCATCGACAAAAATGTCTCTGCGTTCATCAGGCTCCGGTCAATCGACGCCGTCGGGTGGATTGTAAAAAAATGCTGGATCAGATAATCATAATCTTCCAGCTTTTTCCGCAGACGCGGGCTGTCCACCAGTGCGGCAGTATTTGCCCTCTCTGTCTTTTCTCCATTCTTTCCAGCACTATACAGCCTCTCTTCGTCCGTCTCTCCGCCGCCCTGTCTCCCACTTTCATGAACAAGCCCGTTCCATTTTCCAAGTAAAGTTCCATCCACCAGCCTACTCCCGGAAAACTGTGCCAGGAAATCCATATACTCCTGCCGGACTTCCTGTTCTTCCAGATATTTATAATAGGACGGATCGGCTTCTCCCTGCGTCTGTTTCTTCCACCCGGCAAGTCTATGCCTTTTCCCCTCCTCCGAATCTGGTATATCCCGCAAATTAGTCCCCCAGACCGGGTACCAGGACCTTACCACCGCATTCTGCACAGCTGTCCAGATGAATGCACGCATCTTCCAGCCGACTGTCAGCAAAAACAGAACCATCAGGAGCCCGGCTGCCCTCTGCCACCACCGCACCGCATTCATCTCCCTTCTTTCCTGTTCTATCCTATGCGGTTAGCAAAGTGTAGTTTCCTGTTTAGTTCTGTTTTTCAATCTGGCATTTTTTTCAGTGTTATCTTTCTTCCTCCAGCCGTTCCACTGCCCGCCGGATCCCCTCGGCGATTGCTGCGCTCAGCTTGCAGATACGCTCGTCCATGTCCTGCGGGGTCACAAACATCGCTCCAAATTCAGGTTCCAGAAGTTCCCGGATCAGCTCATATTGGCTGTCCGAATCCAGTTCCCGGATGTATTCACCGTACCGGCTGCCCTCTTTTGAGGCGGTTAGTGTCCGCACTAACGCATTGACCGTCCCGTGAACGATCGCCGCCGCGCCCACAACCGTCGGAACGCCGATCGCGATTACCGGCACGCCGAGATTTTCCCGCGTCATTCCCCGGCGGTGGTTGCCGACGCCGGAACCCGGATGAATTCCTGTATCCGTCAGCTGAATGGTGCTTGCCAGACGGTGGACGTTTCGCGCCGCCAGCGCGTCGACCGCGATCACCAGATCCGGGCGGCTCTCCCGCACGACGCCGCGGACAATTTCTGCCGTCTCCATCCCTGTCTGTGCCATCACCCCTGGATGGATACCGCTGAGAACCGGATGCACCGTCCGCCCCGCTTTCTCAGCCGTATAGAGGTATGTGCCATTTCTTCTGCCTGGCTCCGTCCGCAGATGGCGGTTCATCGAAAGCCCATCCACCACGCGCGGTCCCAGCGAATCCGGCGTCACCTGCCGGTTTCCCAGTCCCGCTACCAGAATCGAAAGTCCGGCCATGGTTGAAGCACAGTTTTTCCGGATCAGGGACGCCAGCTGCCGTCCTAACTCCCCGGCAGCCGCCTCACAGTATGCGTCCTCTGTCTCCGACAGCCCCGGATCTTCCATCGTCAGGTAGGTTCCCATCGGCTTTCCCATTGATTCCGCACCTTTTTCGTTCAAAATCGAGACTTCCGTCATCCGGATCGAACTGCCATGACAGCGCCATTCCCGCAGCGCCACACCGCCGATTTCGCCCCCATCCCCCTCAAAACTTTCTCTCTCCTCCAACGCCAGATCCGTCCGATTTTCAAACATGGCTGCTCCCTTCTATCTCACAACTCAATCACAACCCGCACCATTATAAAGCTTAAATTCCATCCTGCCATTTTTCATGTCAAAATATCCTTATTTTTTTCCTCAATTCGTAACTGTTCAGTACCTTCACAGTCACGCGCAAAAATTCATTAAAAATTGCCTACGGCAATGGAATTTTTTCCTGCTGACCCATGTTTTCGTACGGTCAGCGCAGTAAATGCGCAGACCTACTGAACAGTTACCTCAATTTTTATATTTTCCAGAAATATATATTTTATTCTCTCAAAAAAACCTAACGCTTTTTTTGTTTCATAGGACGCAATTTCCTGTGAAACAAAAAACTGCGCCACCCAGCCCAGATATTTGACATCGCCCGCAAGGATAGGCGCCGCCTGATATCCGGTCAGATACCGCAGTTTATACGTTTATTTTTCGAATTTTTCTAAAACTCTATTCTATTTCTCGCCGTCCGCACTCTCCACCGGCGTTACTGTTCACACATGTGTGCTCAGCAACGGGATTTTGCCGATGCTACGCATTCCAAATCGGCAAAATCTGCTGCCGGAACTGTATCATACGGAATTTTCAGTTCAGAAAATTCCTACCTGTGAACAATTACCCACCGGCATCTATTCCCCCGGATGTTCCACCCTCCAGATCTCCGTCTCCAGATAGTTCCAGATCTCTTCTCTGCCCTGTTTTGTCTCGGCGGAGAACGGAATCATCATCACTTCGGTGCCGACTCCCAGACCTGTTCTGAGAATCTTTAACTGTTTCTGGAGCTGGCTGCGCTTGATCTTGTCAGCCTTGGTCGCAATCAGGATCGGCTGGAAGCCCTGGGAAACGATCCAGTCGTACATGAGTTTGTCGTTTGAAGATGGCTCATGACGGATATCAATCAGCAGGAAGACGCAGCGAAGCATCTGCGATTTGTGCAGATAATTTTCAATCATCTTGCCCCACTTTGCCTTGACCTCGACGCTCGCGCGCGCGTAGCCGTACCCTGGCAGATCGACGTAGTAAAACGCGTCGTTGATATGGTAAAAATTGATCGTCTGGGTCTTGCCCGGCTGCGAGGATGTTCTCGCATAGGATCGGCGGTTCATCAGCGCATTGATCAGGGACGATTTGCCGACGTTTGATTTGCCTGCAAACGCGAATTCCGGCTGTGTATTTGCCGGCAGCTTACTGGTGATACCGCAGACGGTTTCCAGATTTACATCTTTTATAATCATATTTTTTCTCCTACTAAACCGCTATTTCTCCGGTACAAATGCCTCTCGGATGACTTCGTTCATCTCCTTGATGTATACGATCTCCATTCCTTTCGTGATTTCCTTCGAAAGTTCCTCGACATCCGGCTGATTTTTCGCCGGTACCAGTACCTTTTCCACCTGCGCCATGCGGGCTGCGAGCAGTTTTTCTTTCAGACCGCCGATCATCAGCACATGACCGCGCAGCGTTACCTCGCCGGTCATCGCCACACGCGGCAGTACCTTCCGTCCTGTCACCGCCGACAGCATCGCCGTTGCCATCGTGATTCCGGCCGACGGACCATCCTTCGGCACCGCGCCCTCCGGGATATGCAGGTGAATATCGTGTTTCTCGAAATAGTTCTCCTTCACGCCGTAATCAGATGCAACCGAACGCACATAGGTCAGTGCAATCTGCGCCGACTCCTTCATGACATCGCCCATCTGACCCGTCATCTGCAGCACGCCTTTGCCCGGCATGACATTGACCTCGATCTGCAGTGTATCGCCGCCGACGCTCGTCCACGCCAGACCGCGCACGATACCGACCTGTGCCTCATTTCCGGCTGCATCGAAGAAGACTTTCTCGCGTCCCAGATAATGATCCAGATTCCGCTCTGTCACGCGGATCGACGGTTTCTTCTTCTCCAGCACCTCTCTGGCTGCCTTTCGGCAGATATCGCCAACCCGGCGCTCCAGATTCCTGACTCCAGCTTCCCTGGTGTAGCTGTGAATCATTTTCTCCAGCGCCGAACCCGTGATATTTAACTGTTCCTTCGAAAGGCCATTCTTCTCCAGCTGTTTCGGAATCAGATAGTCTTTTGCAATGTGATATTTTTCATTTTCCGTGTAACTATTGACTTCAATCAGCTCCATACGGTCCAGCAGCGGTCCAGGGATCGTCTGCGTTGTATTCGCCGTCGCGATAAATAATACCTCCGACAGGTCAATCGGGATCTCCACATAATGGTCGCGGAATTTCACATTCTGCTCGCTGTCCAGCACCTCTAAGAGCGCCGAGGATGTATCTCCCTTATAATCGCTGCTGACTTTGTCGATCTCATCCAGCAGCATCAGCGGATTGGCAACCCCTGCCTGCTTGAGCCCTTCCACGATGCGTCCCGGCATCGCGCCGACGTAGGTCTTTCTGTGACCGCGGATCTCCGCCTCGTCGCGCACGCCGCCCAGGCTGATGCGGACATATTTGCGTCCCATCGCCTTCGCAATCGAGCGGGCGATCGAAGTTTTACCGGTTCCAGGCGGTCCCACCAGGCAAAGGATCGGGCTGGTGCCCTTCTTCGTCAGGATGCGGACTGCCAGGTATTCCAGCACGCGCTCTTTGACCTTTTCCAGACCATAATGGTCGGCTTCCAGAATCTCTTCCGCATGCTTCAGGCTCGCGTTATCCTTCGTCATTTTGTTCCACGGCAGTTCCAGCACCGTTTCCAGATATGTCCGGATCACATTCGCATCCTGGCTGCCAGCCGGCATATTCTGGAAACGGTTGATCTCCTTGCGGATCCGCTCCTTTACTTCCACGCTGGCTTTGATCTTCTTCAACTGTTCCTTCATCTCATCCGCATCAGAAACCGGATTTTCCTCTCCCAGCTCCTCCCGGATCACACGCAGCTGCTCCCGCAGAATATAATCACGCTGATTTTTATCCAGCGCCGCCTTTACCTTCGTCTGAAACTCGCGTTTCACGCGGTAAACCTCTAATTCCGTCAGCAGAAGCTGCAGCTCTGTCTCATACATCTCCGTCAGCGTCCGGCATTCCAGTACCGACTGGCGCGCTTCATAGTTCCACGGGAACTGGGCTGATATCTGGTTCATTAATTCGGTCAGATCTGGCTGTGCGATCAACGGACTTAATACTTCACGTCCCGCTGCCACATTTAATTTTCCGTATTCTTCCAGCTTTTCTTTCAGAATCCGGAGCATCGCCTCTTTCTGAATCGTGTCCAGATCGTCCTCGACCGGATCCAGAATCTCCACGATCGCAGTGCAGCATGCCTCGCCCTTCTCCATCTCCAGAAGCTCGGCTCTCTCCTGCCCTTCCACCGTGACGCGCACCATGCCGCCCGGCATCTTGACAAGCTGTTTCACGTAGCCAATCGTTCCTACCTGAAAAATCCCGTCAATATCCGGGATCACCTCATCCGGCTGCTTCTGCGTCGCCAGAAATACTCGCTGATCGCCCACCATCGCCTGCTCCACCGCCGCGATGGATTTATCCCGGATGATATCGAAATTTACCGTCATCTGCGGCAGCACGGTCAGTCCGCGCAGCGCGATCATCGGCATTGTCAGTTTCTTATCTTCCATAACACCTTTATCTTTCTTAATCAAATGTATCGTTATTTCCTGTGAAAAGAAAAACAGGGGTCTGCCTATGGCAGTTCGCCATCTCACAGACCCCATTAACAGCCGCCATTCTCAAGCTGCTGCATTTATTTTCCTTTACATTTACGCAATCTCGCCGGTTCTGTCTTTCTTAGAACGTCCTGTAAAAGACTTGCGGGGCACCGTATTGTCGCGATATACCAGCTCCGGCGCACTCTTTCCCTCGACTACGTCTTTGGTAATCGTGCAGATGCCGATCGTGGAATCGGACGGAATCTCATACATGGTATCCATCATCAGGGACTCCATGATAGAACGAAGTCCTCTGGCTCCCGTCTTTCTCTCGACTGCCATGTGGGCGATCGCCATCAGCGCATCATCCGTGAACTCCAGCTTCACGCCGTCCAGATCGAGAAGCGCCTGATACTGCTTGATCAGGGCATTCTTCGGCTCTCTTAAAATGCGGACCAGCGCCTCCTCATTGAGCGTCTGGAGCGATACCGTGATTGGCACACGACCGATAAACTCCGGAATCAGACCAAACTTCGTCAGATCCTGCGGCATTACCTGTTTCAGAAGCTCATCGATATCCTGATGCTTGCGATCCACAATATCGGAGTTAAATCCGATGGAACCGGCACCTAAACGGCTGTCGATGATCTTCTCCAGACCGTCAAATGCACCGCCGCAGATGAACAGGATGTTGGTCGTATCGATCTGAATCAGTTCCTGCTGCGGATGCTTTCTGCCGCCCTGCGGCGGAACACTGGCAATGGTTCCTTCCAGAATCTTTAAAAGCGCCTGCTGTACACCCTCGCCCGATACATCGCGGGTGATAGATACATTTTCAGACTTCTTCGTAATTTTATCAATCTCATCAATATAAATGATGCCGTACTCTGCCTTGCTGACGTCGTAATCAGCCGCCTGGATGATCTTCAAGAGAATGTTCTCTACATCCTCGCCGACATATCCAGCCTCGGTCAGAGTGGTCGCATCCGCGATGGCAAACGGTACATTTAAGATCTTCGCCAGCGTCTGCGCCAGGTATGTCTTACCGGAACCGGTCGGTCCGAGCATCAGGATGTTGCTCTTCTGAAGCTCTACATCCTGCGTGGACTTGGACATAACTCTCTTGTAATGGTTATAAACCGCTACGGAGAGCACCTTCTTGGCGTCGTCCTGTCCGATGACATACTCATCGAGAAATTCTTTGATTTCCTTCGGCTTCAGCAGGTTGATTCCGCTGAAATCCGGTCCTTTTTCCTGATCGGCAAATTCCTCTTCCAGAATCTCCGAGCAGAGTTCGATACAGTCATCGCAGATATATACATTATCTGTGCCAGCGATCAGTTTTCTAACCTGATCCTGTGTCTTGCCGCAAAATGAGCAGCGTATTTTGTCGTCTGTTCTGCCTGGCATACTTCCACCTTGTTCCTTTCTATTATTCCATCCAGAAATCTAATTAGTGGTTGGTAATGACACAATCAATCAGACCATACTCTTTCGCCTGCTCTGCTGTCATGTAATTATCACGCTCTGTATCACGCACGATCACGTCATACGGCTGGCCTGTATTGGCTGCCAGAATCTCATTTAATTTCTTCTTGGTACGAAGAATATTCTCCGCTACAATCTGGATCTCGGTTGCCTGTCCTCTCGCGCCGCCGGATGGCTGGTGAATCATCACTTCTGCGTTCGGAAGTGCATATCTCTTTCCTTTGGTACCGCCGGAAAGCAGGAATGCGCCCATGCTGGCTGCCATACCCAGACAGATGGTAGATACATCACATTTGATATAATTCATCGTGTCATAGATCGCCATACCTGCGGTAACAGAACCGCCCGGGCTGTTGATATATAAGCTGATATCCTTATTCGGATCCTCTGCCTCCAGGAACAGAAGCTGTGCTACAACCAGGCTGGCTGTCACATCATTTACTTCCTCTCCCAGGAAAATGATACGATCTTTAAGCAAACGGGAGTAAATGTCATACGTCCGCTCGCCGCGGCTGGTGGATTCAAGGACATAAGGTACTAAACTCATGATTCTTCCTCCTATAATTGAGAATGAATGTTTATGGCAAAAATTGTTACAGTTCACACGCGTGCAAACTGTAACAGGATTTTGCTGATGCTTCGCATTACAAATCTGCAAAATCTGCTGCCACTATGTTATCGCACGGCACTTTCGGTTCCAAAAGTGCCTGCCTGTGAACAGTAATACAAAATTCTATGATGCCTTAGGACACCATAGAATTCTGCCGTATTTCAGTATTCGCTTTTATCGGTTTGATTAAGCAAGCTTTGCCTGCTCTACCAGTAAATCGATCGCTGCCTGAACTTTCAGGTCCTCACGGATCTGCTCTTTCTCGCGCTCACCCATCATTTCTTTCAGCTTAGCGCCTTCCAGTTTATAGGATGCTGCGATCTCGTTGATCTGCTCGTCAAGCTTCTCATCGGAAACTTCTACGTTCTCAACTTCAACTACTTTCTCAAGAACCAGTCTGGTCTTGATTCTCTTCTCTGCTTCCGGACGCATCTGCTCCATCAGCTTCTCCGGTGTCATGCCGGTATATTTCATGTAATCGTTGATGTTTAAGCCCTGGCTCTGCAGACGGCGAGCGTAGTTCTCTACCATCTCTCTTGCCTGAGTGTCAACCATCGGCTGCGGCAGTTCCATCTGAGCGTTCTCAACTACTTTTTCGATTACGTTGTTCTCGTTCTCTACTTTAGCGTCCTGCTCTTTCTTCTCCTGCAGTTTCTTGCGGATGTCTGCTTTGTACTCATCCAGAGTATCGAAATCAGATACTTCGCTTGCGAACTCATCGTTCAGCTCCGGAAGCTCGTTTCTCTTAACTTCTTTGATGGTTACAACGAACTTAGCCGGTTTGCCAGCCAGCTCATCTGCATGGTACTCAGCCGGGAAAGTAACGTTTACGTCACAGGTCTCGCCTTTTTTCTTGCCGATTAACTGATCCTCAAAGCCCTCGATGAAGGAATGGGAACCGATTACCAGCGGATAATCTGTACCAGCGCCGCCGTCAAATGTCTTGTCATCAATGTAGCCGGTGAAGTCGATGATAGTGTTGTCGCCGTCCTCGATTGCGCCGTCTTCTACGTCAATCAGTCTGCCGTTTTTCTTACGTGCTGCAGTCAGCTCGTTCTCTACATCCTCGTCTGTCACAACAGCTTCTGCCTTCTTAACTTCTACGCCTTTGTACTCGCCCAGAGTTACTTCCGGTTTCAGAGCTACGGTTGCCTCGTAGATGAATGCCTTACCTTTTTCGATCTGAGTCACTTTGATCTCCGGAGTGGAAACGATCTCTTCCTTGCTCTCCTCTGCTGCCTTCGGATAAGATGCGTCGATCACTTCGTTTGCTGCATCCTCATAGAAAATGCCAGCGCCATACATCTTCTCCAGCATAGCTAACGGTGCTTTACCTTTACGGAATCCCGGGATGCTGAATTTGTTTTTGTTCTTGTTGTACGCATTTTTGATTGCTGCATCAAACTCTTCAGCCGGAACTTCGATGGTCAGCTTTGCCATGTTCTTCTCTAATTTTTCTACCTGTAAACTCATTTTAAGGGGTCCTCCTTGCTTCTATATGTGAACCGCCATTCTACCGGGCGTTACACTTCAAGATAGCATTATAGCATATCTGCGTGCTAAATACTAGCGGAAAATATAATTTTGCGTTCACTTTTTGCGGGTTTATGAGTGGTTTTAGGTGGGTTTTATGCCATTTTTGATGCATTTTCTGTGTGTTTCTAAGTTGAAACTACACCTGGTCATACTGAATTGAATCTTTGACCTGTAATGCTACCGGGCGATCGACTAAGAGCGATGCCAGCTCAATTCCCAGATCCAGCGCATATCCAAGTCCACGCGCCGTTGTGATATTGCCGTCCGTCACAACGCCCGCACCCGTCAGCTTCGCACCGGTCAGGGCATCCTCAAAGCCCGGATAGCAGGTTGCCTTCTTGTCCTTCAAAAGCCCCAGCTGCCCCAGAATGCTCGGAGCCGCACAGATCGCTGCCAGGCGCTTTCCAGCAGCATCTGCATGCACCAGTGCATCGCAGAGCGGTTTGCACGCCATCAGATTTTTCGTTCCCGGCATACCGCCCGGAAGGAACAGAAGATCCGCTTTCATCGGATCAACCTCATGCAGCAGGGCATCTGCATGGATACCAAATCCATGTGCGCCCTTCACCTCTTTTTTACCCGTAATCGAAACCAGTTTTACCTTCACACCCGCGCGGATCAGCACGTCTGCCGTCGCCAGACATTCCACTTCTTCCAGTCCATCTGCTAAAAATGCGTATACTACAGCCATGATTATTTCCTCCTGTTCTTTGTTTTTATAACACTTTTTATATTATTTTTTTATTTTCCACAAAGCAATCATTTTTTCTTTTTAGATATCAGAAAATCATTGCAACTGTTCAATTCGTTCACTTTTTTATTCTTCATGAACCGCATTCGTTGTTTTTCCAGCTTTTCCTTTTGAAAATGCCTTTACTAGCACCCACACATTCACCGCCTCGTCAAGAATCAGGCTCAAAATCCAGCCACAGAGCACATCGACCAGCGAATGCTGTTTGATGAACATGGTTGAAAGACAAATCAGAATCGTGACAATCCACGAAAGTGTACGGATCGGTTTCTTGTTCCGCACACTTGCCGCGTGGCAGATCGTCAGATGCACCGCCACAGTGCTCGATACATGGATCGACGGGCAGACATTGTTCGGCGGATCCACACTCCGCAGAAACCTCACAATCTGCGCGCAGAAATTCTGTGATGTGATCTCCTGCCGCAGATTTAAACCGTTCGGTGCCAGCAGGTAGACAAATAAGCAAAAGGTTGCTCCTGCAAACATCACAAAACAAAGTCTCAGATATGCCTCCCGATCCTTGATCATAAAATAAATCATAAACACCGGCACCCACGCGTACCACAGAAAATACGGCAGTACAAACCATTCATTAAACGGTATCAGGTCATCGACCGCACAGTGTATAATATGAACATCCGATGGTTCATGCAGCTCCAGCAGAAAAAATCCTGACAGAAACACCAGCATATAGAGTCCTGCCAGACAGTAGCGGTGCGTTTTGATCCAATTCATTACTTGTTTTATCATTAATAATATACCTTTGTATTGTTCTTTCGTTTTTATTCTTTCGTTTTTAATACCAGTTTTTCCGCCAGCGCCAGACGGCTGTTCTGGTACTCGCCCGTAAACGTCACCTCGCGCCCGAACCATTCCGGCGGCACAAAGGCATGTGCGGCTTCCTCACTTGGAAATTCAACCTCCGCCAGCTTCAATCCCTCATATTCACCTAAAAAAATGTCCAGCTCAATCGTGTACTCCGTTCCTTCCATCGGAATCAGATAACGCTTTTTCGTCAGAATCCTGCCGTCAGCCTTCGAGCGGAGATGCTCATAGGATTCCTTCGTCAGCGGCAGATTGTATTCCTCCCGCGCCATCAGTCCTTTGGATTTGTAGGTCAGATAATAGGTGTCATCCTCCTGACGGACACGCACGACCGGAGCAGTGCTTAGATATGCCTGCTCGATCTGGTGGAAGGGGTATCCGGCTATATCAAATGGAATGTGGATAATTAAATATTTGCGTTCGATTTCCATAAAATTAGTTGTCCTTTTTATATTTCTTAAAAAGTCTTAACAAAAGTACCGTATTTCTCCAAAATGAGAAAGCCATTTTTCTATAATTTCTTCACTGTTGGCCTCTATCACCCGAATCATACTGTTCAAAATTTGGGCTGATATTTTGGAAGAATTGTGGCTGAGCAATGCCTTGCCCGTACTGGTTATCCACACTTTTGTCGCATTTGAAGTTGCTCTTCCCTCTGCAATATGGACATGCACCGGTTCCAGCGGCTCATTTTCATTCGACCAAAAATATACAATATATGGTCCAATCCTAAAAATTTGCGGCACTCAGAATTCCTCCCTCTTGTGAAAACTCCATAATCAAGTGTGCATTTTCCCGAATCAGTTTCTTGAAATAACTCATTTCCATATCTGAATAACCATTTATATTCTCCCACTTGTAATCTGGCAAATAGCATATCGCATTGTGAAATCCATCTTTTTCATCGGGTGTTTCTATATAAACTTTAACCCTGCCATCTGCCCGCATTTCAGAATGGGTAATTTCCGTATCATCATTTAAGGTCATAAATGGGTACATCATCTTTCTTCCTCCTCTCATTTATCCTCAAAACAGTTTTAACCACGGCTGCTTTCTACTTATTCAGCATCCCCATCACCACAACCACCACAAACAGTACCACCATCACGCCGATAAAAATATCCATCGTCCGCACAGAGACATGCACATGGTCATAGATGCGCTCTTTGATGGTCTTTTCTTTCATGAGTTCCAGCTCCCGGCGGAGCTTTTCATTCTCCGCTTCCAGTTCCTCCAGAGTTTTATCTGCCGTCTCCTCTGCCGCTTCTTTCGCCGTCTCCAGTTTTTCGCTCACTGTTTCTTTTATCGTCTCATTCTTTTCCAGCATTTCGTTTTCGCTCATCCTTGTTCCTTTCAGAATATGGCTTGTTTTCTCTGCTGCTCACTCTGAAACAGCCTCTTCTCTTATTATATCCATAAAAATAAGTTCAGGCAATCCAAAAATATTTTTCCGTCACTGTCAAAGCAAGAGCTGGCACGCCATCTCGTCCACCATCCTCCTGACGATTACAACTTTTCAGATTTATACAAGAAAAAATCCTGCCCGGCAGGGCTGTTTATATAATAGGAGATTCCAACGGATTCTCCCATTATATAAAAAACTCCCCCGCCATGCATCCATGGAGAGGGAGTTTCGGATTTGTTTTCAATATTTATGTACGGTTCCCGACGACTTTTCATATGGTACATACATTCTCGTCAGAACACAGTTAATCTTATTACTTCTTCGCAATGTACTTACGGATATCCAGTGCAATCGCAACAACGATAACGATACCCTGTGCGATATACTGGTAGTTCGGATCGATGCCAAGGAACTGCAGACAGGTCTTTAAGAACTCGAATACGAGTACACCGATGATAACACCGGAGATACGTCCGATACCACCGTTTACAGATACACCACCGATGGTACAAGCTGCAATAGCCTCCAGCTCGTAACCGTTACCGGTATTTACACCGGCACCACCAGACTTAGCTCCCAGAAGGAAACCAGCGATGGCATACAGTGCAGTAGCTGTTACATAGATAATGATCTTGGTTTTCTTAACATTTACACCAGCAACCTCTGCTGCTGCCTCGTTGCCGCCGATTGCATACATATATTTACCATGGCGGGTGTAGTTAAATACGAACCACATGATCGCGCCGATGACAAATGCAATGATGAACAGGTACGGAATCCCAAAGAAGTTACCATTTGCGATAATGGTGTAATCCTGACGATAACCGCCTAACGGTACAGATTTGGTATAAACCAGGTTGATACCGTAAACGATCATCTGCATACCCAGGGTGCCGATGAAGGCCGGTACGTTCAGGTAAGCAACTACGATACCATTGATAAGACCAAATACACAGCTGATAGCGATACAGATAAGGAGAATCAGCCATACGTTCTGCTCACCAAATCCCTTGGTCAGCTCAAAATGTCCGCTGTAATCACTCTTCTGGAGCAGAGTACCTGCCAGGCAGGCAGAAAGTCCAACCAGACGACCTGCAGAAAGGTCGGTACCTTTCGTAATCAGACAGCCGGATACGCCGACTGCGATGATGAAACGACATGCTACGTTGATGGAAATGTTGCTAAAGTTGCTGCTGCTGAAGAAGTTCTGTTTTGTTACACCAACAAAGAGAACCATCAACAGGATCAGAATAACGATACCGTTATTGATCAATATATCTTTTACATTCAGTTGTTTCTTATCCATTCTCTCTTCCTCCTTTAGAACTTAGTCGCGTAGCTCATGATACGCTCCTGAGTTGCTTCCTCACCCTCTACCTCGCCGGTAATGTGACCATTACACATAACAAGGATACGGTTCGACATACCAATCAGCTCCGGCATCTCAGATGAAATCATGATGATACCTTTGCCCTGTTTTGCCAGGTCAATCATGATCTGGTAGATCTCGTACTTGGCACCAACGTCGATACCACGGGTCGGCTCATCCATGATGAGGATATCCGGGTTGTTGGCCAGCCAGCGGGAAATCAGAACCTTCTGCTGGTTACCGCCTGAAAGTGACTGAATCAGTGTCTTACTGCTCGGTGTCTTGATCGAAAGCTTCGCCACGTTATCCTTGACAAGCTGCTCAATCTTTTTCTTATTCAGTTTGATACCATAATGTAAATACTGATCCAGGGAGGAAATTGATACATTATCTGCAATGGACAGACATCCCAAGATACCCGTACCACGCCGGTCCTCGGTAATCATGCCGATACCGCCGCGGATCGCATCCTGCGGACGCTTAATGTTCATTTTCTTACCTTTAATGTAAACTTCTCCGGATTTAATATGACGCATACCGAAGATACCTTCCATCAGCTCCGTTCTCTGGGCACCTACCAGGCCGCCGAATCCAAGAATCTCGCCTCTTCTAAGGGTAAAGGAGCAATCCTGGAAGGAACGATCGTGGATACTGGAATATCCTCTGACATCCAAAAGCACCTCTCCTGCCTTCGTATCATTCTTTGGAGGATAAATGTTGGTCAGCTCACGACCAACCATCTGTTTGACGATCTCATCATCCGAAATCTCGTCCATATGCCAGGAACCGACATAGGTACCGTCTCGCATGATGGTAATATCATCACAAATCTCACGAATCTCCGCCATCTTATGGGAAATATAGATGAGGGATACACCTCTTGATTTCAGGTCACGGACAATGCGGAAAAGTGCCTCTACCTCATTATCCGTTAAGGAGGAAGTCGGCTCGTCCAGAATTACAACTCTGGCATTTAAGGATACAGCCTTGGCAATCTCTACAGACTGCATCTGGGCGATGGACATGGTTCCCAGTTTTGCCTTCGGGTCATAAGGCATCTTAACATCGTCCAGCCATTTTGCTGTCTCTTCAAACATCTTCTTATGGTCGATCACCTGAATCGGTCCAAATTTCTTCGTCGGGTAACGGCCGGTGTACATATTCTCTGCTACCGTTCTCTCAGGTATCGGCTGCAGCTCCTGATGTACCATTGCCAGTCCTTTGTGAAGGGCTTCATCCGGATTGTGGATCTCTACTTTTTCCCCGTCCAGATAGACCTCTCCTTCATCCATATGATAAATGCCGAACAGACATTTCATCAGGGTGGATTTACCGGCGCCGTTCTCTCCCATCAGTGCATGGACGGTACCGGGACGAACTTTGAGGTTTATCTTGTCCAGAGCCTTAACGCCAGGGAAACTTTTCGATACCCCGCGCATCTCCAATCTGTACTCTGCCATCCCATTCTCTCCTTTCATAAAATCGGGTGTGCCAACTGGACACACCCGACACATTTTTATCTATCCCCTCGCGGAAACAGTAGATTGTTACAAGAATTATTTAATGAGTTCCAGAATCTCGGAAGCATTCTCTGCTGTAACTTTTACATAGTCTACCATGTATACGTTGTCAACATCTTTGCCGTTTACGAAATCAAGAGCTACATCTGCTGCTTTGTGAGCCTGTCCGAAGTAATCGTTGAATACGGTACCGGTCATCTTGTCGTTCATAACGTTCTCAACAACCTCTACCAGAGCATCAACGCCTACTAAGTAGATGTCTTTGTTTACAGTTCTGCCAGCTGCTTCGATTGCCTGCAGAGCACCAAGTGCCATTGCATCGTTGTTGCAGAATACAACGTCGATCTTGTCGCCATACTGGGACAGAGCGTTTGCTGTGATCTCCTGACCTTTGGTCTGATCCCAGTCACCACGCTGTTTGGTCAGCTCTTCTACTTCGATATCCTGAGACAGTCTCTCGATGGATTTCTCGGTTCTGTACTGAGCATCTACGTTCTCCGGATCGCCCTGAACCATGATGTAACGAACAACGCCGTCGCCGTCTGCATCGCCCTTGTTCTCAAGCTCAGCGATCTCTTCGCCCTGGTATGTACCGGACTGTCTAGCATCAGCACCTACATAAGTAGCTTTGATACCATCCGTTACCCAAGCCTCTTCTCTCTCAAGATCCGGCTCACGGTTGATGTAAACAACCGGGATACCTGCTTCGTTGCAGATGTTGGTAACATCCGGCTCGGAAGAAGCCTGTACCAGGTTTACGATCATAACGTCAAATCCCTGTGTAACGAAGTTACGGATCTGGTTCATCTGCTCGGACTGGTCATTCTTACCATCCATGATGGAGATGTTCTCTGCCTTTAAGCCAAGCTCGTTTACTAAGTAGTTCTGAAGCTCGTTTCTATAAAGTGTCATGAAGTTATCAGCGAACTGATAAATGGAAATACCAACTTTAACTTCTGCCGGGTCTTTGCCCTCAACAGCTTCTTTAACAGCCTCGCCGTCTGCTGCTGCGGTTGTCTCTGCGTCCTCTGCTGCTGCAGTTGTCTCTGCCGTTTTGCTGCTGGAGCAAGCGGTTACAGAAAATGCCATTGCAGTTGCCAGACCAAGTGCTGCTACTTTTTTCAGTTTCATAATATTTGTCCTCCCTTAAACTTGCGTATCCGTTTGTGCTGTCCGGATCCACCGAACAGTTAAATTTTCCGCATACACATATTATACAGTTTCGCCGATTCGTCATTTTTTCTTATCGACACCTTTATTATACGGATCGTTTGTACACTTTTCCATATGATTTTCTTGGTTCTTATATAAATTTTTTTTAGATTCTTTGTGATTTTATTCACATATTCTTATTTTTCCGGTGTGAAACTGTTGGATTTTATGGTAAATCAGCAACCGTCAACGCGTTCTGACTGCATTGATAATAGGTTCCGTCCTCTAATTCGACCTTTTCCTGTACATTTTGACCAAGTGCCTCGGCGGCAGCTATCTCAAAAATCACTTCTGCATACTCGTCGCTGTCGCACTGGACTGTTCCATACAGTTTTCCGCTCTTAAGCCCCTCGATTCCCTGCGGAGTCCCGTCGATGCCGACCACCTTCACGCCCCTTATGTCACCGGCGCGTTCAAGCGCCTCAGCGGCTCCGAGCGCCATCTCATCGTTGTTGCAGATCACCACCTCGATCGCATCCCCGAACTGGTGGATCCACTGTTCCATCAGTGCCGCCGCTTGGCTCCGATCCCAGTTTGCCGAACCACCGGTCAGTTTTTCCAGCGGAATATCTCCGTCGCGCATCGTCTGTACCGACCACTCTGTGCGGATCAGCGAATCCTGATGGCTGCGCTCGCCCTCCAACATCACATATCCCACGGTTCCATCCTCGTTTAAATCAAGACTGCCTGGATTTTCCTGATACGCATCCACCAGAATTTCTCCCTGCAGAACCGCCGATTCCCGCGCGTCCTCCCCTACATAATAGAGGTGCTCCCATCGTTTCATGTCCTCCTCGACCGGTTCGCGGTTGAAAAATACGACCGGCGTCCCGACATCCATCGCCTTGTTGATGACATACGATGCTGCCGAGCGATCCACCATATTAACACAGATCGCATCGTATTCCAGAGAAAGGAAACGATCTACCTGGCTGTTCTGCGTATTTTGGTTTCCCTTCGGATCCATGATTTCCAGATTAACCTTGATGCCCGTCTGCTGTTCATATTCCTTCGCCTTTTCCTCCAGACTGGAACGGATATTGTTGATAAAGGCATCGTCGCCCCGGTACAGCGTCACGCCGATACGGATGCTCTTTTTTTCTGCCGGTTTTGCCGCGCTGCATCCATTTAAAAGAAGTGTGCCCGCTGCCAGAAGTGCCAGCGCCATCTGAATGCTTTTTCCGCTTTTTTTCATTTCTCTATACCCCCTTCCCAGATTTTTAATCAATCGGGTACAGCATCTTCTCATATTTCTTTGACCGCAGCTCATCCTTCTCTATATAGTAGGATTCCAGTGAAAGCTGGCTTCTCTCCTGCTCTTTTTCAATCGCCTGCACTGCTTTTTTGACCGCAAAATAGCCCGCGTCAAACTGGTTTGTCACCACCAGCCCCCGGATTGTCCCCTTGTCAAGCTGATCCAGCAGGGACGGCATCATCCCGACGCCGTACAGCCCGGAAATGTATTTTCCGTACACGCTGCTTCCGCCGACAATCTCCGCCGCCTCCGCTGTACTGGCGAAATCCAGTGCCGCCACCACCGCCGTGCCGCTGCCCGGATAAACTGTTTTTTCAATGACGGAACGGTAAGTATCATCGGTGCCGCGCGGCACAATGGTATAGGAAAAGCCCTGTTTTTCCAGTACCTCCGTCAGCCCCTGTTTCATCTCCCCCGCCTTGCCGATATATGGGTTATCTGCAAAGATCCAGACAGGAAGATCGGAGCTCTGTTCCGCCGTAATCGCCTCGCCAAGCTTTCTCCCGGCTGCCGTCCAGTCCATATGAACCGCCCCCTTGACCTCCTCATCCGGTGATAATTCGCCCAGCAGGATAATCGGCGTTCCATATGTATTTTCTTCCAGATATTGGCGGCATTCCAGCTCATCAACCGGCTCCAGTATCACTGCCCCGGCACCGTCTGCCGCTTCCCGACGCACCAGCTCCATCTGCTGTGCCAGATTATCCTTTTCATACAGGGTAATAAAGCTGACATCTACATTATACTCAACCGCCGCCTGATCCACGCCCTTGCGGAAGTTGACGTAATCATCATCCGAAGTATCGCTGATAATCAGGGACACCGGGTAGACCTCCACCTCTTTTTCCTTGATGATCCAATCCGTGGAGGAAAGGAGATACAGCAAAATAAGTCCCACACACAGGATTCCCCAGAGCACCAGCTCCTTTTTTTTTCTCACTCCATATCGCATTGATCTGTCGCCCCCACTTTTACACTTTCTTCTCTTCCAGCACTTTCTCGTAAGGCACTGCCGGAAGATGAATCTTCACCGCGGTTCCCTCATCCGGCTCCGACTCGATCGAAAGACCATATTCCGCGCCGAAATACAGCTTGATCCGCTCGTTGACATTGCGTACCCCGATGCCGGATCCGCGCTTGGATGCCACGTGCGCCGTATCGGTAAAGAGGTTCCCGACCTGTTCCTCCGTCATGCCAAGCCCATTGTCCCGCACCTCCAGATACAGCTCTTTTTCCTCCTGCCAGGCGCGCACGAAGATCTCGCCGTCGCCGTCCATATATTCCATGCCATGGTAGATCGCATTCTCCACCAGCGGCTGCAGCATCAGTTTTAAACTTGCAAGTTCCAAAACCTCATCATCTGACTCGATCGTATAAGTAAACTTATTTTTAAACCGCATCTGTTGGATCATCAGGTAATTCCGGACGTGTTCCAGCTCATCCTTCACAGTAATTAAGCTCTTGCCGCGGCTTAAACTGATACGGAAGAACCGCGCCAGCGCCGTCACCACCTTGACCGCCTCCGTTTTCTGCTCATTTTCAATCATCCAGACAATGATATCGAGCGTATTATAGAGGAAATGCGGATTGATCTGCGACTGCAGCGTATCAAACTCCTGCTTGCGTTTCGCCTCATGCTCACGCACAATATCCTGCATCAGGAGGCGGATCTGACCCGCCATATCACTGATCGATTTTCCCAGATGGCGGATCTCATACGAACCGCCGATGTACACCGGTGCGCTTAAATTGCCCGCCTCCAGGACGCCGACCGATTTTTCCAGCTCGCGGATCGGATTCGTGATCCTCGATGAAATATAAGAGTTAATCAGAGCCAGAATGCACAAAATGAGGGCAATGACAAATACGATAAAAAGCCGGGTTTTGATCGTGTTGAGCGACACGGCATTTTCCGGCGTCACCCCGACCACCTTCCAGCCTGTGTAGCCGATCGTCTTGACCGTCGCCATCCGCTTTTTTCCGGCAAATATCTCCTCATGATTTCCGTCCGAATAGCCGGCTGCCTGTCCATTGTTCTCCTGCACCCAGCCGGAATCCAGAAGCTGCATCTGCGGGTGGTAAAGAATCTCGCCATTTCCGCTGATCATATAGAAATAACCGCCGCGCCCCGTCGTGATGCCGCCAAAGAGCTGTTCCAGGCTCGAATAGCGGATATCGACCAGAAGGACGCCCTGAGAGGTCGAGGTTCCGTGTGTCAGTTCGACCGCCCGGGACAGCGAAATGACCCATCGGTATTGATTTTCCGCATTGTCAAACACATACTGTACGTGCGGCAGGGAAAAATGCTGGTTTTCCGTCCGGTTTAAGGCGCTCCGGAACCATTCTTCCTGCGTCACATCCACCTCATTTTTCAGACGCACCGCCGGGACTGCCTCCAGAAGCGCCCCATCCTCCGAAAACAGGGCAATATTCTCCACATTATCCTTATTATTATCGTAGAGAAGCGTAAATTCACTTCCAAGCGACTGGCTCGACAGATCGGCATTCTTGATCGTGCCATAATAAAGCGAGTCGGACAGCTTCATGATCGTGCGGAGGTACGACTCCACAGAGCGCCCCACCTGCGCGATCAGGTTCTGGCTCTCCTCCTGTACTACTTCCGTGACCTGCCGTGACATTCTCTGGTACAGCGACAGGGAGATCAGCACGCTCGCCGCCAGCGCCGTGATCGTAAAATAGATAAAGATCATAGACCGGATGCTGGCGTCGTCAAAAAGCTTTTTCTTCCAGATCGTCCTTTTTTTACCCATTATGCCTCCCCGCTCCGGTGTGCCGTGCGGTACCGCGTCGGGGAAACACCGAATTTTTTCTTAAATACGTAACTGAAATAGTTCTGCTCCGGGTAGCCGACCTTTTCCGCGATGATATACGTCTTGTCGTCAGTTGCCATCAGAAGCTCGACCGCGCGCCCCAGCCGGACATCGGTCAGATAGGCGATGTACGCCTGTCCCGTCTCCTTCTTAAACATCGTTGAAAAATACGCCGGGCTCATATGCAGATGGCGGCAGATCTTCTCCACCGACAGCTCCGGATCTTGAAAATTGTCCTGAATGTACTGCTTCGCCTCGCGGATCACGTTTTTTGTCGTATTGCTCCGCTCTTCTTCCATTCCGGCATTCATCTTGAGCGCCACCTCGGTCAGGTACGGGCGGACATTCTCCATCTTCTGGACGCGCCCCAGAATCTCGAAATAATCATTTTCCACGCCAAACATCTCGCTGATCCGCAGATCATACTGCTGGGAGAGCTGTGTCAGCACATTGATGATCGCAAGCACATACGCCTGATACTGGCGGTAATGCACCCGCGCATCCTCCATCCGGCTCACAATCCCGTCTATCACGGAACGGATCTTTTCCTTCGGTCCAAACTTGACTGCCGCTATAAGCTCCGACTCCATCCGGCTGTCGAACCGGAGTTTTTCATGCCCGGACGGCTCCATATCGCCGATGCAGATCACACCGCCGGAACCTGTGATCGCACGGTAACCGAGTGCATTGAGTGCCGTGTGGCACGGGCGGCTTAAATCCGTCAGCGAACTGCAGCTCTCACCCACGCCGATCGTAACCGATACCTCCAGAATTTTCTTCGTCTCCTTGCAGATATCGCCCAGCAGGGCAATCAGTCCGGTCTGCGTATTGTCTTTGTCGATCGCCACCAGAAGGATCGTCTCAAAGGAAGAGTGGAACACAATAAAACGATACTGCCCTTCCAGTTTTTCCTCAATCAGATTGCGGACGGAAATCGGAATCAGCTCCCGCTGCTGATGCAGCGAAACTGCCTTGTCCACCTTCTCATCCGGTTCCAGATGGATCGCCGCAATCACCCATTTGACCGCACCCGCAACGTCGATCGCATATTCGTTCAGTTTTTCCTCAATCTGCGCTTCCTCCATGCCGCCGTGAATCAGGTCATTCAAAAAATGTTCCCGGATCGCCGGAAGACTCTTGATATAACTTTCCCGAAGCAGGGTAACATTCCGCTTCTGCTCGATCTCCTCATCGAGATTTTTCTTGATTTTCTTTAAAATCGCCGTCAGCTCTTCGACATTGACCGGCTTTAAAATATATTCGATCACATTGAGCTTGATCGCCTTTTTGGCGTACTCAAATTCATCAAAACCAGAAAAAATCACGATCTTGATGGACGGATATCTCTGCCGTATATTCTCCGCCATCTCCAGCCCGTCCATATATGGCATCCGGATGTCTGTCAGCACAACATCCGGCTCATTCTGCTCGATCTTTTCCAGCGCTTCCTTCCCGTTCTCCGCATCCCCGATCACCTCGAATCCGGCATCCTGCCAGTCGATTTTGCGTATGATGCTTGTCCGTACTTCCTCCTCGTCATCTACCAGCATGATTTTATATGGGTTCATATGGATTCGTCCTTTCAGTTCCTGATGCAATGTTGTTGTGAGCCAGTTTGTCTTAGGACTCTGGAGCTCTGCTACGGTATCCCCATTCCAGCTTTCCCTGACACCTCATGAGGAAGTGGCTGGGCAGGCTGGAATGAGGGGAATTTCTTTCTTTACATTATACCACATCTTTCTTTATTTGTGAGTTTGTGATTTTTCACTGGCAGGTTCCAATTTCTGTAAAGGCGTGCTTCGTCCCCGGGTGCGGGAACCCGGTTCCACACAGCGTCTGCATCCAGTCCGCCGTCCGCGGCAGGCGAGACAGTCTTCATCTATTTCATAAACGGCATTTCCATCAATGATCAGCCGGGTGTTCATAGCTCTGAATCCTTTTCTTTCTTATTTTTTATAATATACTATATGTGGTTTTTCCTGTCCCGGAGCTTTTTTTCTTTAAACATTCCCGTTCTTTTTCGATTCCAAAAGTGCCTACCCGTGAACCAAAACGTCTTTTTTTCCTCTCATCTGCATATATTGAGACAAAGATTTGGGAGGTTTTTTTCGTGAACCAAGATGTTTCTCTCAAAATGACCGAGTTAGACCGCTTGACCTCACTCCCACATATGCAGCTTGTCAAGGCGGCGCTTCCCTATATTCACATCCCGGAACAGCGTTTTTTCTCCCTGTTTGTGAAATTCCGCGAACTAGAAAAGACGATGCAGCTATTTGCTGATCCGGCCGACGGTGAGATCGGAATCTGCTCGGTGGGCGAACGCGACAAGGATTCGCCGGTTGATATGCTGAAAGCGATCAAGCCGTATGGCACAGAGGAAGAGCAAAGTTCGATCGATCTGGTCTTAAATTTTATCGAAGGTTCCCGCCTCTATGAATCCTACTGGCAAAATATGCCGCAGACAGCATCCTTTCCGACTTCGCAAGATATCCAGAATGATTCACCCAATTCTGATGCAGTTCCGGCATCTGTCCTTTACCCGCAAGCCGAATATTCCCGCAGACAGAAAAAAACCACAGACCGTGCATCTGGCACATCCACTTCAAACAGACAGGAGGCACACACTATGGAATTTCAAAACTGGAAACAGGATCCGAGACTCCGCTCCATGGATCCAGACAAAATAAAACAGATGGAACAGTTAGCCGATCAGGCAAGAAACACGCCGCAAGACAAGCTTCTGCCGCTTCTCATGAGTCTCCGGGGCAGCAACGGTTCCCCGCAATTCTCAACCTCAGAAATGGACACTCTTTTTTCGATCCTGACAGACCAAATGCCCCCAGCGCAGAAACGGCAGGCGGAAATGCTGCGGATGCTGAGCCGGCAGATGGGCGGGGCAAATAAATCATAAAACCAGAGTTGCCATTGCTATTTTTTTCCAAATCATGCTACAATTCATTTCGATAATGGGGAGCTTGTGATGCAGGCTGAGAGGGAACCAAAAGTTTCGACCCAAAACCTGATTTGGATAATGCCAACGTAGGGACAAATATTTTGAGACACCTGAGCGCCGGATATTGTCCGGCGTTTTTGGGTTTCATTAGGAAATTATGTCCTATGAAACAAAAAAACTCATCTGGGGGTTCCTATCTGCTTCCAGATAAAAATCCCCAAATGAGATCTGACTCTCACAGCCTATCTAATTAGTAATTTGCTAAATCGCTCTCATCCTGCACCACCACAATCTTCGTCCCGGTATCCACCTGGCACACAACCTGTTTCATATCTTCCTCCGGAATACTGATGCATCCGGAAGTTCCCGTATTATTCCAGCTCTTCGGGCAATGCAGAAAGATCGCCGATCCCTTTCCCGGTGTACACTCCGGATTATAATCCAGTACCAGGCCATAATTATACTGCGGCGCCTGCGCCATCAGATCCTCCGCCGAATTCCAGTCCTTCTGTACCTGCTTCGTATTTGCCAGCTTGTTATAATACTGGCTGTTTCCGTCATCCACATAATAATCGCCGTCCACGATCTGGTGATACGGCAGAATCGTTCCCGGATTTGCCTTCAGGCCAAATGCCATCGTAAAGCGGTACACACCCGCCGGCGTCTTCTTATCGCCCTCCTGCTTCTGCATCGTGATACCGTTCATGCCGCTGACCGCTTCTTTCGACATCACCTGCACCAGTTTTCCATCTGCATCGCGTTTATACCAGTCCAGACGGCTCTTCGCCGGATCCTGGCGGTTGCCAATCACCACAATCAGCTGCGTTGCATCCTTCGCCGCCTCCAGTGTATTTACATCCCCGTTGTAGCTTGCCGTAAGCGCCGGTCCTGTCGCTTTCTCCGCCGCCATCGCAGCCGCCGGAGCTGCCGCACTCATCAACATGCCTGCTGCCAATACTACCATTGCTTTCCGCTTCATTCTCAATTTCATCTTATTTATCTCCTATTATTTTATGTATCTGAATTTCACTCAAAAATCGGCTGCTTTTATCTTTCGCACACCTTTTTCCACACACTCTGTCAGTTCCTGCCACTTTCCAGTCCAGCCGCCTGCAGCATCGCCTTTCCAAAAATATGATGAAACAGCGCAATCACGCGCCCCACCAGCATGACAGCACAGACCGTTCCAATGCCGATTCCCACCGGTTTTCCCGCAAACAAAAGTCCCATGAGCAGTGACAAAACGATACAGGTTGCATCGACACAGTTCTTCATCAGACCTGTGTCGATTCCAAAGGTGTCCGCCAGCACCTGCACCAGACCATCACCCGGATTTGGCACCAGCCGCATTGACAGGGACATCGCTGCGCCGACGCCTGTAAAAGTCAGGGCAAGCACCAGCACGCCCATGCGTCCTAAAAGTCCAGAAGCCGCCGGTCCACATTCTTCCAGCGGCGGTATGCACGCTGAAAATACATTCAGAAATCTTGTAAATGCAATACTCAATGGAAACTGCAGAGCATCTTTCATAAGCAAGCTGCGTCCTGCTTCTCCTTTCTCCCGCAGATGAATCGCCGCCTGAATCAAGACAAAGATACCATACAGGACAAAGGTCATATCACCAAAATTCCGGTTCCAGATCACGGACGCTGCATACGAAAGTGAAATAATCGGCGACACTCCGAGTCCTGCTTTGGTATTGAGTGTAAGCCCCATCGCCAGAATCAGAAGCCCCATCAGATAGAAGCTCCACCGTGCTACCCCGCTTCCCGTCGGTTTCTCCGTCATTTCCATGTTGTGATTCAAGATTTCCTCATCCCTTTTTCTTAATATTCGTTAAATCGTAACTGTTCAGTCCCCTCACAGTCACGCGCAAAAATCCATTAAAAATTGCCTATGGCAATGGGATTTTTGCCTGCTGACCCATGTTTTCGTACGGTCAGCGCAGTAAATGCGCAGACCTACTGAACAGTTACATTAAATCTATTCTATTATAGATCCTCCTCTTTCCACTTGACAAGCGCTTTCCGTTCTCTTTACTTTTTCCATCCTCTATGCTACACTAAACTCATGATTTTAGCTGTATCAAAGGAGTTTTATACATATGAAAAAAGATATGACCGAAGGGCGGGAATGGTCCTCCATCCTGCTCTTTTCCCTGCCTATCATGGGGGCAAACCTGCTGCAGGTTTTGTACAACCTCGCTGACAGCGTGATCGTCGGAAACCTCATCAGCGCAACCGCCCTTGGAGCCGTCGGACTAACCAGCTCCATGATCTGGCTTCTGACCGCCATCTGCACCTCCATCGGTGCCGGTGTCAACATCGCAGTTGCCCAGTATTTCGGTGCCAAAAAAGAGACAGACATACAGGAATCCATCTCCGTCTCCTATCTGATTGCCATAATCGCAAGTATATTTTTAACCGCCGCCTGCTTTCTGGCAGCCCGTCCAGTTATTTTCGGTTTTTTGCAGGCACCGGAGGAAATGCGTTTCGACAGTATGGCATACTTTCTGATCTACAGCGGTGGAATTATTTTCCAGCTGCTCTACAATGTTACCTATGGCATCCTGCGGGCACACGGTGATTCGCGCGGCGCACTCATTTTCCTGATGATCTCCGCCGCCCTGAACATCGTGCTGGACTGTGTGTTTATCTCCATCTTTCATATGGGTGTCTCCGGCGCGGCTGCCGCGACCGTGATCGCACAGGCAGGTTCCGCCATCGCCAGTTTCCTGTATCTGCGGCACATTTTCCCGGATCTGCTGCCGAAACGGCGTTATCTCTACGCCTGGAAGGGACAGGGGGCGCTGCTGATGCGCCTGAGTATTCCGATCATGCTGCAGACGGGCGTCAATTCAATCGGCTTCCTCATCCTGCAGCGTCTCATCAACTCCTTCGGCGCTCCCAGCATCGAGGGCTACGCTGCCATGCTGAAGGTCGAACAGCTCGCGCACATCCCGTCCCAGAGCTTTAACGTCGCCATTTCCAGCTTCGCCGGACAGAATATCGGCGCTGAAAAACTGGACCGTGCCCGCCGCGGCTACCGCACCACCATCCTGATGGGCGTCCTGATCAGTATCTCCATCAGTATCGTAGTTCTGCTTTTTGACCGGCCGCTTCTCCAGATCTTCAACATCACCGGAGAGTCCCTGCGGCGCGCAAAGGAACATCTCGACATCCTGATGTTCTTCATCTGGACCAGCACGATCACCAACATCACCTGCGGTTTTCTGCAGGGAGCCGGCGATGTCAAGATCCCGGCAGCTTCCGGCTTCATCAACCTGGGCATCCGCCTCGCGCTCTCCTTCCTGCTGGCGCTCACCCCGGTTGGCTTCCGCTGCTACTATGTGAGCATGCCGCCCGCATGGCTGATCGCCTGCTTCGTAGTTGTGATGCGCTACCGGAGTGGAAAATGGAGGGAGTTTCGGATTGTAAAAGAGTAAAGAAAAGGGATGGAAGAATTCACTTTGGAGGGTGATTTCTTCCATCCTTATTTCGTTTAGAGCTCTTTTTCGCGTTTTACCCTCTCCTAAAATTTTAGCACACTACTATCTATAAAACACAAACTCCATTTTTACCATGCACATTCCACTCCACGCGCACACCGCTGCTGCCAGTGCCCGGTATGTAAACACGATATGGATATAAGAATATTGGATCTTCATTCTGGTAATCTGGTCGGTAGGCTGCAGCAACGCAGTTCAGGGCACTGACATCTTCTTTTTGATAACAGGCATTTCCAATCATAAGCGCATCCGTCCAGTTATCCAGCGGATCCGCATATGTATAACCAACCGCCGCACCTATTCCTTAAACTTTTCCAAAATATGCCTAACTTCATCCACATCTATCTTCATCTGTTCTGCAATCTGGTTTTCTGTATATTTATCTCGATATAATCTATAAATTTCAAACACCCGTTCTTCACCCTGTTTCTGCCCTTCCTTCAATCCATCCTTCTTACCTTCCGCATACTCTGCCTTCCGAATCAATTCCTTTTCCCGTTTCTCATCATATTCGAAAATACACACCTCTATCGCCTCCGTTCGATTCTTTCTCAGGAAATCAGCCCGTATATTTTCCTCAATACATTCCGTCACAGCCTGCTCTGCTGCCCGGTTTATGTTCTTATACTCTGCTGCATATTTACGAATCTTGTCAACCAAAAGCATATACTCTTTCAACAGGCAGCAAGTTTCCAGAATCCTCTGTTTTTTATCCAGATTAATATTCAATACCTTCACTATCAATTCCAGCTCCGGTTCATCCGCCTTCTGGCAGAATGAATGTGACAGTTTCAGAACACTTTCCGCTTCCCGCTCCTCTTCTCCATTGTAAAATACAACAAAGTGTGGGGTCGGCAATTCTACCAGCGTTGACGCATACAGCGTTTGATTCCGAATGAGCATCTGGTATTCTTTCGTCACATAAATCAGAAAACGCAGCGGCATATTCGGATTCCAGGTTGACTGATGTTCATACAAATTCAACTGCATATCCAGCAAAAATGCCTGGTCATTTTTCATATTCATATAAACTGCATTTTCCAGCGTCACGATCTCCAACTCTTTTGCATCCGTATAATGTGAATGATTTACCGCATTATACAGACTCAACAGGTTCTCCCTTGTACTGAAAATCATCCGAAACAACGTATCCTTGTGATCCCGCCTTACTTTTACAGAATTCATATTTCTCATTCATTCTCCCTTCTGGCAGGAGAATTTCCACTTTTCTTTTAACCCTTTGAAAATCTCCTGCTCTTCAATTGTTGTTGACTTGGATAAGCATAAGATTTCTCAGATTAAAATTAGAATATTAGATACCGCTTAAATTGCTGATAAAGAAAAATATATGCTTGATAAGATAAATGTAGCATATCCGCATATAGGATGCAAGAAGAATTTATTTCTTTTACATTCTTATTTTATGCCCCAGTTACTGTTCACGCATGCGTGCCCAGTAACGGAATTTGCTGTGGCTTCGCATTCAAATACGGCAAATTCCTGCTGCCACCACGTTTTCTTACGGCACTTTCTGTTCCAAAAGTGCCTACCCGTGAACAGTAACTGCCCCAGAACATTCCCAAATACCGTTTCCGCATTTCCATATCCAACGGTGCATCTGTCATAACTTTCGTATTCAAATAAGGAGTGCCCTCCCTCCGAAAGACACTCCCGTCTAAGCTAAAAATCATTTAAATCGTTCCAAAATTTTCCGTACTTCTTCTACATTCATCCCCAGCTTCTCTTTAATCTGGTTTTCCGTGTAGTTCGCGCGAAATAATTGGTAAATATTAAATATCCGTTCGGCTTCTTCTTTCTTTCCAGCTTCCCGTCCAATCCTTTCTCCCTCTTTCATACCTTCCGCATACTCCGCCTTCCGGATCAGCTCCTTCTCCCGCTTATCATCATATTCAAAAATACACATTTCAATCGCCTCCGCCCGATTCTTTCTTAAAAAATCAGCCAGTATATTTTCCTCGATACACTCCGTCACTGCCTGTTCGACTGCCTGATTAATATCTTTATACTCATCCGTATATCTACGAATCTTATTCACCAGAAGCATATATTCTTTCAAAAGCTGGCACGCCTCCAACACTTCCTGTTTCTTATCAAGGTTAATATTCAACACCCTTACCATCAATTCCAGCTCTGGTTTATCCGTCTTCTGCTGAAACGAATGCGACAGCCTCAGAATCGTCTCCGCCTCCTGCTCCGTCTCCCCATTATAAAACACAACAAAATGCGGTGTCGGCACCTTTACCAGCGCCGATGCATAAAGCGTCTGATTCCGCACCAGCATCTGGTACTCCTTTGCCACATACATCAAAAAGCGCAGCGGCATATTCGGATTCCAGGTGGACTGATGTTCATAAAGGTTCAGCTGCATATCAAGCAGAAACGCCTGATCATTCTTCATGTTCATATAAACCGCATTTTTCAGCGTCACAATCTCAAGCTCCGATGCATCTGTGTAATGCGAATGATTCACCGCATTATAAAGACTCAGCAGATTCTCCCTCGTGCTGAAAATCATCCGAAACAGCGTATCCTTGTGATTCCGCTTCACTTTTACAGAATTCCTACTTCTCATTCATTCTCCCTTCTGGCAGGAGAATTTCCACTTTTCTTTTAACCCTTTGAAAATCTCCTGCTCTTCAATTGTTGTTGACTTGGATAAGCATAAGATTTTCTTAGATTATTTTTAGAATATAGATAAATATATGAAATGTGGTAAAGAAAAATATATGCTTGTTATGTTAAATGTAGCATATCCTTACAGGAGATGCAAGCAGAATAACATCCTTTTTTAACAAACTTTTGATGTTTCAAATTCATGTCCTTCTTCCCTTCTTCCCAGACATCCCCGCCATCACAATAACAAACCAGAAAAACGGCTGCCTGCAGTTCATCAGCGTAAAACTCTCTGCCAGAAGTGCCAGCACCGCCGCCCTCTGCGCTTTCTCACACCGAATCACATTTTTCACAATCCAATACACCAGAAATGTGGTAGGAATCAGTCCATACGAAAACCAGACATCAAAAAAGCTGGAATGAATCTCATTAACATGAAAAACATCAAACACGCCCGGACTCAGAAGCTTCTCAAATCCATCATACGGAATAAAACGTTCAAAAAAACCCTCTCCCGCTCCATAAAACAAATACTGAGGCGTCAATACCAGCCGCTCCGCACTTCTGTCATACAGCAGATCATAGAGATTTCCATTTGCCAGCTTCCATATTTTCTGCTGGATTCTGGAAAGAAGCGTATAATCCGTCTGCGAAACATCAAAATTTGCCCCTGGCCAGATCCGATAGACGCCCAGCGCCAGCATCACTACAACAGCTGCCCCGCCGAACCACCAGAGTTTTTTATACTTTGAGTGCGTGCATCTTTCCCAGAAAAACTGCCATGCCAGTATTACAAAAAAGGCAAGCAGTCCCACAAACATACCGGTTGATTTTGCTTTTCCAATCAGAAGAACTCCCCAAAAAAACATTCCCCAGCACGCAATCCGTGTCTTGACTGTATACTCTGCCTTCCGCCGGTATTCCATAAAAAGCACCAGAATCATCGTAAAGATGAAAAAAGCAAACTGGTTCGGATCATTAAACGTTCCCATAAACCGAGAACCGCCCCAGCTCTCATGAAAATAGCGTCCTCGTCCGGAAATCAAAACAATTGTCTGAAACACCAGATTGATCCGACATATCCAGCAAAGTCCCCGCATAAACGAATCCGAATAAAGTGTCCGGAACGCCCAGATCAGGAATGCAGAATAAATCCAATAAAGCGTATGTAACGGAAAACTTCCTTTTCCTGTCCGAACAAAATAAATGCCATTAATGACAGCTGCAAATATCAGGAAGACCACCCAGGGAAAATCTTCCTGATACCAGATTTTCTTACCACTTCTCCACGCCATGATAAGCGCCAGGGCACCGGACAAGGCGAAAAACAGATCCGCGATGCCGATGCTGCCGCTGGGGAGAAGGTAGAATTGTTTGGTGAGGACGGCTGTGTAAAATAAAACTTCAACCATCCTGTTTCTCTCTAATTTCATTTGTTCTTACTTTATCCTAATCCCACAAATTTTCCGGATATAATCCACTCTCTATCATCTGTCGGAATCCCTCCTGCGCCGGTTCTATATCTTCTTTATAAGTAATTCCAATCCATCTGTCCGGCGTATTCAAAACTTTTACGGAAGCTAACTTCTTTTCAAGCAATTCCGCCACAATATTTGGGAGAAGATACTCCTTCTTCTCCGGATTTTCCCCTAATGCATCAAGGAATCTGGCAAATCCTTCATCTATGTACCGCAAAAAATCCGGATATCCGGCCCACATATTCATGGATACCATCGTATCCGGTGTGATCCATTTGCTTACCTTCGCATTATCACACTGGATTTTTCCATCTACACACTGAATTCCCGTCGTTTCAACGACCTCTTTCAAGAATCCCGCCTTATCTGCCACGCAGACACCTCTGGTAACCGCTCCGTTTTCACTCAGCGTATTCTTTAAAGAAAAGCCTGCCATTGCCAGATTTATCTTATCCGCATCTGTATTTCCAGAAAGCAGGAACTCATGAAGCTTCGAAAAAGCTTCTTTCCCATAATAATCATCTGCATTGATGATCACAAATGGTTCTTTCACAACATCTTTACAAGCCAGAATTGCCTGCCCGGTTCCCCATGGTTTTACTCGTCCTTCTGGAACATGATAGACTTCAGGCAAGTCTTCTAACTCTTGATAGACATATTCCACAGGCATAACCTTAGATAAGCGATTTCCAATCACTTCTTTAAATTCTTTCTCAATGGCTTTCCGAATTACAAATACAACTTTTGTAAAACCAGCTTCCTTCGCATCGTAAATCGAAAAATCCATAATAATCTCTCCATTCGGAGCCATCTTAGCCAGCTGCTTGATACCGGTTCCAAAACGGGAACCTATACCGGCAGCCATGATGATGAGGGTTGTGTTCATGTTTTCCTCCATAACTATAAAGATGCAAATTTACAGAGTTGTTTCTTTCTGAACTATTCTCTTCTGTTCTCCCCATTTTTTACAGACTAACAGCATCAATTCTGAAATCATTACCGACCAAACGATTGACATTCCTAATTTTAACCAATATCCATTTAAAGGAAATAATCTTTGAATCCAATCTTGAATAGGATAATGGATGCAATAAATTGGAAGTGCCAATTCACCCAAATGAATGCATATCGAATAAATATGCTTATTTTTTATATAATTTTCATCATTCATTAATGTAAAAAACATCACTATAATTAAATAGGCAATTATCTCCGCTGAAATATCAATTCCACCATTTCTAAAAAAAACAGTAATAAAAATAAAGCCTATAAATCCAATCACACTCGCTATACGAAATAACATTTTAGGGAAATCATCTTTTTCTTTATAATATCTTGTCATATAAAACAATGCGCTTCCAACAGTCAATCCAGCGATTCCTCTAAAGCACTGAAATATTCCGCCTTCCCAAATTGCAATTTTTTTCATATAATCCATGCACAATGAATATAACATAATAGGAATAAACCAGCATAAAAAATACTTATAAATTTTTTCATTTTTGACCATTAAAATTATAATCAACGGCAAAAACAAAATCAAATGCGTAATATACCACAAAGGTGGATCATAGGTATAAGAAGAATTTGCTATATCACTTCCTTTTAACAATAATAAATTATATATTAATGAAAAGGAAGCTACGCCTCTGTCATTTTCAGAGCATTTTGTAATAACATTCAAAAAGCTGAACAGCACCCCCCCCTACTGCATAAGGATACAATTTTTTTATTTTACTTTTTACATAAAAAAACATTTCATCGTACTCAACTTTATGTTTTTCCATTTTTTTGACAAAATGACTCGTTGTATAATATCCCGTTAATATAAAATAGAACTCTACAAATGCCCATCCTCCCAAAAAAATCGTACGATCCATCAATGTATATGAATGATGACATAATATTATAATTGCGCCAACAAACCTACACAATTCAATATATTCACACTTATTTTTCATTCATTCTCCTATACGTTTTACTTTTGCACACACAAAGCATGTACACAATTCTGTCTATAAATAAAATATTAAAACTTTTTCTTCATACTTTTTATTAATAGCTTTCACTATTTTATCTTGTCTCTGTGTATTCTTCTGGTGTATAATGAATAATTTTTGTACCACCCTCTTCAAACTTGAATGGGACATGTACCAAATCTTTCATTGCTTCTTTCACTCTACTTTGTCGTTCTTCCGGAACATAAAAAACAAGAAATCCGCCTCCTCCAGCACCTAAAAGTTTCCCTCCAAAAGCACCTTCTTTTATTCCAAGTTCATATAATCGATCAATAGAAGAAGTAGATATCTTCGAGCCCGTTTGCTTTTTTAACTTCCATGTAGTATCTAACAATTTTCCAAAATCATCAATATTTCTATTTTTATTTACCAATACCTGTTCCGCTTCATCTACCAAATCATACATTTCTGAAAGATATTCTGATTTACTTTTTGCAGCCACATTATTAACTGCTTGTATTTCAGAAGAAAATCGCGTGAAACCAGTAAAAAATAACAACAAATTATTTTCTAATTGTTTCTTCCTTTCCGGTGAAATCACAATTGGCCTTACATCATATTCATTTCCAGAAAAATCGATCCGATTCAAACCTCCAAATGACGCAGCTATTTGATCTTGCCATCCGCCTGCCTCTTTACAAAGTTCTCGCTCCAAATAAATAGCTTCATCTGCTAATTTCTTTTTATCCGCATATTTACCCTTTAATGCATAAAAAGCATTTAACATTCCCACCGCAAAAGAACTGCTTGTTCCAAGTCCCGATCTAGCTGGCAAATCTGCCTCATATACTAAACGTATCTCATGCATATTAAGCATATTCATTGCATTTCGAATTGCCGGATGCTTTATCTCATTATTTTCATTTACATATTCCATTTTCGAATACGTCAAATGTGTTTTATATTCAAAGAAACGCGGTAAATGACGGACATTTACATAACAATATTTATCAAACGTCGTAGATAAAACTGCCCCTCTATTTTCATAAAAATGTTCTGGGATATCTGTTCCACCGCCAAAAAAAGACATCCGAAATGGTGTTTTTGTAATTATCATATAATTTTCTCCTATATAAATTCAAACTTCATATTTTATGAAGACAATTAGCTTTTTAGAATATCATCCATTAGTTTATCCAATGGATATCTTTCAATAAATAAATTGTATTGATGAATACTCTCTTTTCTAATATCATCAATAGTCTTTTTCCGAACATCATCTTCATAATTTGTAAGTTCCATAAGATATTTAGCACACTCTTTTTCACTTTCTAATTGATGATATTTTTCTTTTAATCCAAGTCCAGTTGCTGCAATTTTTGTACAAATAATAGCCACTCCATATGACATTGCTTCTAATGTCTTACACTTCAATCCAGAATAAAAAGTATCAGGATTGATGTATATATCATATGAGGAATAGAACTTTTTCAAGTCATCAATATATCCTAAAATTCTTATATTATCTGGAACCTTTAATGATGAAAGCATATTACAAACCCCACCCGCAATATTTAATTGTATTTTTTTGTTATTTGCAAGATCCGATATTAATTTCTTAATAGCAAAATAATTAGGCGGATTTGAAGAAGCCAAATATCCTACTTTTATTAAATCTTCTTCATATTTATTATCATTCCTTTTTTCATCAATATAATGGCATGCAGGAACGAATGGATATGTAATTACCTTCGTTTGATAATTTGTTATTTTTCTAAAAAACGTTGCATCGTCTTCCTGTGATGCCAAAACAATATCTGCCCGTTTAAGTGCACGTGCTTCTTCTCTTTCCGTATTTACCCCAAACCAAAAACTCCACTCTGGAAAACCCGCTTTTTTTAATGATTCATTATGTTTTGTAAATTTGTCATGTGTATATAATACTTTCTTTGCATTTGGCAAAACCTCAAATGCTTTTGAATAAAATAAATAATTTGCCATGCAAAGATCGTAATGATAATGTTCATTCATTCGGACTATCGATTGTAAAAATTCATCATCAACCCAATCATCTATATAATCCCCATCCGCACAATTAGGTGAAACATTAGTATGCGAAAAATATGGATTTGATGCATGTTGATAAAAAACTCTATCCCAAACTTTTCTATTTATATTATCAGGTCTAAACTCATTATAATACAAAAACAAATGCATTTGATATTTTCTCTTTTTTAACATTTCGGCAATATTTTCAATGTTATGAATTGCTGCATTTTCAGAATACCATGGCACAATTACAAGTGCTTTTTTCCCTTCTCCCACAGGTTCTAATTCAAATATTCCTGTATCAAAATCCATGCAATATAATCGATTTGAATTACCATCTATTTGAACTTCTCCCTCATGTAATTTATTCCATATAAAAGGTCTATGCATGAATTGATTAAATTTTGTCCATATAAAATCACCCATTCTTGTATGATACATGACCCTTAGAATATTTTTCGTTAAATCATGTTTTCTACGACCATCTTCATTTACAACTATCCCTGTTTCAAATTGTTTTAAAAATGGATATACAGTTTTATAGTAATAATCTCGCATTTCCCATCTTTGGAATCGTGCATTATCTAATCCAACTCCAGCTTCTTTTCCCTCTTTATAAAATTCTTTTGCCTTCTCTAAAAATTTTTTTTGCGTTTTATCATCCAAACGATTATAATGGAACAAAAAATCAAAATACCCATGCAAATAAAAAGCATTTTTAAAAATCTCAAATTTTTTATGCTCCATCAGCCATTTTTTTATCTGTGCATAATTCTTAAATTCTGCATCCCAGTTCTTCGATGATTTACTTGAAGAATTTGTTGTCATAACTCGATAGTCATATACCGCATCAGGTATACACACAACTGTTTTGGTGGATGAATATATCATAAATTTAAAAATTCCATCTTGATACGCTGCTCCAGCCGATTCAATCATTCTAATTTGATTATTCTCTAAAAAATCTCTGCGATAAAGTGCCGCCCATATAGATGATTCCATTAACATCAAATCGTTAGAATAACATGGCTCTACTATCACCTCAGGCTCATAAAAAGGAAATGGGGGTTTTACTTCACAACTTCCACCATCTTGATATAGTTTTTTAAACCCCGCCTTAACAACATTGGCCTGATGTTTTTCAGCTGCTTTGTATAAAACTTCCAACATATTGGGCTCAATAAAATCGTCTGTTTCAACAATTGCAACATATTTTCCTGAAGCCTTATCAAATCCACTATTAACAGCTTTTCCGTAACCTCCATTTTTCTGATGAATAGGTTTTACACGATGATCTTTTTCAGCATAATAATCCATTATTTCTCCGCACTTATCAGGCGAACCATCATCAACTGGAATAATTTCGATATCTTTTAGCGTTTGATTTAATACACTCTCAATGCATTGTTGAAAATATTCTTCGACTTTATAAGTCGGCATTATTACTGATATTAAAGCCATTTTTTCTCCTTTATAACTTACCTCATTATCAAAATCTTTGCACTTTCATATAAAGCACTGATCACATCAGCACAATATCATTTATTTATCACATTACCTATTTCATCTTCCGTAATCCAATCGCTCACAACTCCATCACCTAAATATTTACTTTTATATTCCTCAAAGTCATTTTCCACCGCCCAAAAAATCTTGATTCCAGCTCTCCTAATATCTTTTATTTTCTCATCATCAGCATATTGTAAGTTTATATTAACTGCTTTAACTTTGTATTTATTACAATTCGAAAGCAATTCATCAAACTTGTCTGGATAGACTGCATGCTGTCTTAACATAATATTCTTAAATGGATATATTTTTAATACATCCTCTAAGTCCTGGACATCATAGCAAGAAACAACCAAATGATTCAGCATTTCATCATTTTCTTTAAAATGTTCAATAATCCACGTATATGTTTCTTTTGCATCCTCTTTTACATCCAAAACCATATACGCGTCCGAATGGGATTTCATCCAATCTACAACATCTCTGAATGATAACGGTGTATATTTTGACAAGATGCGAGCTTGTTTAAATTGTTCTAAAGTCGGCAGGTATTCTCTTGGTATCTGCTCTTGAAGATATTCACTCGGCTGGCGTTCAATCTGCTGTAAATATTCAAATTCAGGCTGCCCTAAGTCTACTTGTGTCCAGTCATGCCTCAGTACAATTTCATCATCCGAAGTAAATCTCAAATCAATATCAAATAGCCTTGTCTCATTTTGATAGGACTGATTGAGTGCTTCTAACGAATCTGTATATATGTTTCCATCTATTCCCCCTCCAGCATGAGCAATCACATTATAGTCATAAAATTTAGCTTCCTGAGTTGGTTTGCTGCAGGAACATAATACACAGCATCCGCATAACATTAATATGTATTTCCAACATTTCATCTTTCGCTGCCTTTATATTCTTCCCTTATTTTTTCTTTAATACTTTTTGTAGAAACTGATTTTGTATATGGAAAATAAACACACGAAACTCCTTTTTGTTTCAACTTTTCTTCTATTTCATTGTACATCTTCGTATTTTTCCAATCGTCTCCATGAAATAAAACGTTGTAATTAATTTCCGTTAATACCTCCAGCTTGTTCATTGTTTTCTGCGGAATTACTTGATCTACACATTTCAATGACTTTACAATACGAAGTCTGTCTTCAAAAGGAATAATGGGAAATTCTCCTTTATACTCTTTTACCAGTTCATCTGTGCTTACACCTACAACAAGGTATTCACAATTTTCCTTTGCTTTTTCCAGTATATTTAAATGCCCTACATGGAACAAATCAAAGGTGCCTGTTGTATACCCGATTTTGAATTTCTTTTTCTGCATAAAACAATCCCTTTATACTAATTTTCATCGCATTTCAGTTTACTTAGATACTCCTTGTAATCCATCTCTGTATCGAAAATTACCCCTCCATGCGTATTCGATACATTCTGAGGCGTCATATAATCTCCATACCTATTTGTCAGATATGCGTCATACCCAGCCGGTACCGGCATTTTCAAATATTCAAAGTCCATCCAAATTGTCTCATCATACATATGGCGGTCTCTGATTCTCTTTTCTGTATCAAAAATAAAGTTTAAAGGTGCCACCTTATCTGCATCTTTCTCTTTGACTGACCGGAACATATCATCTATATATTTCCAGCAATTGTCTGTACTCAGATTTTCTTTCAACTCCTCTGGAATTTCAAAATCCTCCGGCCATTCAAATTCTCTTCCATCTGTCGTTTCAACAATAAATTGCTTTAATACATCACAGTTCCTTCTCTGCTTCTCTACAACCTGTACATCATTTGAAACATTCTCTAAAACAAACAGATCGATAAAAATACCCTGATTAAATTCTTTATTCTGTCTTTCTTCTACGCTTAGGATTCCAGTTGTATAGCTATTTCGAATCTGAGCATGTCCATGTACATACTTTTTATCCGTGTACACATTCTGAAAAAAATACGGTTCTGTGAAATATCTGGGAGCAATCTCACATAACTTATCATAGTCTTCCCGGAACATTGCAAAATCCATATCATCATCCCAAGGAATGAATCCTTTGTGGCGCACTGCTCCCAACATAGTTCCTGCATCTGCGAAGATTTTTAAATTATTTTCCCTGCACACCGTCAGCAGGCGATCTGCCATCTCCAATTCAATCGCCCATACTTTTTTCTGCTGTTCTGTTATTTCAAAACCGAATTTTGTTTCCGGATCAAAAAATGACTTTATTGGATATGTGTTCCATCCATGCGGCATTACCAAAAATCCATGCTCTTTTCGCTCAGCTGTCTTGATATCCAACACAATAAAATCTGTCAGACTGTCATGAAGAACTAAATTTTCTCCCCATATACGTGCTTCCAAATAATATTGACCATCCAAAAGATAATTTTTATCAATATGACATTCCATGACTCCGCAATGCTCAGATAAAATCATTTTTTTATATTCCAATGCGGTTGATGTCCGATAAACTGGTGTATGTTCCTTTGTAACAATTCCAAATGCAAAACTTAACGGCATATTTTTGGTTCTGCTTGCATATTGAAAACGAATTGTTATCTTATCTCCGGTATCAAAACAAGCACTGGATTTTCCTTCTTTGTCCAGCAGTTCAATCGAAGTAAAATGAACCAGTCCTGTTCCTTCTCTTTTCGCCTCCGGAGCGCTGAAAATACTCAGTGAGCTGCAGGTCTCATCAGTAAAAGGATTTTCCTTCTCCTTTTCCTTCATCTCTCCTTTATTTCCACTTAAGCTGTTTAAATACGCTCTTGATACTTCACGGACGGTTCCACAACCTCTGACAACTCCTTTTTCTAACCACAAAGCATTGTCACAGATTTTTCGAACCGATTCCATCGAATGAGATACGTACAGAAGTGTCGTTCCTTCTTCTCGCATCTTTTTCATTCTTTTCTCACATTTTCGCTGAAACGCATAATCGCCAACCGCAAGAACCTCATCACAAATCAGAATATCCGGCTTAACCACCGTCGCGATCGCAAATCCAAGTCTTGCTGCCATACCGGAAGAATAATTCTTAATCGGCATATCTAAAAATTTTTCCAGCTCTGCAAATTCTACTATTTCATCAAAATGCTCTTTCATGAACTGTTCGTCATGCCCTAAAACAGCTCCATTTAAGTAAATATTTTCCCTGGCTGTCAAATCACCATCAAAACCGGCGCCCAATTCAATTAAAGGAGCAATCGTTCCGTTTACCGTTACTGTTCCTTTATATGGTTTTAAAATTCCGCAGATCACCTTTAACAACGTCGATTTTCCAGAGCCATTGATTCCTATGATTCCCCAGGACTCACCTTTTTTTACACTGAATGATACGTTTTTTAATGCAAGGAACTCCTCAAACATTAATTCTCGCTTTACAAGCTTAATAAAATATTCTTTCAGATTATCTATCTTTTCAGAAGCCATATTAAATCTGGCTGTTACATTCTTTACTTCAACTGCTATTTCATTTTTTTCATTCTGTTTCATTTTTTCCTCGTCTAAATATATAAAATAAATTTATCCTGTGTTTTAGAAAAAACAATGCTTCCGACAACCAGCGATATAAGTGCTACCGTAAATCCGTAAAGAATCCACTTAATATCAGGGAATACTCCTTTTAAAACAATGGTCCGGAATTGTACTACATATGAATACATTGGATTAAATATTTTAATTAAATGCTGTACTTGTTCTGGAAGCTGCTCAATTGGATAAAAAATTGGTGTAAGATAATTCCACGCTGTTAAGACTGCTGCATAGATATGCTGAATATCTCGGAAGAAGACACATCCCTGCGCCAATAGCAATCCAAGTCCAATACTAAATATATAAATTTGTATCAGCACAACCGGAATCCAAAACATATAAAAATTAAATTTCACACCGCACACAATAAATACAATCAACATAGCTCCAAGAGAAAATAAAGTATTTACGAAACTGCTTGTTATTTTGGATATTGCAAATATATATTTAGGTACATATGTCTTTTTTAGCAATGCACTATTTCCTATAATTGACCACATGGCCTGACTGGTTGCATCTGACATAAAACTAAACAATGTAGAACCAATAATCAAATATACCGGATAGTTTTCAATATTAAAGCGAAACATTTGTCGAAACACAATTACCATAATAATCATGATCATTAATGGATTCAGAATGCTCCATATATATCCCAGAAAACTTCTCCGGTATTTCAATTTAATATCTTTTATTACCAACTGCTTCATGAGTGGTTTATATTTTTTAAATAATTCTATTTGCTTCTTTCCCATTCTCAATTCTCCTAATGGATACTAACCTCTATTTGTTAATATTTTTTCAATCCAGAGCTTTCCATTTTTTAATATTTCGTATTTTGTCTTATATTCTTTTTGAGTTTTTCCATATTGAACCATCAGAATCCGCCAAGTATTTATGCAATACATAGCTGCTTTGAAAAGCTGTCTTTCTTCCCGGACTGCCACTCTCTTCTTTTTTGCCCCAGTATCCCGCAATTCAATCCGCTTCTTTCGGAAAATCGAAAACGGTGCATCATACGGACGTAAGATACCTACTTCTTTATCTGCTGGCAGGAACCAGCCGTTGAAAGTTATCTTTTTCCAAAACTGTTTTTTATTCCGATCCGGGTTATAGCACCTCTGTAATTCTTTTAGGGTTGGCTGCTCTTCCAATTCCATCGGCTCTGTATCCGGAAGATGCTTTCTCAACTGATTGTTCAACCGCTCTGCGTCTGTCCCCATCAGCCATTCTGGACCTTTCATGAAATCTATCATTCCCCGCCAGGAGAAATAGGCTTCTTCATAACGCATCTTTAAAACAGCTGTTATGATAAATTTAGAGATCCATTTCCACATCTGAATTCGTGACATATCCGGTTCATGCAGTGCTGCAAATATCAGGTTATTCCGCACATCGTAATATGCGTTGGTTCCCAGAAAATTCACTTCAAACCCTTTATGCCAGACATTGAATCCGTTTAAGAAAACAATGCCTGTCTCTCTGTTTCGAATCTCATATTCGATATCATCCCGGTGAATAAACAGCGGAAGCGGCAAATTATCTTTTCGAACTGTATTCAGGGAATAGCAGCAGCACCACCAACCGGAATACATCCGGTATTCGTCCTGCGGTGTTTCAATTAATGGTTTCCGGCAGTTACGAAAACTTCGCATATCTGTCATGACGAGGCGGTTAGTCACATTGAATCCTTCAAACCACTCTCCCATCGCCTGACAAATATACGGATAATCTTCCCGAAGCAGCGTACCTCCCAAGCGGATATCCTCCCACTCATCCTTCCGCATCCCCAAAAATCCATACGCCCGCACAAACAGTTCCGGATCCATGACGGCATCATCATCCATCAGCTGTACATGCGTTAATCCGAGACGTTCTTTTTCCTCGATCGCCTCAATCATGCCTCTGGTGAAACCGCCTGCGCCGCCGACGTTGCGGTTTGGTATGATTCGAACGGTTTCTGGATATCTGGCTGCCAGGCGGCTGATTTCTTCATGTTCCGAAAGCGTTCTTCCGTTGTCTACCAGCCAATAGCAGAGTTTTAAAGAAGCATTTTCCGGTCGTTCCAGAAATTGCAGGATACTTTTCAGATTTCGGAGGACATACGGCTCTCTCTTAAACGTGCAGACTACCGCTGCGATCCGCACCTGTTTTTCATTCCGACAAGTTCCCTCATACCAGCCTTTTATATGATTTGATATATCAAAACCGATATTTTTCTTTGTATCCTTTATCGTTTTGGCAGCTGCATTTTCTGCTGATTCTGTCTCCGCGTTTTTCACGTTCTCCGATTCTGTCTCTTTCCCGGCACCTATCTTTTTCACCGAAAACCAGAAAACTCCTTTTTCCGTCTCCGGATATGGGAACTCCAGATCCAGAGTTTCTTTCCCCCCCGTCAGCATCTTTTCCTGAATGATATTCTCATCCAGCATCAGACGAATTGCCTGACAGCCATTCAATTCCAGGTGCAGCGTCAAACTTTCCTGGTTTGTGTACTTCTTCCTTTTTTCGATATAGAAAAGGTTGAAATATCCATTGAAATCGACCCATTCTCCATTTCGATGGAAATACAGTTCTTCTTCCCTGCAGATATCTGCTTCCGGAAATCGTATATTTTGTAGACGCATCCGCTGTGTCTCCTTTTCAGTCCTTTTAGGAACTGCCGTTCCTCATTCCATGTTTTGGGATTATATAGTTTCTAATCTGTCTTTATACCTCTGACGGATCTATCTTCATTTTTAGAATTTCCTTCCGCTCCGTCCAAGCGCCCACACCGCCGCCCGGTACAGCCCATACCGGCTTACCCGCAGCAGCTTCACCGCCTTATTTCGGTTCGCATGGTAAATCTCCGGATAGTCCCGAAGTAATTCATCTTCAAACTGCATCAATGCATGCTTTACTTCCTTGCCAGCCGGAAGGCTCAGAAGTATCTTCACTCTCCCAGCTGCCACCCTGGCGATTCCATTTTCAAGATACTGTAGCTTTTCCTGACTGCATGGAAGCTTCTTTCCGTCTTTTCCGGTAAGTGTTCCGCCCTGATACAGCCGATAAAATGACAGCAGGGATTCCATCACCCTGTCATAATTTTCCTTATTCCTGATCATCTTCTCCGGGCTGACACTCTGTCCTTCCCGGCCGATCCGGTACTGATAGACAAAGTCCGGGATAAAGGATACTGTCTTGACCCACGGAATCGGGTACAGGATGTATTCGGCATCAACGTAATAGCAGTGTTCATCGATCGAAAGCGGCATCTGCCGCAGGATCTCTGTTTTCCATGTAATTCCATGCATTTTCATATAAATCTGATCCGCGATTCCATCGAATTCATAGGAAATCCCATATTTCACCCCTGGAAATTGTTCTGGAATTTCTGCTTTTTTCGGGAAAGAACTTTCCTCTCCGCTTCCGTTGTCAAACCGCCAGTAGAAACCGCTGACCAGCACATCATCCTGACATTTTTTCAGCGCAGCAATCAGATGATCCAATGCCTCCGGATCCACCCAGTCATCGGCATCGACTACTTTCATATACCGCCCCAATGCATTCTGGATGCCGCAGTTGATCCCAGATCCATGACCGCCATTTTCTTTATGAATGACACGAACAACGGTCGGATAGCGCTCCGCATATTGATCAGCAATCGCACCGGTTTGATCCCTTGATCCATCGTCTATAATCAATATTTCCAGGTATTCGGACCAATCCATACCTGGTTGAAAATCAGACATTCTTGCTGATACGGTTTGAATGTTTGATTCCGTTTCATTTCCTGTCCAGCTCTGATTTTTCTTTTTCAAATCCTGGTCTTTGCATCCTGCGCACAGTGAATCCAGGGTATATGTGATATATTTTTCCGCGTTATACGCCGGGATGACGACTGTCAGAAGCTTTTCCATTGTCTGCGACTCCTTCCGTACTCTCTTTGAGCATCATGATCTTCGGTGTCATCAGGATGAGCTTCAGGTCAAGAAGCAGAGAGTAATTTCGTATGTAAGTCAAATCCAGTTTCAATTTGTCATAGGACGTTGTATTGTATTTTCCATAGACCTGTGCATATCCGGTCAGTCCGGCTTTCATCTTTAAGCGGTAGCAGAATTCCGGAATTTCTTTCTCGATCTCCGCCGCCAGCTCCGGGCGTTCCGGACGCGGTCCTACGATCGACATCTCACCTTTCCAGATATTGAAAAGCTGCGGCAGCTCGTCCAGGCGGGTTCTCCGAAGGAAATGTCCCACCGGCAGGATCCGGTCATCGTGTTCCGCTGCCAGTCTCGCCCCGGTTTTTGCCTCCGCGTTCTGGATCATCGTCCGAAATTTGCAGATCTGAAATTCTTTTCCGCCCTCTGTGAGACGGGTCTGCTTGTAAAAGACCGGACCGCGGTCGGTCAGGTAGATCGACAGCGCCACCAGAAGAAAGAATGGGGATAATACCACGATTCCGATGCTGGAACAAATGAAATCCATCGCCCGCTTGATAAATCGCTGAAGATCGGAAATTCCATCATTTCTCGATAACAGGAGCGGACTGTCAAATATATCCAGCTCCTGCGAAGTCCGAATCAGAATGTCTGACAGCTTCGGCACAGTATAGGTACGGATATCCTGCTCAAAACATTTCTTTAAAAGCGCATTTCGATCCTTCGCCGGAATATCTCCGATGATCAGAGCGTCGTATTTTTTTGCTTCTTCCAGAATCGCTTTCATGCCAACCCGGATATGAATGGCTGTTTCCAGATAGTATTTATCTTCTCTGGAATGAATCTTTTCCATCAGATGAAAGGCCGGACGGTCTCCGCATACCAAAAGCATCCTTCTTGGCGGAAACAGAATCCTGTATATCTGCTGAAACAGGAACGTCCAGATCAGTGCAATCAAAAGCTGGACAACCGTCATCCCAAGCAGTATCCGGGGATCATGAAATTTTTTATCTAACAGAGAAATCTGAATATACGTAATCAGATTTAAAAGTCCGATCGAAAGGATCTGAGAACAGAGCAGATTTCCTTTTTTCAGGTATCCGATCCGGAATCCCCCGTAAGTCAGCAGGAAAAATAGTAATAGTCCCGCATACAGGGCGATCATCAGCCAGTTTCCTCTTCTCCAGAACGGAAATTCGATCATTTTGTTGAAATATCCGTTCCAGACATATCCATAAGCGCCAACTTCTGCCCCCATCAGGAGCAGCGCACCTATCAGACGGAACAGTCGTTTGAATGGTTCATATTGTCTCAAAATAGTTCCTCTTCTTTTTGTTTTTATTCAGGCCGAACTCCACAGAACCCAACGTGTAATTCTATTCCAGGTAATCTGCCTGTTTCTTTTTATAGGAACACTAAGCATCCTCAGAAAGCGTTCCTCTCAATTTTTTCTGATAGAGTATTCCACGCACGGATGCCGGAATCAGACTTGCAGTAACGCGGATCACGCAGTTTCGCAGATACTCTCTTCTATTTAAAAATCCACTTTTAAAAAACGTTTTCTGCAGATTCAGAGCGGCCCTGGCATAGGACAGACCGCCGCGGCGTTTGATCATCCCATTGTCCGTTCTCGCATACACCAGAATATCCGAAAGATTTTCTGCTTTATATCCTGCCTGCAAAAGACGGACCCACAATTCATAGTCCTCCGCCCCCGGAACCGGATGATAGTTTCCCACCGCCAACACAGCTGAACGCCGCATCATGACGGCCATATGGTTCATCGGATTGCGCTTTCTGGCAAACGTTAAAATTTCTTTATATTGGCAGGGAAGTGACCGAATTCCAGTGATTCTGCCCGGCGGAAACAATTTTCCATTCATCCCACTTCCAATTTCACCTCTATCTGGCGCATTTAGGTTATCTACATTTTCCTGTTCTGGCACTTCTGCTGCGGCAAATTCTGCAATTTTTCCGCTCAAAAATCCGAGTTTTCCCTGTTCTGCTTTCTTTCCCAGCGATTTGCCCACTGCTTCTTCTGCATATCGTCTCAGCTGCTTTTCACAGCGATCCAGACAGGCAATATCATCACTGTCCATGCGGGCGATCCATTCATTTCGGCACGCTTCTACACCTGCTGCCAGCGCCCGTGCGATTCCGCTGCATACGGGAAGGCGAAGCACCTGCAGAACTCCCGGCCATTCCCGATCAATCGTCTGGATCGTTTCATCCAACACTGGTGTCAACGGTCCATCGCATACCAGGACAAATTCATCTGGAGGAATCGTCTGATTCATCATGCTGGCTGCCGCCTGATAGAAATACGCTGGATTTTCTTTGTGATATACCGGCATCAGAACCGAATATTTCATACACTCATACTCATTATTCTGCTGCCAGCTTTGTTCCATCGTTCTCCGCTCCATGTAATCTTGTTATCTTTTTTGAGGGGTTCTTTCCAGAGACCGATACCCGGCTAAAATCGTTTTTCTGGAAATCTCCTGAAAGATTTTTAGGGTTCAGGGTTCCTTTCTTTTGGAAAACTACCTCCGGATCATCTTCCATCCGGATTGCCAGCTCTACCTGTCGTGCTTCGTTCAGCAGTTCTGCCTGAATCGTCACGATTCGTTTCCGCAGCCGCTTCCGGATGATCTTTGGCAGCATCTCACCAAGCACTCCTTCCGCCCATTTGATCTCCCCCGCGTCATTTGCCCGCACCAGAAACCGCCGGACGGTGTGAGAAGAATCCTCCCGAAGAAGTTCTTTCAGAAATTTCTCTTCCTCTTTTTTTAGGGGGACTGCCGTTCCATATGGATGCGCTTCCGAACCAGCATTCAGAAATCGAACCAGCCCCGCCAGACATTTCACTCCGTCTTCCAAAACCGGCTCATCCGCCGTGTCCACAAACACATAGCCCGGAAACATGACTTCCGTATCTACATAATAGACACCGCCCATCCGCCAGGTCCGTTCTTTGGACAGCACAAAACAAGGCTTTTCAGCCTTATCCCGATAAAAATGATTCAGTTTTTCCGCCGCTTCTGCCTCGCGTCCCACAGGTGTCTGCACCACGTACCACATACAGGCGTTCTCCCTTTCATGTTTGCGATTTTCGCAGAATATCTAGTTCTGCGAAAATCTTCAATCATTATACGATACTTTCAAGGTTAATTCAATAGAAGTTTCTCCCAAGAATCTCTTATGAAATTATTAAGTCGTCATTTCTGAACAAAAATTTCTGAAATTCTCATATAATATTTCCCTTTGCTTTTGAAGCTTTTGTCAATACGGCATTTGGGTTCTGCATATAAAACCTTTTATTTTCGCAGAACTAGATATTCTACGAAATTTTTTATTCTGATTTTTCTAGCTACAAGCTATTATGTTGCATTTATGATATAAAATTTATCTTTTGAATTGGTAGACTTTTTAGACAATTTTATTGAACGATAGCACTCCACACCTTCGCTTCCTCCCAGAAGCTTCATGTGGAATGTTTCGTATAGACAGCAAAAAAGCATTCCAAATGAGTTTTTCCTCATCAAGAATGCTTTTTGCATTCAGGGCTGATTGAAATGCCGAATTGTCCGGGTTGACAAACATTCCCATATTCACCTATCCCTTCTGAAATCACATAATTTTATTTTATCATTTAGGAAATCAAATAGCAGGCACGCGAAAAAGGAGCGGGCAAAAAACAGCGACCACACAGTTTTTCTCCCCTGTATGGCCGCTGACCTTATCTGCACAGAAAAGTCACAGATTCTTCTGCTTCTTCCCATGCCGTTTTTATTTATTTCATAACAATATTCACAATCCGTCCCGGAACGTAAATTTCTTTTACGATATTTCCTGTCAGCTTGTCCTTGATAGCCTCCTTACCAGCGGCGATGGCATCTTCTTTGGAGATGTCTGCCGGTACGGTAATGGTCGCGCGGACTCTGCCGTTGATCTGAACGGCTACCTCTTTCTCGTCATCCTTCATCTTCTCCGCATCACACTCCGGCCAGGAAGCGTGGAATACGCTGTCGGTTCCGCCGAGCTCCTGCCACAGCTCCTCGCCCAGATGCGGTGCGAACGGTGCCAGAAGGATGGTAAAGGTCTTGAGGGTTTCTTTGTCGATGCCGCCCTCTTTCTTTGCCAGATCGATGAGCTTGTTGTTGTACTCCATGAAACCGGAGATAACGGTATTCAGGCTGAACTGCTCGAAACGCTGCTCAATGTCGAATACCAGTTTGTGGCGCAGTTTAACCATTTCCTTAGTTTCTTTGATATCTTTGTCCTTGCTGGTCATAACCAGGTTGTAGAAACGGTTCAGGAAACGGGATACGCCCTCGATACCGCGGTCATCCCACTCTGCATCCAGTTCCGGCGGTCCTACGAAAAGCTCATAGAGACGCAGGGAATCGCAGCCGTAGTCGCGTACCAGATCGTCCGGGGATACGACATTTCCTTTCGACTTACTCATTTTGATACCATTCTTACCAGTGATCATACCCTGGTTGAACAGCTTCTTGAACGGCTCGTCGAAGTCAATAACACCGATATCGCACAGGAACTTGGTGTAGAAACGGGAATACAGCAGATGCAGTACTGCATGTTCAACACCGCCGATGTACATATCAACCGGCAGATATTTGTCTGCTTTCTCACGGGATACCAGTTCTTTATCGTTCTTGTTATCTACATAGCGCAGGAAGTACCAGGAAGATCCCGCCCACTGCGGCATGGTGTTTGTCTCACGTTTTGCCGGAGCGCCGCAGCACGGGCAGGTGGTGTTGACCCACTCGTCGATGGCTGCCAGCGGGGATTCGCCGGTACCAGTCGGCTGATAGCTTTCTACCTCCGGAAGTTTTAACGGAAGCTGATCCTCCGGAACCGGTACATTGCCGCACTTCGGGCAGTGTACGATCGGGATCGGCTCGCCCCAGTAACGCTGACGGGAGAATACCCAGTCACGCAGCTTATAATTGACTCTCTTGTGACCGATACCTCTCTTCTCAATCATTTCCGGCGCTTCTTTTTTCAGTACGGAAGATTCCATACCATTCCACTCGCCAGAGTTGATCATCGTGCCGGATGCCTCGGTATACGCCTCAGTCATGTTCTCGATCTCTTTGCCATCTTTTGCGATAACCTGGATGATCGGGATATTAAATTTCTTTGCAAACTCGAAGTCACGGTCATCGTGTGCCGGTACGCACATGATAGCGCCTGTACCGTAGTCAGCTAATACATAATCAGACAGCCAGATCGGAACCTTCGCACCGTTGATCGGGTTGATTGCATAAGTTCCGGTAAATACGCCGGTCTTTTCCTTATCCTGCAGACGGTCTACGTTGGAACGCATGGAGGAATCGAAAATGTATTTCTCAACTGCCTCGCGGGTCTCATCGGTTGCCAGGCTCTTTGCCATCGCGTGCTCCGGAGCCAGTACCATGAAAGTTGCACCGTACAGGGTGTCCGGGCGGGTGGTGTAAACGGTGATCTTCTCATCGCGTCCCTCTACGCCGAAATCAACCTCTGCACCGTAAGATTTACCGATCCAGTCAGTCTGCATCTTTTTAACCTTCTCCGGCCAGTCCAGTTTGTCCAGATCATTTAAGAGGCGGTCTGCGTACGCGGTAATCTTGAGCATCCACTGACGCAGGTTTTTCTTGGTAACCGGGGTACCGCAGCGCTCACAGCAGCCGTTGACAACTTCCTCGTTTGCCAGACCTGTCTTACAGGACGGGCACCAGTTGATCGGGAATTCTTTCTCGTATGCCAGGCCTTTTTTGAACATCTGGACGAAGATCCACTGGGTCCATTTGTAGAATGCCGGATCTGTGGTATTTACTTCCATATCCCAGTCATAGATGGCTGCGATCTCGTTGATCTGACGTTTAATATTTTTAATGTTGGACTCGGTCGAGATAGCCGGGTGTACGCCCATCTTGATCGCGTAGTTCTCTGCCGGCAGACCAAATGCGTCCCAGCCCATCGGATGGATCACGTATTTGCCGCGCAGCAGCTGATAACGGCTCCATACATCTGAAATAACGTAGCCTCTCCAGTGACCAACGTGCAGACCACTTCCGGACGGATATGGGAACATATCCAGGCAGTAATATTTTTCTTTCTTTCCATCGTTTACATTGATGGGATGTTTTTCCCAGTTCTCGCGCCATTTTTTCTCAATGGCGGTATGATTGTACTGTGACATCTTTGTTCCTCCTGTTTTCTGCTTAACCCACGCTGATTTTTTGCTATTTCCTGTCAAAATCCGGCTCCAGTCTCTAAAATGATGATTCATTATTGCAATCGACTGATCCGTTGGCAGTTGCATAACATCCAACCCTTGCGGACATTCTTTCAATCCGGTAACGTCAAAAACGCCCTGCGTCTCTACATTACCTGTATAGAGACGCAGGGCGAAAATTCCAACTGCGCGGTACCACTCTATTTCACACGGAATCCGTGTGCTCCTCATCGTCCTGTAACGGCGGATGACCGGCTCTGTCTACTCGGGTATTCAAAAACACTTCTTTCAACAGGCTGCTCCCGGACCAGTTCGGCGGCTTCCTTCCGCTGCCTCACACCATCCGGCAGCTCTCTGTAGAAATTTCGCGGCTTACTACTTCCGTTCATTGCATTTGTGCTATCTGGTAGAATAGCATAAATGGGAAGAAATGTCAAGTAACGTGACCTTCTCAAACTTGCACGTGACAGATTCGACGTTCTTTCAATACATGACATTTTCGACAATCTTTCAATCACCGTCAAACCTACACCTGAATCCGCTCTGCCACTTCATCGCCCAGTGCCAGCCGAACCTTTCCATTTCCGATGATCAGACCATCCAGCACACGTCCAAGGACCCGGATACGGCTTCCTTCTTTGATTCCATAGCGCTCCAAAAAGTTCATCACATCCGCATTTCCAAACATCCACTTGATTTCACAGGACTCTCCCGCCTGCACCTTTGCCAACGACTGCATACAACGACCTCCTGACTGATATTCCGCTTTCTGTAACTGTTCAGTACCTTCACAGTCACGCGCAAAAATCCATTAAAAATTGCCTACGGCAATGGGATTTTTGTCTGCTGGTCCATGTTTTCGTACGGTCAGCGCAGTAAATGCGCAGACCTACTGAACAGTTACTGCTTTCTTTACTATTATTATATGCAGTCAGACTATTGTTAGTCAATAGTAATAATTGTTAGTTAATTCTAACAGTATTTAGCCGTTACCGTGAACCATCTCCACACTTCTCCGTCCATCTCCCGGCGGATTCTGCCGCGCAGGCGGAGGTAGTCCAGATGCGCCATGCACTCGCCCACCGCAAACCACTTCTGGGACGGTGGAAATTCTTCCCAGCTGGCGGCACGGATCTTCCAGCGCATCTTTCCAGCCGTCTCATATGCCGTCATACCCGGATGTTCGGCAAGCAGCGCCTCCGTCTCCGCCAGACGCCGCTCATGGTGTGCCAGCAGCGCCTCGATGCGCGCTGCATAATCGCCCGTCTTCCGGTGTCCCGGCAAGGCAAGGCGGACCGGATATTTTCTGGCGAGGCGCAGGCTATCGAGATAATCACCTAATGAATCCTCCGATTCCAGCCAGGAAGTAATATTCGGCGATATATCAAACAGGATATGATCGCCCGTGAACATGATGCCCTGTTTCTTTGCCCAGAACATCGCATTGCCCGGCGTATGCCCCGGCACGGAGATCATTTCCAGCGTGTAATCTCCTACCGTGTATTTCCAGCCTGCCTCAATCGGAACAAAACGGTCATCAACCTGATCCAGCTTATAGCGGACTGCCGGATTGAGCGCCTGCGTTTTCTTCATTTCATCCTCCGGAAATCCCCCGGCACGGAATTGCTCCGCCAGCCGAAGCGGACGCTCTGGTGTAAAACCGTCCTTTAAGATTGCCAGATCGGTTCCGCTGATATAGATGTGGCTGTCCGTCCCTGCCGCCTCCCTGGCAAGTCCTGTGTGATCCGAGTGCAGGTGTGTCAGAAGAATATCCAGCCGCTCCGGACTGCTGCCAAGTGCCCGAAGCCCGGCAAACAGCGCCTCCCGGCATTCCTCGCGCCGAAATCCGGTGTCAATCAGAAGGTCGCGCCCGTTTTCTTTCCCCTTGATCAGGTAACTGTTGAGTTCCCGCAAAGGATTCTGCGGCAATTCCACACCGATCCGCCAGATTCCATCTGCCACCTGTTCTACAAGGGCTTCCCCCTTCTCTATGTTCTTTGTGATTTCTTCTCTTTTATTTTCTTTAAGCATATTTTTCCTTATTGAATCTATTGAATCTTCTCAGCCTTCTGCTTTCTCTTCTCTATGATCCATCGTCCGGAACAGATGTGTGCAAATCAAAATCGCCACCACAATCGACAGATAATCCGCCGCCGGCTGTGCATAGATAACTCCATCCAGGCCAAACATCGCATTCAGCACGAAAATCAGCGGAATAAAAATCAGTCCCTGGCGGCAGATCGTAAGAATCAGCGACGGAAGCGCTTTTCCCATTCCCTGGATCGTATTGATGCAGAGGAATAAGATACCAAGGAGTGGCGCAGAAAGCTGCAGGGCAACCACCATCTGAATACCATACTGGACAACTTCCGCATCATTAATAAACATCTGAATCATTGTCTTTCTTGCGACAATCATAATCAATGTCAGAATCGTTCCCATAATAACCGATACAAGTCCTGTAAATTTGAATACCGACATCAGGCGTTTCTTGTTGCGCGCTCCATAATTATAACCGACCAGCGGCTGGATTCCCACGCAGAGACCAATCTGCAGCAGGACAACAAGCATATTGGATTTCATCGCAACCCCCATCGCCGCTACCGGTGTGTCACCGTAGCCGACCAGCGCCTGGTTCAGGATAATATTGGCAAAGCTCATCAGGATGTTATTTAAGGAAGCCGGAATACCGATCCCTGCCACGCCGGAAGCGATTCCATCTCCCATCTTAAAATCACGAAAATGAATCGACAGTGTCGATTTTCCCCGTAGATAATAAGCAATATAGTAAAGACAGGCCGCAATATTGCCGATGATCGTCGCAAGCGCTGCACCGGTCACTCCCCAGCCAAGCACCAGGATCATGATCGGATCCAAAATAATATTTACTACGGTACCTATCAGGTTTCCGACCATCGATTCTCTCGATGCGCCTTCTCCCCGCAGAATATTCGCAAATGCAGTTGAAAACATAATAAACGGCGCGCCGATTGCAATAATCGCCAGGTACTGTCTCGCAAAACCGATCGTATTTACACTGGCACCGATGAGATGCAGAATGGTTTCCATTCCAAGTACAGACAGGATAGCCACTATGACGCCCAGCCCCAGGGATCCATAGCAGCAGAATGAACTGATATGACATGCCCGATCTTTATGGCGTTCTCCCAGTGCTCTCGATATCGCTGAGCTGCCGCCGATACCGAACAGATGGCCTAATGCCATAAAAATCATAAAGACCGGCGTTGCCAGCGAAACTGCCGCCACCTGCAGCGGATCCTTCGTCTGACCGATGAAAAATGTATCCGCCATGTTATAGATAACAACCACCAGCATGGAAATCATGGTCGGAACCGCCATGGTTGCGACCGCCTTCGGTACGGGTGTTTTTTCAAATAAATCCGTATTTGTTTTCATTTGTCGTAACTCCTCTCTTTCTATATTTGTTGTATTCTTTACAGTCACATTCTCGCGCCGAGCGCGGTCGCTTGCGACATGTTTCTGCTTCGCGCAAGTGCACATCATTGGCACGTTAGTGCCTTTTTGTGTAATAGGGGATTCCAAGGAATTTCCTATTACATAAAAATACAGGCACTTCTGCCTGCTGTGTAAAAGACCAACTCTTAATTATAAACACTTAATTTTATCATAAACACCTATTTTGTCAACTATTTCCGTATTAAACTTATCTTAAAACCCAGCTTAAAAATTGTCTTTTGGAATTGTCTTTGGAAGTTGCAAAAAAGCGCTTTCTGGGATATGATGGAAACTAGAAAATTATGAATTTCATACCGATGGAGGATTTTTACTATGTCTAACAATTACGCAGGCAAATTTGTAAGTGCTGAGACCGCCGTCAAGGCTGTTCAGCCGGGCGACTGGGTGGATTATGGCTTTGGCGCTGGATTTCCGGAGCTTCTCGACCGTGCGCTGGCAGCACGCAGGGATGAGCTGACCGATGTCAAGATCCGCGGTGGTTTAGTCATCCGCCCGCGCATCGAGGTTGTCGAAAGCGACCCGGAGCAGAAAGCATTCAGCTACTACAGCTGGCACATCGGCGATTATGAGCGCAAGCTGCAGACCCGTGGGCTCTGCAAGTTTATGCCGATGATGCTGCGTTCCCTGCCGGAAATGTACCGCCACCACATTCGCGTGGATGTTGCCTTTGTACCGGTTTCCAGACCAGATGCGGACGGCTGCTGCGGACTGGGTATTTCCAACTATGCATGGCGCACCATCTTTGAGAATGCGCGCACCGTCATCTTCGAGATCAATGAGCGCCTCCCGCGCTTACAGGGCGTCGATGGTTCCCACCGTGTCCACCTCTCAGAGGCAGATTTCATCGTCGAGGGCGAGCATGAGCCGCTTCCGATCCGCACCTACCGCGATCCGAGCGCCATTGATATTGAGATTGCCAAACGTGTCGTTGAGGAGATCCCGGACGGCGCTGTCCTTTCCCTGGGCGTCGGCGGCGTTCCGTTTACCGTTGCCAATATGCTGGCACAGTCCGACAAAACCGACCTCGGCTGCCACACCGGCACCATCAGCGATGCTTTTTTAGCCCTCTATAAGGCTGGCAAGCTGACCAACAAGAAGAAGGAAATTGACAACGGTTATTCTACCTGGAACCTTGCCATGGGCTCTCAGGAATTATATGACTGGCTGGATAATGAGCCGCAGCTCTTCCATCCGGCTGACGTCGATTACGTCCACTCCCCGTACCGCATCGGTGAGATGAAAAATGTCATCAGTATCAACGGTGGTGTCGAGCTGGATCTGATGGGACAGGAAAATGCCGAGTCTGCCGGCACCCGACAGCTCTCCGGTATCGGCGGACAGATGGATTTCCTGGAGGGCGCATTCCGCTCCGAGGGAGGCAAGGGCTTTATCTGCCTTGCTTCCACCCACAAGAAAAAAGATGGCTCCTTAAAATCCAACATCGTACCGTTCATTCCGGGCGGCAGCACCGTATCTGCACCGCGTACCATGATTCAGTACGTGGCGACCGAATACGGTATCGCAAAACTGACCGGGCTTACCTTAAAAGAACGAGCGGATGCCATGATCGCCATCGCACACCCGGATTTCCGTGATGAGCTGCGCCGGTATGCGGAGGAGAATTTTAAATAAAAATTGGAAAGATACATCGGAACCGAAACATCAACATTCCATGTTATCTTTGATTATTTGAAAACCAGAATTTTCAACATAGAAAAGCCGTAACCTTATACTTTCGCTCATGAGTTTAATCCCATGGGCGAGTATATCTGATTACGGCTTTTTATTTTTTATGCCTCTTTCTTCGCCCCTATAACAACCATAACCACCATAAACCGGCAGACCAGAATAATCATAGACGCAAAGAGCTGCCACAGCGCGATATGCAGAATCAGGCTGACTGCGTACCCACACAGTGCTGCTCCCATTACCATAGCATATCCACAGCACAGTTCGGAGTGATAGGAATGTCTGGGCGAACCTGCGGTGTAGCTTTCCATCAGTCCATAGAGCACCACATATTCCAGCATACACGGAATCAGCGACCAGATGGTTCCGTCCGGCCGCCTCCAGAACATGGACAGGAAGCTAGAAAAAGCAGTCACCAGCACAAGCGCCGCCCCTGCTGCCCGGTACACTCTCATCTCTTTTACATCCATCTGGAAAAATCCAGCCTGCCGCTCTTTCTGGAGAATCCCGATATATAAAATCAGGAACCCGATGCAGGGCGGCAGCAGCATCACATGGAACAGATTAATATGAATCGAAGCAAGAATCAGACCGGCTAAAATCTTATGATCTCCCGTTTTCACTTAAATGCCTCCTCTTTCAGCAGATATTTCCACACATCAATAAAGCGAAGCTCCCTTCTCTTCCTGTATTCATTTTCAAATGAAAGAACCTGCTCCCCGCCATCTTTGCCGATATATGAAAGCACTGCAACTCCTGAATGAAATACCTGCGGCGACTGGTCTTCCTCTTTGCCAATCCAATGGCTCTGGAACGTCAGCACATCACCCGTTTTTACTGTCAGCCGTTTCGGATCTTCCCCTTCTTTTTGGGCTGGGATAGGCTCTCCATTTAAGGTCATCGAAAAATTTTCCATCTCCCCGGCTGACGCAATGCAGCCTTTTACTTCGATGGTTCCATCTTTCTGAACGGTGTAAACCTGTGTGGCCGTTCCATCTGAATTGGCGCTGGAACTTGGATTTTCCAGGGCGCTCCCGCCCTCCGGATTTGCAATCAGTACCAGATTACCAATTTTTACGTCCGCTGTGTTTCCATCTGAATAGAGCACCTGCGCCCGCGTCAGGATTCTCCACTGACGGATCCCGTTATGCTGCGGATCTTCAATCGAAAGCGTAGCATCCAGGCGATGAAGCGCATACTGTCCCGCTGACTGGACTGTCTCCCGCATTTCCTGCATTTGAAGTTCAGGCAACTCTGAAAAACGAATTTCTCTCACACAGATCTCATCCGTCACATCCGTCAGATAGGCAAAATTTACCTGTGTATACCATACATCCGAAGTTTCATCTGTCTCATCCACATTTTCTTCCCCTAGTGCATATAAGGACACTGTATTCTCCAATTCCATATTCGCATTCAGGTCTTTCACACCTTTGTCTAAAACTCCAACTTTCACATCGGAATCGGTACTTTCTTCTTCAAGCGCCTCACTTGACACAGATGGAACGATTCCATCCTCCGAAGTTTCTACTCCGTCCAGCCCACAGCCCAGATAGGCCGACTGGCTGTAGTGCAGAAACAGCGGTTCTTTCAGCCGGAACGTATACTGGGCGATCAGACCCGCCAGCAGACAAATAAGCGCCAGCACCAGCCAGATACGCACGATCATCCGCTCCGGGTGTTTCCGAACTGTTTTTGCCTGTTCTTTTACTTCCATGAGTTCCCCGCTTTTCTCATTTTTCTCTATCATAAAAAGACCACCCACCTGTCTGTATAAGTTGTTCTCTTTGCAACATTATACCTTTTTACAGGTGGGTAGTCTTTTCTATTTTCTTACAATTTATAACCTTCTTTTTGAAAATTCCAAAAGCACGCAATTCGTAGCAATTTAGCATCCGCATTCACTGCCTTAACTTCTCGCCTGTCCCATCGATAACATTCGCAGCGCTTTGTTCAATTCAAGCACAGCCTATAACCATATCGATCCGAAAGACCTTCCAGAAAGAGAAAGCCGCCGCTGACAGCCTTGATGAATCGGTATCGATCCACTCAGCCGCCTGCGGCGGTTTTCTGCTTATTTATATAAGAATATCATATTTTTGACCGAAACGGTAAGCACTTCATCTGCCATTATTCAGCTTCTGCTGCTCTCGCCTCCACTTCTCTCTTCTGTACATCGCCCGGAGCCTGCTCGTAGCGGCTGAACTCATAGGAGAATTCACCGATACCGCCGGTCATGGAACGAAGATCGGTGTTATAACCAAACAGCTCGGACATCGGGATATCTGCCTCGATGATCTGTTTGCCGTGATGGTTGGAGTTCATACCGAGAACACGACCTCTTCTGCGGTTCAGATCGCCCATAACATCGCCGGTGAATTTATCCGGAACGGTTACTTTCAGAGATGCGATCGGCTCAAGGAGAACTGGATTCGCTTCCATGAACGCTTTCTTGAATGCCAGCGTCGCTGCCATCTTGAATGCCATCTCGGAGGAGTCAACCGGATGATAGGAACCATCTAACAGGGTTGCTTTCACACCGACAACCGGATATCCAGCCAACGGACCCTTCTGTACGCATTCCTGAATACCTTTCTCAACTGCCGGGAAGTAGTTCTTTGGAACGGCACCGCCAAATACCTTCTCTTCGAATACATATGGTGTCTCCAGATCGCCGGACGGCTCGAAGGACATCTTAACATCGCCGTACTGTCCATGTCCACCGGACTGTTTCTTATATTTGCCCTGTGCTTCTACTTTCTTGCGAAGTGTCTCGCGGAATGCAAATTTCGGTTTGCTGAGCACAATGTCTACTTTATATCTTGCCTGCAGCTTGCTGACAACGACTTCGAGCTGCTGCTCGCCGATGCCGTAAAGTAAGGTCTGACGGTTCTCGGTATCGCTGACGCTTCTGAGTGTCAGATCTTCGTCCATCATCTTCGCCAGTGCACTGGAGATCTTGTCCTCATCGCCTTTGGTCTTAGCTGCGTATGCCATGTAGGTATACGGGGTAGAAATCTTCGGTTTGTGGTATACAATCGGAGCCGTGCGGACTGCGATGGTATCGCCGGTCTGAGTAACGTTTAATTTGGCAACTGCGCCGATATCGCCCGCCTTTAATTCCGGAACCTCGATGACATCCTTGCCGCGGAGAACATATACTTTCTGAACTTTCTCTTCAGCGTCTTTATTTACATTGTAGATAACGGTATCTGGTTTTAAGGTACCGGTACAAATCTTCATCAGGGAGTATTTGCCGATGAACGGGTCAACCACAGTCTTGAAAACACGTGCCGACAGGGATACATCGTCATTATATTTAGCGGTAAAGCGCTCTGCGGTCGATACATCGACACCGACACACTCGAACTTGTCCGGTGACGGGAAGTATTTATCGATCGCCTGCAGCAAATATGCGAAGCCCTGTGCATTGACACCGGAACCCATCATAACCGGAACGATGTTGCCCTCACTTACGTGCTCGCGCAGCGCCTGTGCGATCTCTTCCTGTGTAAATTCTTCACCGGAGAAATAGCGCTCCATATATTCTTCACTCGTCTCTGCCACTGCCTCGATCAGCGCATCACGGATGATGCCGAGGTTCTTCTTGGTGTACTCCGGAATCTCGCATTTCTCATATTCGCTTAAATGGGTGAAACGGCGGCCTTCCATCTTTACCGCATTGACAAAGCCGACAAATTTTTCATTTTCACGGATCGGCACCTGGAACGGCGCGATCTTACGGCCAAACTGTTTCTCCAGTTTTAAGATCAGCTCACGGAAGCTTGCCTGATCGTCATCCATGTTGGTAACGAAGAACAGGCGCGGCAGGTTGTACTCTTCACAGAGTTCCCATGCCTTCTCGGTTCCGACTTCGATGCCAGCCTTGCAGTTTACAACGATGATTGCTGCATCTGCTACACTGATAGCTTCCTCTACTTCTCCCACAAAATCAAAATAGCCAGGGGTATCTAACAGGTTAATCTTGATCGGTCCATCTTCTCCCTGATACTCCAACGGAATCAGCGTGGTGGAGATAGAGAACTGTCTCTTGATTTCTTCTTTATCATAATCGCTGATGGTGGTTCCTTCCGGAACTTTTCCCATTCTCTTGGTAGTACCTGTTACCAGTGCCAGCGCCTCTGCTACCGTTGTCTTGCCGGCACCGCCGTGCCCCAGTAACACTACATTGCGGATTTGTTTTGTCCCATACACGTTCATAGTTAAGTCCTCCCGTCTATTTATTTTGATGTTTTTTTCTTGTATTTTAACCTCTGTTCATATTGTACAAGAAAATAGAGAAAATTTCAAGCAAAACAACACCTTTATACAAAATTTATTCGTTTTATTTTGAAAAGCATTGAAAATGCGACAATTTCCCTGTTCAAAGGCGGTGAAATCAATCGCATTTTCGCAAATTTAGTAATAAACAGATGTAAAAAAATTCTTTTTCACTTCAACGCGTAAAATCGTTGACAAGTGACTTGTTCTATTCTACAATAATTTCTAGTTTCATTTTTTTACTATACTACTTATGAAAGAGAGCGTAATTGCTATGAATACACCGATTAATCATCTTACCGCCGGTTTCATCGGACTCGGTCTGATCGGCGGCTCTATCGCCAGAGGTTTGAAACGCAGCGCCCCGGATATTCAGATCATGGCTTATATGCGGACCCGCGAAAAATTGGAACAGGCACATGCAGACGGCATTGTTGACCTGATTCTGGACGGCGTGGACGAGCATTTAAGCGAGTGCGACATCATTTTCCTGTGCACACCGGTTGAATTTAATGAATCCTATCTGCGCCAGATCCGCCCGTTCTTAAAGGAAAGCGCGGTTGTGACTGACGTCGGAAGCACCAAGACCAGCATTCATGAGACCGTTGCCGCGCTTGGCATGGAAAGCTGCTTCGTCGGCGGACACCCGATGGCTGGCTCGGAAAAGACCGGCTACGAGAGTTCAACCGACCATTTGCTGGAAAATGCATACTATATCATTACCCCGACACCGCACACCCCAGCTTCCCACACTGACCGTATGGTGAATGTGGCAAAGGCGATCGGTGCGCTGCCCCTGGTGCTGGATTACCATCGTCATGATTTCATTGTCGCGGCGATCAGCCATCTGCCGCACCTCATCGCCTCCAGCCTGGTCAACCTGGTACACGACTGCGACAGCGAGGATCAGATGATGAAACGGCTGGCTGCCGGAGGTTTCAAGGATATCACCCGTATTGCCTCCTCTTCTCCGGTCATGTGGGAACAGATCTGCATGACGAACACAGGCAATATCACTGAGGTGCTGGATCGCTACATTGATTCCCTGACGACATTGCGGGAAGAACTGTCCGACCACCAGTCTAGAGCCATCTACCAGCTGTTTGAGTCCTCCCGCGACTACCGGAATTCGTTTGCAGAAATTCCAAAAGGATCGATACAGCCGGAATATGCCTTCTCCGCCGACGTGGTGGACGAGCCAGGTGCTATCTCCATCATTTCCTCGATCCTCTCCGGTAAAGGAATCAGTATCAAAAATATCGGCATCAGCCACAACCGTGAGCATGGCGAGGGCGCGCTGCGGATCAGCTTCTACGACAAGGCTTCGATGGAAGCGGCGTGGGCGCGTTTGAAGAAATACAATTACACGCTGTTCGCGTAGACTGCAATGTATGTTTCAAACTTAACTTTCAACATTAATGTTTAGGCAGGTACAACTATGAACTCAATGAAATTTACCCATACATCTTCTCTCCGGGGCGAACTGACCGTTCCGGGAGACAAGTCCATCTCCCACCGCAGCGTCATGTTCGGCGCTCTTGCGGACGGACTGACCGAAATCCACGGCTTCCTGCAGGGCGCAGACTGTCTCTCCACGATCTCCTGTTTTTCCAAAATGGGAATCTCGATCGAAAATCAGGGCGAGACCGTTCTCGTCCACGGACGTGGGCTGCACGGGCTGACTGCCCCAGACTCCGTTTTAGACTGCGGCAACAGCGGAACCACAACGCGCCTGATCTCCGGCATTCTCTCGGCCCAGAAATTTGACACAACACTGACCGGCGACGCTTCCATCCAGAAACGTCCGATGAAGCGCATCATCGATCCTCTCTCCCAGATGGGCGCAAAGATCGAGAGTGTCAATGGAAATGGCTGCGCGCCGCTCCATATCACCGGCTCACCGCTGCACGGCATCCATTATAATTCTCCGGTTGCCTCCGCCCAGGTCAAATCCTCGATTCTGCTGGCAGGTCTGTATGCCGACGGAGAAACCCGTGTGACCGAACCGTACATTTCCCGCGATCACAGTGAACGGATGCTGTCCGCATTCGGCGCAGACATCCACACAGAAGGAACCACCGCGATTTTACAGCCGGCAAAACAGCTCTATGGACAGAAAATTCTGGTTCCGGGCGATATCTCCTCCGCTGCCTTTTTTATCGCAGCCGGACTCATCGTACCGGATTCAGAAATCTTAATTAAAAATGTCGGTATCAACCCGACCCGCGACGGCATCCTGCGCGTCTGCAAGGCGATGAACGCGGACGTCGAACTTCTCAATGTAAACACCGCCTCCGGCGAACCGACCGCCGACCTGCTCGTCCGCTCCGGTAAGCTGACTGGAACCGCGATCGAGGGTGCGATCATCCCGACTCTCATCGACGAGCTTCCGGTGATCGCTGCGATGGCGTGCTATGCCGAGGGAACCACCGTCATACGCGATGCCGCGGAACTGAAGATAAAAGAGTCAAACCGCATTGCTGTCATGGTAGAGAATTTAACTGCTATGGGCGCGGATGTGACCGAGACCGAGGATGGCATGATCATCCACGGCGGCAAGCCGCTGCACGGTGCTGTGATCGACAGCAAGAAGGATCACCGCATCGCCATGACCTTCGCCGTTGCCGCACTCGGCGCTTCCGGCGAGACCGAAATTCTGGATGCAGACTGCGTGAACATCTCCTATCCGGGATTCTATGGGGATCTGGAACGGTTGTGTAAATAAAATGTGACTATGCATATTTGAGACAAAAAGGGCAGGAAAAGCTTCAAATCGCTTTCCTGCCCTTTTCTTTTGTCCTACTGCCCATATTTCGCAAAATACCGATCCAGCACCTGTCTTGCGATCGGCGCAGCGACCGCACCGCCGGAACCGGACTCTTCTGCCAGCACGCAGATCGCCACCTTCGGCTTGTCTGCCGGAGCGAAACCGACAAACCAGGAATGTGTCTCCTTACCTGTCTCAAACTCGGCGGAACCGGTTTTTCCGGCCACCGTATAGGATGTCCCCCGCATCGCGGAACCCGTACCAATCTCGACCACCTGGCTCATGAGATGCGTCAGAAACTGTGCGTCATTCGCAGACATCAGGGTTCCATAGGCGGACGGAAGGAACTTCTTGACCGTCTGACCACCCACATTTTCAACATGATCGATCATATATGGCTTCATCAGCGTGCCGCCGTTGGCGATCGCCGATACAATCATCAGGTTATGCAGCGGCGTAATCTGGGTTTTTCCCTGTCCGATCGCGGTCTGAAGCTTTTCCCAGTCATCCGAACTGCCGTCGAGCGAAAATGTGCTCTGGTTGTACGGAAGTGTGTACGGAAGCTCCGAATTAAAGAGCATCTGATTTGCCAGCGCCCGGAATTTTTCTGAATTAATCTGCATTCCAATCTCCGCAAACGCACCGTTGCAGGAATTGGCAAATGCCTGAATCAGGTTCTGCGCCCCGTGTGCCGTCCCGTGGTAACATTTAATCGTATAATCGCCATTCTGGTAAGAGCCATTACAATTATACACATAGTCCTGCCAGGTATTCGGGTTCTCTTTCATATATTCCAGCACCGTCAGCATCTTGAACGTCGATCCCGGCGGATATAAGCCCTGCGTCGCGCGGTTGACTAACTGCGCCTTCGTATTGTCCGGCGATATCAACTCTGCCCAGCGCTCATCGACGAGATTCGCATTGAAATTCGGCTGGGAAACCATCGTTAAAATCTTTCCCGTATCCGGTTCCATGACGATCACCGCACCCCGGTGTTTTCCGATCGCGTCGGATGCCGTCTGCTGCAGATCCACATCGAGCGTCGTAATCACATTGTCGCCCAGATTTTTCTTCCCCTGAAATTCATTGATCGTTTTCTCAATCAGATTCACATGGGAGGAAAGCAGGTAGAAATTCGCCAGCGACTCCAGACCTGTTTTTCCATTTTTGCCAGAATATCCGACCGAATGGACAAACAGATAATCATACGGATAATAGCGTTTCTCGCTTCCGTCACTTGCAACGTTCGTCTGCGCCAGCACCGTTTTATCATTGCTCATAATCGAACCGCGGGTCACCCGGTCTGAGAGGAGATCGAGTCTCGCATTATAAGAGCTGCCGATCACATTTTCACTCTTAAACTGGATAAACCAGCCAAAATAAACGGCCATCGCGATAAAGAGCGCCGCAATCCCATAGGTCAGCCACAGAATATGACGGTTTGAACGCGCTCTCGCATTTTCAGTTCTTTCCATTTCATCCTTCTGCCTCATCAAACTGCTGCTCCTCCTCTTCTTCCTCATTCCGTTTCAGGACATATAGTCCCTGTATCACGCCAAACAGGATAAATGTGCTGAGAATCGAACTGCCTCCGTAGCTGACAAGTGGCAGCGTCACACCGGTGGACGGGATAAACTTGGTCACGCCGCCGATCGTCAGGAACACCTGCACCACATACTCAATTCCCAGACCAAACGCGATCAGCTTGTAAAATAATGCCTGCATCCGGGTCGCAATCAGCATGAACTGCATGAAGCAGCCCAGACAGATCAGGAGAATACAGAGCGCATAGATGCCGCCCAACTCCTCCGAGATCGCCGCAAAAATGAAGTCCTTCTCGACAACCGGTATCTTCTTCGGCATCCCCTGGTAAAGTCCCATGCCAAACCAGCCGCCTGTGCCGATCGCAAAGAGCGCCTGCGTAACCTGATATCCTTTTCCTGCGATGTCACTCCACGGATCCTGCCATGCTTCCACGCGGACACGCACATGCGAAAACAGCTTATACGCCAGCATCGCAGCCGCACAGCCGCTTCCAAGACCGCCTGCCAGATACAGCCAGTTGGAGGTTGCAATAAACAGCATCAGGACATAGGCGAGGAAAAAAATCAGCGCACTTCCCAGATCCTTGGATAACACCAGAATCAACACGTGCGCCGCCGCCACGCCGGTCGTGATCGCCACATTTTTAAACTCCGTTGAGCGGTAAAACATCGTCGCCACGAAGAATACAAAGCTGATCTTAACAAACTCGGACGGCTGGAACGAAAACCCGCCGATACTGATCGAAAGCTGCGCGCCGAAGCTGGTATTGCCGATCACACAGACAACCAGCAGCAGCGCCAGACCTATCAGGCCGTACACCCACGGTATCTTAGCGAGCTGCCAGGTTCTATCTATCACATATGGTATAATCATTGTGATAACCGCCGCAACTGCCATGATGATAAACTGGCGGACCGCCTTGTCCATCGAGATGCGCGTCAGCATGATAAAACTGGTGCACAGAAGCATACACGTGTTGTTCAGCAACAGTCTCGACGCATTCCGGTAAAACAGCCGGTATAAGAGCTGGTACAGGACAAAAAAGACAAGCTGCGCGCCGAAAAACAGCACAACTGCCTCATCCTCGGTTTGTAGATAAATGATCGTACCCGACAGAAGAAATATCAAAAACAGCGGTACATTCTGCAGACGACAGAGCCGGAGTTTCGACTCGTCATCCGGCAGTGAAAAAAAGCGGAAATTATAATATGTATAAATCAGTATCAGCAATATCATCAGATACCTGGACATCGTTGTCACAAGATTTATCATGGTGATCCTCCTTTTCATGTGTACCCGGAAGATTCCCGGTACACACGCTACTCTACGCCCCTCTTAAAATGACCTCTTGTAAATTCACCCTCCAGCTCCACCGGTTCCTGATGGAGGAAGGTCTTCACGTAGGCATCCAGCACTTCCCCGGTCTGTGCCGCACTCTCCGACGTAAATGCCAGACGCAGCACCTCCGGCTGCAGGCGGTCTATCTGCTTTTTATCCTTCAAAAGCGACAGGGGGCTGGAATTGTAGATCGTATTGCAGCAGAAACGGCACTGGTTCCTTACCGGAAATACCTTCTTTTTGCGATCCCGCAGATACAGATATTCCGGACATTTACTGCATCCTTCCACTGTTTTCCGGATGCACTGGGCGGTTACCATGACCGGGATCGAACCATATACGAGAAGTTCCCGTTCCCGGCTGTCGCGCGCCTCCAACTCCCGGCTGTTGAGCTCGACCGGAAGGGTAAAACGCATCGAAAGCTCCGGCGCCATCTCCCGCACAAAATCCTCCGCCCGGTGATTCATCGTATAAATACCATAATCCATCACAAGCGGGATGGAAATCTTCCACTCGCGCACCAGTTCCAGCTCTTCCCATGCCCGGATGACAAGACCGTCAAATCCCGCCGATTCCAGCCTGGAACGATGTGTTTCAAAATATTCCTTTGCCCGATCGCGGAAAATATGCGGCATTACCAAAAGACACTGCTTGTCTGCCTCATGGCAGTGTGATACCCATTCGTTCCACTGTTCGGCGCCAAATTCAGCGCTATCCAGATAGATGGCGCCGACTTCTGGTACGGATAACGCCACTTTTAACTGTGCCGGGTGTTCGACCGAAACGTGGATGTGGTACAGAGCTGTTTTATTCCCTTTTTTATTCTCAAACAGCGTTTTCTGGCTCTGTACAGGTAAATCTGCTGTGAGTTCAACGTCCTGAGCCGGGCTGGTTTTTTCTGATTCCGAACCTGTCTGGTTATTTTCTTCCAGATTCTTTTCTTCCGGATTTTGCCATCCTTTTCCTGTCCCGCACGCCCTATTTTCCGGTATCTCCCGGCGGTATGGACGCAGTATCTCCTCGGTCAGCTGCTCAAACGCAGAGCGGCGGAGTTCATTTAACTCCTGCACCGGCACAAAGGGGCTGCCGCCTGTCTCCACTTCCAGATTTTCAAAATAATACGGCGTATTTCCCGTTTTTCCGAGCTGTTTCTCAATCCGTTCCTTGCTCATCGGCTGTTTCACTGCCGTCTGGACAACTGCTCCGATTCCGCCTGCCATCCGGCTTTCTCCCGTCAGCGGATCTTCGTATTGAAGCGTCAGCTGCAGCGGTTCGCCTTCACAGACACGCGCAAACCCCTGAACCGGTTCTTTCACCTCTGCTTCCACATACGTTTTGTCCAGATACTGGTAAAGTTCCCGGTTTTCCTGGCGGAATGCCGGTTTCTCATGGCAGACCACCATATCGCGTCCATTGTGCTCGGTATAATAGCCTAACGTCTGACCGCCGCGGTCAAACAGATCCAGCAGCTCCTTCCGGTCTTTCGGGTCAACCCGGTAACCTTTTCTGCCATTCTTTAAATATAAATCTACATATTTCCGGTACAGGCGCACCACGCCTGCCGTATAGCGCGGACTCTTCATGCGCCCCTCGATTTTCAAGGAATAAACGCCTGCTTCCAGAATATCCGGCAAAATATCCAGCGTACAAAGATCCTTGAGACTGAGCACATACTTGGAATCGTCCGGATTTAACACGCCATTTTCTTTCTTTTGTTTTTTGTTTTCATTCGGGTTGTTCTCATCCAACCGCCGAAGGACATCAAACGGAAGCCGGCAGGTCTGAGCGCATCGTCCCCGGTTGCCGCTTCTGCCTCCGATCAGGCTGCTGAACAGGCATTGTCCCGAATAACAGTAACAGAGAGCCCCGTGAACAAAGCTCTCTATCTCCACGCCCGTCTCCTGATAAATGCGGCGTATCTCTTCCAATGAAAGTTCACGCGCTGTAACGATGCGGACCGCGCCCATTCTCGTCATAAGCGCCGCGCCCTCCGGTCCTGTAATCGTCATCTGTGTGCTCGCATGAACCGGCAAATCCGGAAAATGCTCCCGGATATAAGAAAATACGCCCATGTCCTGCACGATCACGGCATCCAGTCCCGCCTGGTAATACGGAAGCAGATAGTCGTATAAGTCATCCATCTCGTCTTCCTTTACCAGCGTATTGACCGTCATATAAAGCTGGCGCCCATGAAGATGCACGTAGTTGATCGCTTCCAGCATCCCCGTTTCATCCGGATTTTCCGCATATGCCCTGGCTCCGAAACGGCTGCCGCCCATATAGACTGCGTCCGCCCCCGCAGCAACCGCCGCTTTCATGCTATCGAAGGAACCCGCCGGTGCCAGAATTTCCACCTTTTTTTTCATATCATTTCACCCATTATAACCGCAGAATTGCATCTTTCAGTTCCACCGTTCCCTGTCTCTTGGGAAATGGCTTCCGCTTCATATATGCCTCCACCTGTGCCTGACGGACAGCTGCCAGTTCCTCACGTGCTGCCCCTGCCTCCTGGAGGCTTTCTTCCAGATCTTTCTTTATCGTCTGTTTTTCCTGCTCCAGCTGGCTCAGCTGCTCTTTTACACTTTGTTTTTCCTGTTCCGTCTGCATCAGACGTGCTTCCAGCTGCGATTTTTCCGTCTGCACAGCTGTCGCCGCCTGTCTTGCTTCTTCAAGCTGTTGTTTGAGAATCTCCAGCTTGTCCTGCAAAGAAGCGATTTCACTCTGGGATGACTCGACCGCCAGATGCTGATCTTCTGCCTCCTGTTTCCAAACCTCTGCTTCTCCACGGAAATCGTTTGCTTCCTTCTTTGCATCCGCAATCTGTTCCAATGCCTCTTTCTTTGCAGCTTCTGCCTGCTCCCGGGCTGTCTGCTCCGCCCTGGCAGCGCGATCCTGTGCTGCTTTTTCCGCGGATTCCACGCGATCCTGTACCTCTCTCTTCGCACGTTCAATCTGCTCCTGCGCTTCTTTTCTTGCAGACTCAACCTGTTCCTGTGCTGTTTTCTTCACAGCCTCGATCTGC